>CAVOCG010000028.1:0-22980 GCA_963694095.1 Gammaproteobacteria bacterium
TTTTTATTGCTGTACCCATTATCCTTATCCACGCAATTTTGTTTTAGGCAATCTTTTCTGCAACTCGCATAATCGCGCTTCTCGCTCGCGGGTTTCTCCGAACTTCATCTGCCTGTGCCCTTACCGGTTTGCCAATCGATTTTAGTGTTGGGCTCAATTCAGAGAATGTCACAGGTAAATCGCGGGGAAAGTTATCCCCCTTAGTCTGCACTGAGATAAATTTCTTGACTATCCTGTCTTCCAGCGAATGGAAGCTGATTACCACCAACCTTCCTCCAACCTTTAATAATTTGTGCGCTTGCTCCAATCCCGCTTCAAGTTCTACCAACTCGCTGTTGATAAAAATGCGTATCGCTTGAAATGCTCTGGTCGCTGGATGTTTACCTTTTTCCCAGGCCGGGTTTGCTTGCTTTACAATTTTTGCCAATTGACCCGTAGTTAGTATCTCTTCCTCAATTCTCGCTGCTACAATGGCGCGGGATATGCGGCGAGAGTGTCTTTCCTCGCCCAGTTGATACAGCACATCGGCAATTTCTTTCTCACCAGCACTCTTTATCCAATGTGCTGCGCTAATCCCTTCAGCGGGATTCATGCGCATATCCAAAGGCCCGTCATGGGTAAAACTAAACCCTCTCTGGGCTGCATCCAGTTGGGGCGATGAAACGCCAAGATCGAAGAGTATTCCACTTACTGCTCCCGCTGCGTGATCCAGTGTTGCTATCTCTTCAATTTGCGAGAACGCTGCTTGCACTATTCGAAAACGTTCATCAGTCTGCACTACCTCAGCCCCCGCCAGTACAGCCTCCGGATCCCTATCAATAGCTAACAAACTTCCCTTTGCCCCCAATCGCCTTAGTAGTTCGGTACTGTGTCCACCCCGGCCAAAAGTTGCATCAATATAGAAACCCTGTTCATCCACAAACACTGAGTTTACTGCCTCATTTAATAACACGGTTTCATGCTGCGAATGTGCAGGCATAAGCTGGCTCAACTTTACAGTGACAAGGTTTGTAATTTTTCCGGCAGCTCCCCCTTTGTGGAGGACTCTGATAACCATTGATCTCTCTGGCCAGCCCAAATATCCTGACTCCAAATCTCCAACTTTTTACCCTGACCAATAAGGCAGACATGTTTTTCAAGTTGTGCGTGAAAACGTAATTCCTGTGGCAATAAAATTCGACCACTACCGTCTAATTCAAGATCATTAGCGTGGCCGATCAGTAGATGCTTGACCTTCTGAAACATGGGATCAAAACTGGGAAGCGATTCTATTTGGCGCTCTATGTGTTCCCACTCTTGCAGCGGATAAAGAAGAAGACAACGATTGTTAGTATCAATCGTGACCACAAGGTGGCCGCCGCAGTGACTGATCAGCTGCTCACGATATCGCGCTGGCATGGCCATGCGCCCTTTCGCATCAAGATTGATGGTATTAATGCCGCGAAACACTTGTTGCCCCCACTGTTTTCGGCAAATTCAGTTGACGGGCAGGCTTGCTAAAATCACCACTTAAACCCACTTTTCGCCACAAGAACACACTATAGGGCCACAAATACCCCTATGCAAGCACTATTTATGTGATTTTTGTCAGTGATTGATCCCGCACAACGGATCCTAGCGCCTTATTTAGGCGCTAAAAGGATGGAGGGAAAAGAAAAAGAAGTAAGTCAGCCTGTAAGCCGGGTTCTGTCGAGGACAATTATTCATCTGCAGCCTGCGTCACCACAGGCCTGTAGCGGCCTACCCGAATCCAGCGCGAGCAACACTATTAGATTCCTATTTGGCCTTGCTCCGGGTGGGGTTTACCTTGCCACGAACTGTTGCCAGCCGCGCGGTGCGCTCTTACCGCACCATTTCACCCTTACCTGACCTCTTGCGAGTTCGGGCGGTTTCTTTTCTGCTGCACTTGCCGTGGGTTCACACCCCCCAGGAGTTACCTGGCACCCTGCTCTTTGGAGCCCGGACTTTCCTCTGTCTTCCTCCTCATTTACCGAATACCGGTAAGTAAAGAATTGAAAACAGCAATTGCCCGGCTGACTTGGGTCAAGCCTAATGGAGACGATTCACCAATTCAAGTGTGTTTATAGCAAAAATTTAATTGAGGCTAGATCTTTCAGGCTCCAGAAAGATAAAACTTGGCAAGATTGGTGCCATAATCCTATTCAGCAGTGAGCGCCGCAATAGCATCGACAGCAAATTCAGCAGCGCGAAATGAACTACTACCGGAGGCGTCGAAGCCACGACGCACAATCACCACATTTTCTCCCGGAAAAATCATCGCCAACTGGCCGCGAGCACCTCTTGCTGTGTAGAAGTTCACTGAATGTCCCAATTCCTCACTGTATAGCCAGAACTGCGCTCCGTAGCCATTGCCATCAGAATAGCGTCCAACTGGGGGTTGTGCTGGGGCCGGTGTGGATACATATTCATTCCATCCGACAGGTAAAATTCGTTCTCCATTCCACACACCGTCATTCAAGTACAATAATCCAAACCTTGCAAAATCCCGTGCAGTGCTCCAAAGCTGCCCTGACATCATGAAATTACCGTCCCAGTCTGTTTCAGGGGTGGTGCGGGTCATGCCGATTTTCCACATTACTTCTTCAAAAGGAAAACGCAGATACTCCTCTTCGTCCTGCAGCACTGAACGTAGCGCATACAAGCTAAGTATCGTATCCGAACCAGCATACACCCAACGCTCGCCTGGCATAGAATCTAAAATATTCACTGCAGATCGTTCCGTCGCTGCCGCGCCACCAAAATAGAGAAGGGATTGTGGATTACCATTGCCTTCGGTGTACAAGCCACTGGCCATGTTGAGTAAATTATTAATGGTAATAGCGCCACGTGGATCACCCGTGCCTTGCCATTCAGGAATCGGTGCGGGTGCATATATATCCAGAACGCCCTGATGCACCGCCGCACCAACCAACGTCGCGGCCAGACTCTTTGCCATTGAGTTGGTTCTCTGAGGTGTATGCATATCATAGCCACGGCTATAGCGTTCCATCACTATCTTGCCGTCTTTTACGGCGACTAGGCCCCACATAACACCGCCATAGGCATCGCTAAAGGCGCTATCGAAAACACTGCTTAATTTGGCATGTTGGGAGGATGGCAAATCGGCCTCGGCATTTCTATCACCCTGTGGCCAATCCTCGTTATCGAAGTCAGGTCTCTCCAAGTGTGTGGGTAAGCGTGGTAATTGAGCTACCGCCTCAAATCCCGCACCAATAGGAAGTTGGGCACATCCCAGATGAGGGCGCCAAGCGGCTATGCGTGGCGGCATGTTGTCAACATAGCTAACCGATACCAACCTTTTTTCAAAATCGATATGCGGTGTCATATGAGCCATAGCATCACGCGTGGAACTTCCAGCACCATCAAAGATATCAGCTTGAAGTCGCTCGGCATTGAGATCGGCATCAAAGATGCCACTGCAGGTGTATAGCGCTTTATAAGCAGCAGCCTGGGCCAGATTGTGACGCTCAGTCCGCCCAGAATTCTGAGATTGAGCCAGCGAACTGAACACTGTGGCCGCTGCAATCGCGGTTAGTATCACTAATTTTCTTTTCATTTTTTTGTTATCGTGTATATATAACATCGTAAGCGTCCACATCGCGATCAGAGCTCCAATACTTATTAGTTAACTATGATCTTCGTTGAATGAGAAGTAAAATTATTTAGTGACTTGCAACAACATATCTTCCATAAAATACTGGATTGCCCCGGATAAAATAACCAAGACTCAGCCTTGTTTCGCAAGTACCGCTTTATAGACTGCATTTTTCCTCGCGCCAGTGATTTGGGCAGCGAGTGCTACAGCATTCTTCATCGGCATCTCTGTTTGCAACAAATTGACGATTTTCAATGCTTTTTGTTGGTTTAGCACTTCGGCGTTCGCAAGGTCGGCTCCTTCCAGTACCAGTACGAACTCGCCCCTCTGCTGATTGTTATCTTGCTCCAGCCACGCCACACTTTCCACTAGATTACTCAAATGGAAAGTCTCAAATTTTTTGCTTATTTCACGAGCAATGAAGAGCTGCCTGTCTTCCCCAAACACCGATAGAAAATCTTTCACACTTGCCACTATACGATGGGGTGATTCGAAGAACACCAGTGTTCGGATTTCAGAGATAAGACTTTCCAGATGTTTTTTCCTGGCGGTGAATTTAGCAGGTAAAAAGCCTTCAAAGATAAATTTATCACTTGCTAAACCTGCCACACTTATAGCGGCGATTACTGAACTAGCACCCGGTATTGGCGTAACAGCAACTCCTTTCGCCCGGGCAATTTTAACCAGCCTATAACCTGGATCTGATATAAGCGGCGTTCCTGCATCCGAGATAAGCGCAACTGATTGACCTTGCTGGATCCGCTCAACTAGGTTCTCAACCTGCCCATTGCCACTGAAGTCATGATAGGACTTTAGCGGAGTTCTAATATTATACTGTTGCAATAATACTGCACTATGCCGGGTATCCTCGGCGGCTATTAGATCCACGCCTCGCAATACTTCGATAGCACGCGAAGAAATATCCTGCAGGTTGCCTATAGGAGTAGCTACAATGTAAAGCGAAGCTATCTGATCACTGACGCTTATCATCTTAATTTAAAATACGACCCAGTCTGGTTTGCTTATTTGCAGGGGGCTTTATTATCCATCATAGCAACCAATGTTACCTCTCTTTATTAACCATCAGGGTGAAGAATAAATTCGACAAATAATTGCCGACCTTCTCGAACTGTATTAATCTACTGAATCATCGGCTCACTTTTACAACAGCATTATTTCTGCAGACTATGCCACTACCTTTAAAAACATACTGTCTTTCGCTTTTAGCCACTGTAGCCTTGGGGCTGGCAGGCTGCGCCTCCGACCCAGCCCCAGTGCAAGTAATTTCGCAAGTGGCTGCACCAGAACCAACCTCTATCGAAGGCTTACTGGCCAGCGCCCAAACTCTACCCTCCCCGGCAGCTGAGGTGGCACTAGTCACTGCAATAGAGCTTATGTTGCAAACCGAACAATCAGAGCAGGCCCCAGCGGCTATTGCTCGCATTAACCAAGCTGAACGGCTACCTTCCCGGCTGCAATATCGAATCGCCTTGATACAAGCTGATATTGCTCTGCGCCAGAACCAACCTCAGGCTGCAATGGACTGGTTAACCAGTAATTTAATAAATACTGACGTTAAAGATTCCCTGTTGAATACCCGGCTCATTCACTTACAAGCGAATGCCCTACGCGAAACCAATCAAGCGAAAGCTGCTTTTGAAACATTCATGGTTTTACCAACAGCTGTCGATACATCAAACTTGCCGGGTTTGCATGACGACATATGGGCTTCACTGCAACAGCTTGATCAATCAGAATTGAACGACATGGCCGGTAGTGCAGACTCATACAATAGCCTGGGCTGGATTGAACTTGCTAAGGTGATAGATGAAGAACAACACAGTATAAAAGCGCAGCTAGACGCGATTGCACGTTGGCGACGAGTTTGGGCGCGCCACCCAACAGCATTGGCATTACCCGGCTCATTACTTGAACTGCAACTAATCTGGGACCAACGCCCTAAGCATATCGTGCTCTTACTGCCATTGCAGAATCAGGCAGGCAATGCGATACAGGAAGGGTTTTTTAGCGCCTACTACCAGGCGCTGAGTGTAAGCCGTGAAGTACCACGCATCACAATTATCGATAGCAGCAATTCGGCAAATGTAAATCCGCTCTATGACAATGCGGTCGCACTTGGCCCTGACTTGATCATTGGCCCATTGGATAAAGAGCTGGTTAATCAATTGCAACAACGTCCTGATTTACCTGTGCCCACGCTAGCCCTTAATTATGCAGACAGCACTAAGTATACACCTGTAAATCTCTACCAGTTTGGTTTGGCACCTGAAGACGAGATTATTCAAGCCGCCAGCATGGCCTGGCAGGCAGGACACAGAAATGCGGCAATAGTGACACCGCGCAGCAATGACGACCAAAGACTGCAATCAATATTCTCCAATGAATGGGAGCGCCTCGGAGGAACTCTGGTTTCGACTGCCGCTTTTTCAGGAGATAGTGATTACTCCGATGTAATAAAGCAATTAATGGCTATCGATTCGAGTGAAGCCAGAGCTTCCAGGCTGATGGGTTTATTGCCGCGAAGCACCGTCGAATTCATCCCGCGCCGGCGCAATGATATTGATTTCATCTTTCTAATTGCCAACCCGTTGCAGGGGCGGCAATTGAAACCTACGCTAGCATTTCATTTTGCAGGTGACATTCCAGTTTATGCTATGCCTTCAATATACGGCGGATTCCCAAACCAGAGTGAAAACCGTGACCTGAATGGTATTATTTTTACTGATGCACCCTGGATCCTGGATGAAACAGATCCAGTGAAAGTCGATATTGCAAATAATTTACGCTTCTCGCAAGGACCTCTGCAACGATTGCGCGCCATGGGCATGGATAGTTTCCGAATTTACCCTCGACTGCAACAATTGGCTAATGGCAAACTCAATGCGCTGCAAGGCACAACCGGGAGTTTATCCATGAGTGATCAGCGTATTCAACGCGTGTTACAAGCAGCGCGGTTTGTTGACGGACTAGCTACCGCGATTGAATGACCGACTAAATACGGCCCTCCTTTATCCATCTAAACTATTCATCACATGGCACAATCACAAGGATGTGATTTTATACAGCATTTTGCCCCGTTCAGTACCAGAGAATTTGGCAAGCAATAGGAGGCTCTTCGAAGTAAATTTCTTCAATCACAGGGTTTGAAATCAATAACAAAAAACTACCATTGTCGCGCTGGTGAAATTGATCTTATTATGACTGATAAAAAACAATTAGTGTTCGTAGAGGCAAGGTATCGCAAAACGACGTTTTTTGGTTCAGCAGTAGAAAGCGTTACAATAGGTAAGCAGGTGAGACTTAAGCGCTGTGCTCAGCATTATTTGATGAGCCATGACAAATATAGCAACTGGATTTGTCATTTTAATGTTTTGGGCATACACCCTCTGCAGCCTAGATCAGGTTTCGATATCACATGGATAAAAACGCTTTTTTCTAATTCATTAATTAGGCTAAGCGTAGTAGGTCGATAAGACGCTGAAAATAGAGCACATATTATGACTACATGTGCCGATATAAAAGTATATTTTGCACGGAATGAAGATAGATGGAATTGCAGGAAAGAATCAACAACCATTTTCAGCAAAGCATCGAGGCTAAAAAAGAATCGATGGCAGTAGTTATTCCCTCGATAATCGGGGCTGGCAATGCCATGGTTGAATGCCTATTAAACGGCGGTAAGATATTAAGTTGTGGCAATGGAGGTTCTGCAGGCGATGCGCAACATTTTTCTGCTGAGTTGTTGAATCGCTTTGAACGAGAGCGACCAGGATTGCCGGCCCTAGCACTCACTACGGACAGCTCAACCCTTACAGCCATTGCAAATGATTATAGCTACAACGAAGTTTTTTCCAAGCAGGTAACAGCATTAGGCCAAACAGACGATGTCTTGCTCGCTATTTCAACCAGCGGCAATTCTCCGAATGTCATCGAAGCAATAAAGGCGGCTCACAACAGGCAAGTGTTAGTTGTGGCGTTAACCGGAAGGGATGGCGGGGACATAGCAAAAGTAGTAACTAAAGGTGATGTTGAAATACGGATACCATCGAATTCAACAGCTCGCATTCAAGAAGTTCATTTACTGGTCATTCATTGTTTATGTGACTTGATTGACACTCAATTATTCGGAGGAGAAGACCCATGAGGTTTTTGAAATACTCATTTTTTGCATTTCTGCTATTAACAACTTCGTGCACATCCATATTAACAAGAACAACAGGTGATCAGGGTATTACTGAAGACCCTTCTGAAAGAACTGCTGGGGCGGTTGTAGAAGATCAGTCCATTGAGCTTAAAGTGGCTGTCAATTTGAAGTCTCAGGAAACTGATTTCAATCAGACAAATTTTAGTGTGGTCAGCCACAATGGCGTGGTCTTGTTAATAGGTCAGGTTCAATCTGATGCGTTGAAGCGCAGAGCCGCCCAGATCGCGAGCCAAGCTAGCACCAAGATCAAGCGCATTCACAACGAACTGGAAGTCGTGGGCAAGATTAGTCTGCTCTCACGAAGTAACGATGCATGGATAGCCGCAAAAGTGCGAACACTTATGCTGACCAATGGTGATGTCCCGTCTGATCAGGTGAGAGTGATCGCAGAAAATGGCGCCATCTACCTAATGGGCCTGATTAGTGAGCCAGAAGCCGATACTGCCGCCAATTTGGCAAGAAATGTATCCGGCGTCACTCGAGTTGTAAAAGTCTTCGAGTATATAAACTAAAGAGCGCAGTAAATTATCGAATTGCGAGACCTTCCAGGCGTTGCGAGACCCGAGAAATTATTTCACCACCCGCAAACCCGGTTTGTTCTTAAGCGACGAAGAGGCTTTCTGCGTATCACTCTCTTGCCCGCCCCCGCCGGAATCAGGTGCAGGCGGCGGTTCGTGGCTGCCGGCATCGTTATCGAATACCATTCCCTGGCTATTCTCCTTTGCATAAATCCCCAATACTGCAGTAATCGGAACATATACTCTGGTTGGTATGCCGGCGAAACGTCCGTTAAATTCAAGTGCTTTATTTTCAACTACTAAAGCTTCGACTGCTGAAGGCGAAATATTGAGCACTATTTGCCCATCCTTGACATGTTCCTGGGGTACTTCCACATCATCAGCGAAGGCGTTAACAAGAATGTAGGGCGTGCAGGCGTTTTCTACAATCCATTCGTAGAGGGCTCGTATAATAAACGGCCTGCTCGAACTCATCGACATCTGACTTATCCTATAGAAGGCGACAGTCTCTTGTTCAGACCATTTCCTTTTCTTGTTCAGAAAGGCTGGCAGCGAAAGAGTCTCTCTCGAACAACCTGTCCCTGTAGTCCAATAATGGTTTCGTGCTTTTGTTCTTAGGTAGAACGATACCCATTGTGGGGAGACGCCATAAAATGGGAGTTACAACGCAGTCGACGATGGTAAACTCATCACTCATAAAATAAGGCTTCTCACCAAAAATTGGTGCAATAGAAACTAGGCTATCTCGTAAATTTTTGCGTGCAGTCTCGAGCTGGGCAGCCGAACCTTTGCTTGCCATTAGCGGGTCTACCAAGACACACCAGTCCCTTTTGATTCTATACATCCACAAGCGGCTCTGCGCTCTTGCCACGGGATACACAGGGAACAGCGGTGGGTGTGGAAATCTCTCATCGAGATACTCCATCATAATACTCGCTTCATAAAGAACGAGATCGCGGTCGACCAGTGTTGGAAGCGCATTGTAAGGATTTAGCGTAGCCAAATCTTCCGGTTTTTTGTTTGGGTCCACATCGATAGTCTCAACAGTAACACCCTTCTCAGCCAATACGATGCGCACGCTATGGCTATAATGGCTGGTTCCATCCGAATAAAACGTCATTGAGGACCTTTTAGCTACTACACCCATGTTAAATCCTCTGATTCTAAATAATTAAACATCGAACCGAAGTCGAAGAAAACCTTAGTGGTAATCTTTCCTGAATTCTCGACCTAGCAACGTAACTAATACATACAATATCCCGAGAAATAGCAATACCCAGATACCGATCTCCTGCCTTCTGGCACGAATGGGTTCGCCGATGTAGTAAAGAAAATTAACCATATCAGCTACCACCCCGTCGAACTCTGTCTCACTCAGGGATCCGGTGCCAGACACGTGGCTTAAATCACAGTTGCTAGGGTCATCCGTCCCATGATCATCACATAAGACATCACCCTGTAACTGCTGCATGACGTTGGGCATCGCCACATTCGGAAATACCTTGTTATTAGTTCCAAATGGACGGCTATCATCCCTGTAAAACGACTTTAAATAGGTATATAACCAATCCGGATGGCGAACTCGCCCAATAAGAGTCAAATCTGGTGGTGCTCCCCCAAACCAATTATTGGCATCTTCTTCTGAAAGTGAGTTTTCAATCAAATCACCAATCAGCGAGCCATCAAAGATCAGGTTTTCCACAACCAGATCATGGGGTATTTCTAGGTCATCGGCGGTACGCTCATATCGTGCGTAACCCAGTGCATGACAGCTTACACAGTAATTCATGTAGTACTTAAAGCCCCGCTGTAAAGAGTCCTTATCATCAAAATCTGTAGTGACGTGCTCTAGGTCTAGGTTGCCCGCTTCTGATGCCTCGGCACTACCTGAAACTAACAGCAACGGCAACACCACGAGAAAGATAATTAGCAATATACTGGCAATCAGTTGAGGAATACTAATCCAGCGACCGGTAACACGCTCCGGCGGCTGGGTAGTTTGTTCCTTTCGGGTATACCAGGGCATGGTAAAAAAGAACCCAAAATACACAACCGTGAACAACTGGGCCAACAGAGTTTTAGCCGGGCTGACAGATTGAGTGCCCAAAACGCCCAATATTAAAAAACTGACAACAAACAACAGTAGAGCTATACGACTGAACCAGCCCTTGTAGCGCATGGATCTAACCGGACTCCTGTCCAGCCAGGGCAGCACAAACAGGATGGCTATGGCACCAAACATGACTAGCATACCCCAGAATTTTGAATCAATTCCAAATAGCGGGTAGGTAACTGCACGCAGCATGGAGTAGAAAGGTGTGTAGTACCAAACAGGGGGCACGTGTTCTGGCGTCTTTAATGAATTGGCTTCCTGAAAATTGGCCACCTCCAGAAAGTAACCACCCATTTCCGGCGAAAAGAAAACAATGAAACAAAAAACAAATAGAAATAATACGACACCACCAAGGTCATGATAGAGGGTGTAGTATGGATGAAAAGGCACACCATCCAGTGGGATTCCCTCCGGACCCTTGTTTTTCTTGATATCAATGCCATCTGGATTATTGGAGCCTACTTCATGCAGAGCTAGCAAATGAAGCACGACCAGCGCCAGCAGAACAATCGGTAATGCCACCACATGCAACGCAAAGAACCGATGCAAGGTGGCATCGGAAATCAGAAAATCGCCCCGTACCCATACCAGTAAATCTTCACCGATTATGGGTATGGAGCCTGCCAGAGAAACTATCACATTCGCTCCCCAGTAGGACATTTGACCCCATGGCAGCACATAGCCCATGAATCCTTCCATCATTAGAATCAGGTAGATGGCCATGCCGAATACCCAGACCAATTCACGGGGTTTTTGATAGGAGCCATACATTAGACCGCGAAACATATGTATATACACAACCAGGAAAAATGCCGAAGCACCGGTGGAGTGTAAATAGCGTAATAGCCAGCCCCATTCAACATCGCGCATGATGTACTCAACTGAAGCAAAAGCAGCTTCAGCGCTGGGTGTGTAGTTCATCGTCAACCAGACACCGGTAAGCAACTGAATTACCAGCACAACCAGAGAAAGCACGCCGAAGAAATACCAGAAATTGAAATTCTTGGGAGCATAGTACTTGCTCATATGCTTTTCCCAAGCTGTCACTATCGGCAGGCGGGCATCAGTCCAATCTCGTAGACCTATTAGCATCGAGACAATCCTGCCGGGCTTGTTGGAATTTTCCATATCGCTTTCTGTACTACTCATGCTGCACTCTCCTCGTCGACCCCTATCACCAGTATATTTTCAGTCTCATACGAGTGAGGAGGTACTTGCATATTGCGGGACGCGGGTGAGCCACTGTATACACGGCCGGCCAAATCAAACCGAGAGCCATGGCAGGGGCAGAAGAAACCACCATTCCAATCGGCATCAAAGTCCTGAGGCCGAAGTTCAATATGAGGAGTTGGCGAACAAAATAAATGCGGACATAATCCAACGAGGATAATCACATCCGGTGTACGAGAGCGAGTTTCATTCTGTGCGTAGGCTGGTTGCTCTGGCTCTAGAGAATTAGGGTCAGTCAGTCGGTCGGGATTTTCGTTAAGTGCATCAAGTAATTCCGGGCTGCGCTTAACGATGAAGATAGGCTTGCCGCGCCAAGCCGGGATTGGCCCCAGCATTTCCCCTGCCCGTAACCGGCTTATATCAATTCGAACTGGGGCACCTGCCGCCCTGGCTTTTGCACTGGGGCTCCAGGAGCCCACGAAAGGAACTGCGGCCCCAACCACTCCAACCGCACCAACCGCTGAGGTGGATGTCACTAAAAACCGTCTGCGGCCAGCATTTTTACTGTCGTCAGTCACCGTGCTATCTCCTTAAGAGCGTGCTTGTTGCAAAAGAGGCTTTTGCCCTCTAGCGGGGCTCTATACCTCAACAAATGAACTCGATTTATGTCTTCATCTCAAGGCAGTGAAACCGGCTGAATAGTAGTTAATTTTAGCAAGATTTTCAATAAAAAAGCGCCTGACTCCAAACTGGTGCCGGCGCTAATTTGAGTTCAGTGCAACCTATTAACGTTTCGAAAATTGAGGTTTCTTCCGAGCCTTCCGCAAACCTACTTTTTTGCGTTCTACTTCTCTCGCATCGCGCGTGACAAAACCTGCTTCTCGTAACGTAGGCCTCAACTCTTCATCATATTCCATCAATGCCCGGGTAATACCGTGTCGTATTGCACCAGCTTGCCCAAAACTGCCACCGCCACGTACTGTTACATAAATATCAAATTTCTCTGTCATTTCGACCAGTTCGAGCGGTTGCCTGACTATCATTCGGGCTACCTCACGCCCGAAATAGCCATCTAGTGGGCGCTTGTTTACAACGATATCGCCTTTGCCGCTGGAAAGAAAAACTCGTGCAGTGGAGGTCTTACGTCGGCCGGTGCCGTAATATTGCATAGTAGCCATAGACTTTAGCTAGCCCCTGTAATCTGGGTTGATTCCGGTTGCTGCGCACCATGAGGGTGTGCAGTTCCTGCATAAACTTTCAGCTTCTTAAACATGGCTCTCCCCAGTGGTGTTCGAGGCAGCATTCCTTTCACCGCCAGCTTTACAACCTTCTCAGGCGATTTATCCAATAAATTCTCAAAAGAAATGGACTTCAATCCGCCTGGAAACCCAGAATGAGCATGATAAATTTTGTCAGTTGCCTTGTTACCTGTAACCTTTACTTTATCGGCGTTAATTACAACGATGAAGTCCCCGGTATCAATATGTGGTGTGTACTCGGGCTTGTGCTTACCGCGCAGTCGAGTCGCAATCGCGGTGGCCATGCGGCCTAGAATCTGCCCCTCGGCATCAACCAAAAGCCATTTGTGCTCTACTTCATTGGGCTTGGCGCTGTAAGTTTTCATCTCTCTATCCACCCTCATTCGAGGGGCATTGGTACAAGGAGCGCGAATACTAACTAAGAGCCCATAAATATTCAAGTAATAATGGCTATTTTAGCACCCTCATGCCCCTTTTTTTACATTCCCCATAGCTTCCCGGTTGCACATCCCAATACCGGGTGTTTAAGCTACGTCCGATGCTCTAACCCAAGGTATTCGTGAGATTGCATCTCAAGCAAGCGACTCTTGGTCCGCTCAAATTCGAAAACCACTTTCGTTCCGCAATACAAGTCTTCCAGCGCAACTTCAGCCGCTAAGATAAGTTTCACATTTCTGCTATAGAGCTCATCAACAAGATAAACAAAGCGACGCGCCTGATCCTCTCGGCTGGAATCCAGCTGAGGCATATTGCCCAGTAGCACTGCATGATATATTTTAGAAATTTCCACATAATCGAAGGCGCTGCGTGGAGAATTACACAAGTTATCGAAATCAAACCACACTACATCATCAGCAGTAAACCGCGTAGTCAGTTGTCGGCCGAGAATATCGATTACATCTGCTTCGACAGCTTCAGCTCGGTCAGGGGCTAATGTCATTAAACTGCTACGCAGCTGCGCTTCGGTATCATCTCCTAATGGATAGTGATAGAGCATCGCCTTTCTTAGCCTACGCAATCGATGATCCGGGCCATCTTCTAAGCGAACTACCTGCATATTATGCTTGATGTGCTCGATTACAGGCATAAATCGATCACGTTGCAGGCCATTTTCATACAGTGAATCGGGTGAAATATTAGACGTCGTTACCAATATCATCCCCAGGTTGAAAAACTCTTCCAGTAAGCCCCCCAGGATCATGGCATCTCCGATGTCGGATACAAAAAACTCATCAAAACACAGCAACCGGGTTTCCCCGGCTATTCGACGTGCCACCAACGGGAGAGGATTTTCCTGCCCTTGAAGTTGATTCAATTCTCGGTGAACCTGCTGCATAAATCGATGGAAATGTGTTCTTGTTTTCATTTCAGCAGGAACGCACTCATAGAGCAGGTCCATTAAATAGGTTTTCCCTCGTCCTACTCCGCCCCACATATACAGCCCTTTGGGAGCGGCTTTACTTTTTTGGAAGTGTCTAAGAAACCTGGCCACCGGATTATTGTTCACGTTACTGCACACGCCAAATTCCAGGCACTCATCAAACAAGCGTTGCAAATGGCTCACCATGAACCGCTGGGCTTTGTCTGGATCAATGAGATTTGCATCCAGGTCCTGCTGATAACGTTGGTTTGGGGTAAGACTCATTGCTAGGTCGTTTCTGTACATGCGCAGTTCAAGGACGACTATTCTAGGCCATCCAGGTAAGACCTGTATATCAAGCTTTAGATTCGATGGATTCGTACCCCCTTCACCTCATGCTATTGACTGCGTTCTGAGGTATACTCAACGCTCTGCTAAAGGTCGCAGTATCAAGCAGATATGAGGGCAACTCTTGTAGCGAGGCGTGAAAAGCAGTGATAATTTGGTTGGTAGGAATTGGTTGTCTTGCTGGTGGAATTGTTGTCGGAGTAGTCTTCGCCGGCAGGTTGAACCTTAGTGCCTCACGTATAGAGGCACTAGAGAAGCAAATACTCGATTTAAAAGAGGGCCACACTGATTACCGAAATAATGTAAGTGATCATTTCGGTATGACAGCTGAGTTGGTTCAGCATATGACCGAAAGTTATAGAGAGGTCTATCAACACCTTGCAACGGGAGCACAAGATTTGTGCTCAAATGAAGTTGCACGAAAACTACTGCCAGCTGAGTCTGGATCAGTATTTGAAAACAATGGAAACGAAGAGCCTAGCGGTCTCAATCCGCCTAAAGACTACGCAGCAAAGCAGAACCCAGAGCAGAAAGGTGCACTTGCAGAAGATTTTGGTTTGGACAAGTCCAATACTATCAGCAACAATGATGCCCCACCTAGCCCACACAGTTCGTCAATCCGATAATCATTCAATTTCCCAATAAATTAACAAATTCAAAATAACGCAGAACTGACTTAATATGGCAGAGTATAGCTTAACTCATTTAAAACAACTCGAAGCAGAAAGTATCCATATCATTCGAGAAGTAGCAGCGGAATTCGATAAGCCGGTTATGCTTTACTCTATTGGAAAAGATTCTACTGTAATGTTAAACCTGGCGCTTAAGGCCTTCTACCCGGGGAGCTTGCCTTTCCCACTTATGCATGTCGATACCACCTGGAAATTTCATGAAATGATCGAATTTCGTGATCAACAAAGGAAGAATCTGGGTCTGGATTTAATCGTGCACACCAATCAAGAGGGTGTTGATGCTGGGATCAGCCCATTTGTACATGGTAGCGAAAAACATACCGACATAATGAAAACCCAAGCCTTGAAACAGGCATTGAATAAGTACGGCTTTGACGCAGCATTTGGTGGTGCGCGGCGCGATGAAGAAAAATCTAGAGCTAAAGAAAGGGTCTTTTCATTCAGGGATAAGAATCATGTTTGGGACCCAAAGAATCAACGGCCTGAACTCTGGAATATATACAATGGTAAGGTTAATAAAGGGGAAAGCATTCGTGTATTCCCTCTTTCAAACTGGACCGAATTGGATGTGTGGCAGTACATTCATCTAAACAACATCGACATAGTGCCACTTTATTACGCCAAACCACGGCCGGTAGTGAATATTGACGGCGTAGATATTCTTGTTGACGATGACCGAATGCCAATCACTGAGAACCAAAAGATTGAAACAAAAACCGTCCGCTTCAGAACCCTGGGTTGTTACCCCCTGACCGGTGCCGTTGACTCTACAGCGACCACCCTTCCTGAAATTATCCAAGAAATGTTACTTACTACTAGCTCAGAACGACAGGGCCGCCTTATTGATTCGGACAAAGCCGGCTCAATGGAAGATAAAAAAAGAAAAGGTTATTTTTAACCCAGAAGCATCAAGGACACTCGTCACAATGTCGCACCAATCAGAACTAATAAGCACTGACATCAATGCCTACCTGGCACAGCACGAGCGCAAAGAATTACTGCGCCTGCTTACCTGTGGTAGTGTAGATGATGGCAAAAGCACTCTGATAGGCCGACTTTTGCACGACTCGAAAATGATCTATGAGGATCAATTGGCTGCCATCGAGGCTGACAGTGTCAAGTCTGGAACAACCGGAGGGAAATTAGACCTCGCATTACTTGTAGACGGTCTACAGGCGGAAAGAGAGCAAGGTATTACGATTGATGTAGCCTACAGGTATTTCTCAACCGCGAGGCGAAAATTCATTATTGCTGACACACCGGGTCACGAACAATACACTCGCAATATGGCAACCGGTGCATCCACTTGCGACCTTGCCATTATCTTGATCGATGCCCGAAACGGCGTTCAAACTCAAACCAAACGACATAGCTTTATTGCCTCGCTATTGGGTATTAAACATCTTATCGTCGCTGTAAATAAAATGGATCTGGTGGGTTTTAAGCAAGATATTTTTGAGAGTATAAAAGCTGACTACCTGAAATTTTCTGAAAAACTCGAACCAGCGGATTTCCAATTCCTACCTCTCTCGGCGCTGAACGGCGATAATGTTGTCAATCAAGGTAAAAACATGACCTGGTTTGAAGGCGAGACTTTAATGTCTGTGCTGGAAAATATAGAAATCACCGAGGACCGTAATTACTCCGATTTTCGCTATCCCGTTCAATATGTTAATCGCCCTAATCTGAATTTCAGAGGGTTTTGCGGCACCGTTGCCTCCGGCGTAATACGTAAAGGCGATGAGATCGTAGTATTGCCCTCGAAAAAGCGTAGCCATATCAAATCCATCGTCACCTTCGATGAGGAGTTGGAGCTGGCCTATGCTGAAATGGCTATTACGCTCACACTTGAAGATGAAGTCGATGTAAGTCGGGGAGATATCATCGTTCATTCTGATAATTTGCCTACTTCCGGTGACAGTTTTGACGCCAACCTGGTGTGGATGTCGGAAGACAATTTGCTGCCAGGCAAGCTATACGACTTTAAACTCGGAACCAAGCTGGTTAGCGGGCAGGTTAAGTCAATCCGTAGTCGAATCGATGTCAACACGCTAGAGCGGGTGCCGGCTCCTGCATTGGCGCTTAATGAAATCGGAAAATGTGAGATTAATCTCGACCAGGTAGTGAATTTTGATGACTATTCCGACAACCGGGCAACGGGAAGCTTTATCGTAATAGACCAATTAAGCAATGTAACTGTTGCCGCAGGAATGATTTATTGCGACCAACGGAAGCCGCAATCAGGGCACGAAATCAGCAACGCCCATGTCACGAAGGAGGAACGCGCTGCCCGTTATGGGCAGAAACCTGCCACGGTAATGTTCATAGGCGTCTCAGGCTCTGGTAAATCCACACTTGCACACGGGCTCGAAAGAAAGCTGTTCGACAAGGGTCGAGTCAGCACGGTTCTGGATGGCAAGACCATGCGTTTAGGTATTAGTAAAAATCTTCCCCATGATGCTGAAGGCAGAGCTGAGAATCTCCGGCGCAGCGCCCACATCGCAAAATTTCTCAACGATTCCGGCGTCATATGCTGTGCATCCTATGTGGCTCCAAACCGGGACTCGCGAGAGCATGCTGTTAATGTCATCGGCAAGGACAATTGCCTGATCGTATTCCTCAATCCGCCAATGGATGTTTGTATCCAACGCGACCCCAGTGGATTATACGCCGCAGCTGAGCGTACCGAATCACCAAACATCCCTGGCATTTCATTTCCCTATGAGGAACCTGAAAGTAGCCATTTGGAACTCGACACATCAAGCTTGAACGTGGAAGAATGTCTGGAGCAGGTGATCGGTATAATGACGGAGAGTGGAATAATCTAGCAGGACATTGGAACGCTTGGCTAGCTGGAATTCGCTGCAGCAACGCTGTATATTGGCCCGTGTGGTGATATAGTGTAACCACTTGAAAGTTGAGCAAAAATGATGAGCCGATTAAGGAATATTATTCAGTTCACCAGATGGCCAGCGATGTGCGGGATCCTACTTGCCATCGTATTCCTGCAATACAAACAGCTGCAACGGCTGTCACAACTTATCTCTACTCCAGCATCTCCCCCACAGACTGAGGCCCAGCCAGTCCCGTTTTCGACGGCAATAAAAAGCGCCGCACCTTCTGTTGTTAGTATCAATGCGACGAGTTTCAACGTGGAAAGCGTTGAACGTATTTCGCAAGACAGCTTAAACTTCCTGCTTGAAGAGAAGGCAAGCCTAGGTTCTGGTGTGATAATTAATGAGGCAGGTTTCATACTGACCAACCTGCATGTAGTCGATACCCTACCTATACTCAGCTTCGATACTGTGGTTACTTTGAATGATGGCAGGTCTGCACCCGCAACTGTAATCGCCTGGGACGAAAGAAATGATCTGGCAGTGCTGCACGTTAATATGGATGGTCTAACGCCCATTAGTATTGGCGACGAAAAATCATTGGCAGTCGGAGACATTGTGTTTGCTATCGGTTACCCCCGGAGGAGTATCGGACAAACCGTATCCCAGGGAATCATTAGCGCAATTGCTAATTTAACAGATGCAGACACCTCAGTGATTCAAACCGATGCAGCCATCAATCCGGGCAATTCGGGTGGCGCACTGATCGACCGTAATGGCAAATTGGTCGGCATAAATTCATCTATTTTCTCAGAGTCCGGAAATTTTGAAGGAATCGGATTTGCCACCCCTGTTAACATTGTATTGGAGGCCATGGAAGAGATGGTGCAACAGGCTATATCCATCAATCCAGGCTATTTAGGCGTCACTACAGGAGGGATACTCAACGACCAATCCAGCCAGTTATTTTTTGGTCTGCCTAATATACGTGGTTTGCTGGTGGAACAGGTTGCTGATGGCGGTGCAGCCCAGCGAGCCGGCATTGAGCCCGGCGATGTGATCACCAGCATTGAAGGAAACCCTGTGGTTAGCGGGCAGGAAATTATAATGGATTTGCAAAACAAAAAACCCATCGACCAGATTCTTGTTCAGGTCTACCGCAACGGGCAAACCCTCATTCTGCCAACTATTCTTGGATTTGGTCAGGCAGTCGTAATCGGGCCTTAGCTCGAATAACTCACCCTCAATTTTTAGATTTAATTCTGTACTCTGCTGAAAGTGCATGTGCCTGAAAATGCTCATTACGTGCGAGCTCGGACGCAGTGCCGGCAAGGTTATGTGCTGCCTCGGCAGAACAATTTATTATCGAGCTTCTTTTTTGAAAATCATAAACACCCAGGCCCGAGAAAAACCTGGCCGTACCTGAGGTAGGCAAAACATGGCTTGGTCCAGCACAATAATCACCCAATGCTTCCGCGCTATAACGCCCCATGAAGATGGCACCTGCGTTAGTAATAAAAGACAACATCGCCGTAGCGTCTTCAACTGATAATTCCAAATGCTCTGGAGCAATCAAATTACTTACCATCGCTGCGGCTTGTAAATCTTCAGTTAATATAAAAATTCCTCGATTTTGTAATGACGCATTAATAATGTCCTTACGTTCCATAGCCGGTAGCAATCTGTTGATACTAGACTCTACGGCATCCAAGAATTCAGAATCAGAAGAAATCAATATCGACTGTGCCTGCTCGTCATGCTCTGCCTGAGAGAATAAATCCATAGCAATCCAATCTGGAGGGGTCCTACCATCGCAAATAACGGTGAGCTCGGATGGCCCTGCTACCATGTCAACACCTACTTCTCCGAACACTTGTTTCTTCGCTTCGGTGACATAGATATTGCCCGGGCCAGCAATCTTATCCACTTTGACTATTGTTTCAGTACCATAAGCCATGGCTGCAATAGCCTGAGCACCACCTATAGTAAATAATTGCTCAACACCGGCTAGCTCGGCCGCAGCGAACACCAGATCACCATCACCGCCATAGGCAGTTGGAACGGTCGCTATAATTTGTTTAACCCCAGCCACTTGCGCCGGAATTCCCAACATGAGCATTGACGACGGGTAATTGGCCTTGCCGCCAGGCACATAGATACCCACTCGTTCGAGGGGGCTAATTTTCTGTCCATAGACCGAGCCATCTGCCTCTTCATACTGCCAGGAGGATTGTTTTTGCTTTTCATGATATCGGCGGATTCTATCGGCAGCATTGGTGAGCGCCTGCAATTGGTTCGCTGGTAAAGACTGTAACGAACTTTGCATCTGTTCCTTGGACACCAACAGGTCTTTCGGCGACTTCGCGCCGAAATTATCAAAACGGTTAGTATAATCAATAACCGCTTTGTCTCCCCTAGCGCGAACGTCGTCCATGATGCTTTTAACAGTTTCTACAACTTCTTTTTCAACAAGCGATTCACGGGATAACCTTTGATCAAGCTGTGCTCGAAAATCAACATCTGTTGCTGATAAGCGTGGTATTTGCAAAGTCTGGTCATTCATATCATTAGTATTAAAGTTTGACTTCACTGCTTGTTGGCAACGGCCTCACGCAGTTTTCCAAGAATTTCTCGAATTGTCGCATTCTTAATTTTCATCGAGGCCTTATTGACAATTACGCGAGAACTAACATGAGCAATTAATTCTTTTGGCTCCAACCCATTAGCTTTCAGCGTGTTACCCGTGTCCACTATATCTACTATTGAATCCGCGAGCCCCATAGACGGAGCTAACTCCAGCGCACCATTGAGCTTTATCAATTCAATCTGTTTGCCTTGTTCAGCAAAATATTGTTTGGCAATATTTACAAATTTGGTGGCTACTTTGGGCCGCCCCTGCACTGGTTCCGAATTGGTGGGCTCTGCCGTCATTAGCCTGCATTTGGCTAATTTCAGATCCAATGGCTCGTAAAATTCCTCACTGCCGTACTCCATCAGCAAATCTTTACCCACCACACCCATATCGGCGCTGCCGAACTCAACATAGGTTGGTACGTCAGAACCACGCATTACCATCAACTGAATACTTTCCCGGTTAGTATCAAAAATAAGCTTCCTGCTTTTGTTGATATCTTCAACCGGAACTATACCCGCCTGCTCAAACAGTGGTAAAACTTCGTCAAGAATGCGTCCTTTAGTTAGCGCAATAATGACTCGTAGTGAACTCATTCGGATTAGGCCTTTATTTACGAAATTAGCGAAAAATTAATTGTAAAGCAGAAAAATTCAGTTACGAAGGGATTCGGCGAATGCGAGCGCCTAATAATTGCAATTTTTCTTCGATACATTCATAACCCCGATCAATATGGTATATACGATCTATCGTAGTCTCATTTTCCGATACAAGACCGGCAATAATCAAACTGGCCGAGGCTCTCAAGTCAGTAGCCATGACCGGTGCGCCCTTCAGACTCTTAACACCTTCAACAATAACGGTGTTGCCTTCAACGTTGATGTTAGCCCCCATACGATTCATTTCATGAACGTGCATAAATCGGTTTTCGAAGACTGTTTCTGTAATTGACCCTGTGCCGTTTGCAACTGAATTCAACGCGGTAAATTGCGCCTGCATATCCGTTGGGAACGCTGGATAAGGTGCTGTTCTAAGTGAAACAGCTTCAGGCCGCTTTCCGTGCATATCCAGCTCGATCCAGTTTTCACCTACTTTTATTTCTGCGCCCACTTGCTCTAACTTTCGCAGCACCGACTCCAATATGTCTGGCCGGGTATCTTTTACCTTTATATGACCACGGGTAGCGGCAGCAGCTATCAAGTAGGTGCCTGTTTCTATTCGATCAGGCATTACCGAGTAGCTACACCCATGTAATTCTGGCACACCTTGAATGACGATCGTATCGGAGCCCTGCCCGGAAATTTCCGCACCCATTTCGACCAGGCAATTAGCAAGATCTACAACTTCCGGCTCACGGGCTGCATTTTCGATGACTGTAGTGCCCTCCGCCAGCGTCGCCGCCATCATTACGTTTTCTGTGCCAGTTACAGTAACAAGACCCATAAGTATATGAGCGCCTTTTAGCTTGCCTACCACCGATGCTTTTATGTAACCATCATCAACTACGATATCTGCACCCATGGCCTGCAATGCGGATATGTGCAAATTTACCGGCCTGCTACCGATAGCACAGCCACCGGGAAGAGCAACTTCGGCCTGACCATATTTTGTTAACAATGGGCCCAGTACAAGAATTGACGCCCGCATAGTCTTGACCAATTCGTAGGGCGCATTGAAGTGTTTTATGCTACTGCTATTCACTTCAACATTAAGCTTTTCATCGATTATCGGCTCCACTCCCATGCAACCCAATAGCTCGATCATTGTTGTGATGTCGTACAAGTGGGGCAGATTACAGACCTGAACCGTTTCATGGGTTAGCAAGGTGGCTGCAAGTATAGGCAAGGCAGAGTTTTTTGCGCCAGCAATCCGTATCTCGCCATTTAGGCTGACACCGCCCTCAATCAGTAATTTATCCATTTTTTTCAGCAACCCGCCAGTAGGAATAGATTCACGGACTAATATTCTCAGCGTTGGTCATAAGGCGCATGTTAACCGCATGAATAGCGCCACTGGCAATATGTTCATTGAGAATTTTATAAATGGTTTGCTGACGCTTCACAGCGTTCAGCCCCTCAAAAATCTCTCCAATCGCAATTACCAGATATTTGCCATCGCCACCTTCTACCTCTATTTCACAAGCAGGCAAACTGGCACTCAGTAACTCTTTTACACTTATTGCGTCCAACACATACTCCAGCTTATTTCCAATT
>CAVOCG010000029.1:0-22919 GCA_963694095.1 Gammaproteobacteria bacterium
CAGGCATTAAAGATCCCAGACAAGAAATTAGTATGACCGAAGTCCATGACTGTTTTTCAATTACCGAGTTGGTAACCATGGAAGACTTGCAACTGGCTGATGAGGGCCAGGCAGTAAAGGATGTTTTGGATGGTAAATTTGATGCGGACGGTAATATCCCCTGCCAAATCGACGGAGGCCTTAAATGTTTCGGTCATCCAATCGGGGCATCGGGCTTACGCATGATCTATGAAAACTATCTTCAGTTTCAAGGGCGCGCAGGTGATAGGCAACTCACTGGTCTAATACTGGGCTTGAACCATAACCTGGGTGGATTCCCTCATCAAAATGTTTGCAGTATCTCCATAGTTGGGGCTTATGACTAACAGTTAAACGCCCCATTCCACATCGCAAATCTTCAATGTCCGTTAATTTATCGCAGCTACTCCAATATGAAAACTTCAAATCAATCTTCTTTTACTCAAGAACCAGCAGATCAACTTGCGGGAGTTGATGAATTATTAAATTGTTTGCGGGACTTCATGGACGTTGGCTTGCGAAAAATTAAACTGGAATGTTCAAATAATAGTGGCGAGCTTGTCTCCGACCTGTTGGACGGATGGCAGCAAGCCAGTTACGACCTAGCAATTTGCGCAGCAGAAATCGCTGCTGCAAATGCGCTGAATGCCTACGCGTTAAAATTATCAAAACCGAATCCGACAGCTGTTCAGGTGGCACTTTTCTTCAATGCAGAGGTGTTTCAATCTGTTATGCAGCGATTAAATTCTCGAGCAGAAGAGCTGGGTATTAGCAGAGCGGAGTTGCTGGAAACCTATCACCGGCCGGCGGTTAATTCGCTGCTGAGCAAGTATTTGAATTCAGCCGCTGTAGCATCTATAGGAAGAGAAATAATTGCGCGGGGTTTAGTCCGGCTACCAACTGATCTCGACCAAGAAAAAGAACTGGTAAGAGAAACATTTTTTCGCTTTACCAATGATGTCGTTATTCCTTTAGCCGAAGAGATTCACCGGGAAGACAAAGATATCCCCGATGCTATTTTGCAACCAGCTGCAAAACTTGGTTGCTTCGGAACCTGTATCCCTGCACGTTTTGGTGGTCTGCAACCCGATGACAGGCCGGATAGCCTTAGCATGATCGTGGTGACCGAAGAGCTCTCTAGAGGTTCTCTGGGTGCGGCGGGCAGTCTCATCACTCGCCCTGAAATTGCGGCCAGGGCCTTGTTAAGCGGTGGTACCGAAACCCAACAACGGAAATGGTTGCCAGCTTTAGCTGCAGGCGAAATGCTATGTGCAATCGCTATTACTGAACCGAATACAGGATCTGACGTGGCCGCTATTAGCTTGAAGGCAACCTCAGTTGAGGGTGGATGGCTACTCAATGGTAGTAAAACTTGGAGTACATTCGCCGGCAAGTCTGAATTGCTGGTGGTGTTGGCGCGCACTGATGCAGATCAGATCTCAGGCCATAAGGGTTTAAGTCTGTTTATGTTGGAAAAGCCGGCTTATTCTGGTCATGAATTTGTACACAATCAGGACGCTAATACGACGCTCGGGAAGAACCGGGGGAAGTTAATCGGTAAGGCAATAGCCACCATTGGTTATCGCGGAATGCATTCCTTCGATTTGTTTTTCGAAGACTACTTTGTGCCAGCTAAACATATCGTTGGTGAGGAAGAAGGTGAGGGCAAAGGGTTCTATTACACGATGGCGGGGTTTGCCGGTGGTCGCATTCAGACTGCTGCCCGTGCTACTGGTGTGATGCAAGCTGCGTTTGAGAAAGCGCTAAATTATGCCGGGAATAGGCACGCATTTGGCAGTCCAATTGGGGACTACCAACTCACCCAGATTAAGCTAGCTCGTATGTTGGCAACATTGACCGCATCGAGGCAATTTAGCTATGTGGTGGCCGAATTGCTCGATGATGGCGAAGGTCAGATGGAAGCCAGCTTGGTAAAACTTTTTTCCTGCCGCGCAGCCGAATGGATAACTCGAGAAGCCATACAGATTTATGGAGGCATGGGGTACGCAGAAGAGTCTGCAGTCAGTCGATTCTTTGTAGATGCGAGGGTGCTGTCGATATTTGAAGGTGCCGAAGAGGTTCTGGCGCTAAAAGTTATTGCCAAAGATTTAATAGAAAATAGCTAAGAGTAGTATCGCTAAGGAACGGCCATTGCAACGTATTTTAGATGGAATGCGAATCGTAGAGGGGAGCGCATTTATAGCTGCGCCTTCGGGGGGAATGACGCTGGCACAGCTGGGAGCCGATGTCATTCGCTTTGATCCAATTGGCGGCGGGATTGATTACAAACGCTGGCCAGCTACTAAAGCCACCACTGAAAATGGTAGTCATAGTCTGTACTGGCACAGCTTGAACAAAGGCAAGCGCTCTATCGCAGTGGATTTTAAAAAACCCGAAGGTCAGGAGTTGCTTACTCAACTGATTACAGCACCGGGTGAAAATGCGGGTCTGTTTGTCACTAACTTTCCCGCCAGAGGCTGGCTGGCTGATGAAAATTGGCGTACCCAGCGAAAAGAACTGATTTATTTAAACCTTGTAGGTGATCGTAATGGTGGTAGTGCATTGGACTATACTGTTAACTCCAAAGTCGGGCTGCCCTACCTAAGCTCCGGCGAAGATTGTGTCCCTGTAAACAACCCATTCCCTGCCTGGGATGTTATTGCCGGGCAACACATAGCGCTCGGGCTGCTGGCCGCTGAGCGCCATAGAAGACTCACCGGAGCAGGGCAGTTCATCAAGCTGGCATTGACCGATGTGGCGTTGGCCACAATGGGCCACCTCGGCTATATTGCAGAAGCTGATATCAATGGCGAGCCAAGGCAGCCTGTAGGTAATCATATTTTCGGTACATTCGGGCATGACTTCGTTTGTAAAGGTGGCAGGCGGGTTATGGTTGTAGGGGTAAGCCCTAACCAATGGAGAGCCATTGTTGCGGTAACTAGAATGGAATTAGCTGTAGCAGAATTGGCACAGAGCTTACGCCTTAATTTCAATGTGGAAGGTGATCGTTATCAGGCGCGGGAACAATTGAAAAAATTATTTGATCCCTGGTTCCGTGAGCGGCCATTTGCAAAAGTTGAGGCCGCATTGAACGACGCCAATGTATGCTGGGGCCCCTATCAATCTATTCAGGAAATGGTAGATTCAGATATTGATTGTAGTGAAGACAACCCATTGTTTAATAAAGTAGAGCAGCCTAGGATTGGGACCTATCTCATGCCATCGAATCCTCTCATTTTTGGCGCTATCGATAGGGAAACTGTCAAGCCCGCTCCACAGCTCGGTCAGCATACCGACGAAATTCTTGCCGATACGCTGAAATTAAGCAGCGCCGAAATTGGTAGGCTGCATGACCAGAAAATAGTTGCGGGCCTCCCGCGAAGCTGAATTGTGTTATATACAATATGATACAAGAAAGTATTAATGCCTTCGCAAAGAAATATTTACCCGTTAAAAAACAGGAATACTGATTGTGGGTGATAAAGTAGTTATCGGAGATTACCTAGAAGAGCTGGGGTATAATATTGTAGAACTTGATTATTTTTTTAATCTAATAAGCTTTTAATTCAACTGACAATCTCAAATGTTTGATTTTATCTTGGCCATGAGCCTGATCGAAATATTTGGTTTAATTGCTGGCATACTCGCTGTCTGGCTATTAATTAAACAAAATATCTGGACATGGCCGATTGGAATAGCCTACATAATAGCCTCTCTTTATATATTTCACAGTGCCAGACTATATGCGGATTTAGCTTTACATATTTTTTATCTAATAATGAATTTTTATGGCTGGTATTACTGGTTGAAAGGAGGCAATAAAACAGAATCAACATTACCGGTAAGTAGAGAAAATAATCAAACACTACTCATTCTATTAGCCTTATGTGCGATCATAACTTTTATCAGCGGTACTTTATTGTCGACTTATACAGATGCGGATTTTCCTTACTGGGATACTACAACAAGTGTTCTCAGCCTCCTTGCCATGTGGCTACAAAGCCGAAAAAAAATAGAAAGTTGGGTCTTGTGGTTGCTAATCGATTTTCTTGCAGCTGGTATATATTTTTATAAAGAAATATATTTTTACAGTCTTTTATATATTATCTATATAGGAATGGCCTTCATGGGTTATATAGCATGGCAAAAGAGTTATTGTAATGAGCACTGAAGTTATAGTTATTACGGGCCCAGAATCTTCCGGGAAAACTACTCTAGCAAGCCAGCTTTCTGATTACTGGAAAACACCCTTTGTTCCAGAAGTAGCCAGAGACTATCTCAAAGAGAAAAATTCTTACGAGCAACATGATTTATTGGAAATTGCTAAGCGGCAACATAAACAGGAGCGAGCACTTCTTTCTTATTTTCCAGAAAAAATAATTTGCGACACAGACTTGCTGGTTATTATGATCTGGAGCGAAGCTAAGTATGGGTACTGTGCTCCGTGGATTTATAATACTTTTGAAAGCAGCATCAAACAGCAAACTTTTCCCAGATATTATTATTTATGTGATTCCAAAATTCCTTGGCAAGCTGATCAACTTCGAGAAAGTCCAGATAACCGCGATGAATTATTCAATTTATACATTCAGAAGCTTAAAGAATATGAGCTAGACCATAGCATAGTAAAAGGCGAGCCGAAGGAGCGTTTGCACCAAGTTCTGAACGGCCGAGATTCGTAGTAATTCTTGTAAATAATACTATACTGTATTAAAGTCTTTCCGTCCTAAGGGGTGGCTTCGGCCTGAGAAAATTACTCTTTGAACCTGACCCGGTTAATACTGGCGTAGGAATAGGAAGCTACTTCAGTCGAAGTAAACTCTTTTTCTCCGTAGTACTAATCTATTTTATTAGGCAATAACGGAGGCCTCAATGCATCGTTCTTTTGTGGTTTTTATTACTTTTATTTGTTTCTGTTTATCGGCTGGTGCCCATGTAGATTCTTCGATTGTACTTGAAGAAATTATCGTCAATACTGACTATCGCCAATCCAAGGTAAATGACATTTCCAGCAGCGTGATTGTACTGGATGCAAATCTTATTCAGAAGAAAAATGCCCAGCACCTTGAGGATATTTTATTTAATGCGCCAAATGTAAATTTTTCTTCAGGCGCTTCTCGTGCACGCTTCTATCAGGTCAGAGGAATTGGCGAACGTGGTCAATTCTCGGAACCTCTGAACTCTTCTGTGGGGGTCATTATTGACGGTGTAGACTTCAGCGGCATTGGCAATGCAGCCTTACTTTATGATGTGGAGCAAGTAGAAATCTTATTAGGCCCACAGGGGACTCGCTATGGCTCAAATGCACTTGCGGGATTAATCAGTCTTCAAAGCAAAGCACCTACAGATGTAACAAGCTATGGACTGCAACTTGAAAACGCTAATTACAATAACTTAGGTCTAGCCGGCTATTTATCCGGCTCAGTATCCAAGCGGTTACGCTATCGGATCTCTGGACAGAGCCTTAAATCTGATGGTTTTAATACCAATCAATTTCTACTCAAGGAAACTAATCAACGAGATGAAGGTATAGTCAGAGGCCAGCTCGACTGGTCTCTATCAAACTATGTACAGTTGGATGTCACAGCGTCAATAATTGATATAAATAATGGCTACGATGCCTTCTCGTTGGATAATGTTCGCGACACACTTTCTGATCAGCCAGGCTTCGATCGTCAACAATCTGACATTTTAAGTACGAAGTTATCGCTTACCCAATTTGAGAAATTCAAGGTCGAAGTTCTGTTTGGCTATGCTGATTCAAAAACTGAATATGCTTATGATGAAGACTGGGTCTTTAGTGGCTTCCATCCATGGGAATATTCATCTACTGATCAATATTTTCGAGATAGAGGAACTGCAAGTGCTGAGCTTCGCTTTGTTTCTTCCGATTCTGGTTTGATTTTCTCTGATACTACCGACTGGATTTTCGGCCTTTATTCATTGCAACAGCAAGTCGACTTAAGGCGAGCTTATACTTTTTTACCCGCTGACTTTAGTAGCAGATATAACATAAATCGTTTTGCTGTTTATGGAGAAATCAATTCTGACTTAAACAACAATTGGAGCTTAAGTCTGGGGTTTCGCGGAGAAAATTTTGATGCAACTTACTTTGATTCAAATACTGTTGACTTTACACCCGATGAAAATCTTTATGGCGGAAAGCTAGCCTTAACCTATAGAACATTAGGAAACTCTTTGCTTTATACAAGCATTTCAAAAGGTTATAAAACCGGCGGTTTTAATACTGATGGCAGCCTTGATAGTGATTTGCGCGAATTCAGTGCTGAAGGGCTCATGAATTATGAGCTTGGTTTTAAAGGGGCTTTTTATAATGATCAATTACAAACTCAGTTAGCTCTGTTTTTCATGGGCAGGGATGATGTGCAAATTTCCAGTTCATTAGTTCATACCCGTGCTGATGGCAGTTCTGAGTTTATCGATTACGTTGGCAATGCCGCAGCTGGATCTAACTATGGCCTGGAAATTTCTGTTAAATATCAAGCCACTGATAATACTGTGTTTTATGGTTCATTAGGTTTGTTAAAAACCGAATACAGAAATTTTACGAACTCAGCTGGAGACAACCTTGGCGGTCGGCAACAGGCTCATGCACCAGATTATCAATATACTTTAGGTGTTGATATTAGAATAAGTTCTGAATTGGAATTGGATGTAAATATTCAGGGCAAAGATAGCTTCTATTTCTCTGATAGCCACAGTATCCGTTCTAAGGATTATAATTTAGTAAACGCAAGCCTCAGCTACAGCTGGAACGAATGGCAACTGACTTTTTGGGGGAGAAATCTCAGCGATGAAGATTACTCAGTGCGCGGCTTCTTCTTCGGCAATGATCCCAGAGATAATTACACCGCTAAGGGATATACCCAATTGGGAGAGCCCATGCGCTATGGTCTAACGCTTAATATGGATTTTTAGAAGCTGTAAAAGCGTTTCACAATGCAGTAATTAGCTATTGGTATAGTGGTTACGGCAAAGAGTTCTTTTCTTTCTATTGCTACTAGCGAAAATTATCCATAAATTACGACCCCTGATCTATTATGTGCATGACAAATTTTTCCAGCGTCTCATAGGGTTGGCACCCGACTACGCTCAGATCGCTGCAATAAAAGGTTGGTACGCCAGTCACTCCGATTTCTCGTGAACGTTGCCAATCCTGATCGACATCTTCTTTGAATTCGCGGTTTTCCAGCACTTTTCTGGTTTGTGCTGCATCAAGTCCAACTGCACTGGCAATGCCCACTAGTTGATCGATATCGCCTATATTTACATTATCGACGAAATAGGCCCTGTACAATGCATCGTGAATGGCTTCAAATCCAGCCTGGCTATCCGCCCACTTGCCCAGTTCCTGAGCCAACCTGCTGTTATACGTGTGAGTCCGCTGGCCATAGTCCAGCCCAGCTTCTTTCATGAGCCCTATCATCTGTTCTTTCAAAGGTTTGATGTCCCGGCCAGCAAATAGTTCTTCCAGTGATTTGCCAGCTTGTGGGGTGTCCGGATGCAAGGGGAAATGAACCCATTGAATGCGAACCGGGTAATTGGCTTTGAGTTTTTCAATACTAACTGTACTGAGATAGCACCAGGGTCAGACGTAGTCGGTGAATACGTCTATTTGAATCAACTTACTCATCAGTGAGCTCCAAGTGAAATTCGTTATATTTTTCCTGTTGTCTGCTTGCATTGTTACTGCTTTACGCAGGCGTTTCAGGTGGGGGTTTCTCAATCATGGGCATGGCTAATAATCTTGCCCGGTAAAATTTCGGTTAAATTGAATGGCCGTTGAATAGGATGTATAACGTGGACCAAAGGTATCGTATTTCTTGAGAATTTGCGGATTGAATTCGGTGCGTTGGTAATTCTGCATGTTCATATTAATAATATTTTTTGAAGAGGCTCCGCACCGCAAGTCCATTGTTTTCGGGCTATATTCTAGCAGTAATCCCTAGATTTCGCTTATCTGGGCTTGGATTGGATTGGTTACGGTGTTGATCAATACTATACTCACCCTGGATTATTGTATAAGTTGCACTTGAAGGTATTCACACCACTTCAAAATACTTTTACTCTGACCCTAAATGTTAGTTCAATAATTCTTCACAATCAGACCCTTATTTAATCTTCTAAAAAGGATCGCTGAAATGTATAGATTGCCCCGGCACGCCCAATTAATCCTGGCCACTGCCACTCTGCTGCTTTTCATCATGCGCCCTGAAGTTGCCCTGTCCCAGACCAGCAGCGACTTTGTTCCAGTCACAGACGCTATGCTGCAGGATCCGGCACCCGGAGACTGGCTCATGTGGCGCCGGACTCTGGACAGTTGGGGTTACAGCCCGCTCGATCAAGTCAACCGGGATAATGTAGATGAGCTCAGCATGGTCTGGACCCGGAACCTGGCCACCGGCACCGGAGAGATAACTCCGCTTGCTTACAATGGCGTGCTCTATGTCCCTCAGGGGAGTGATGTCATCCAAGCTGTTGATGCTTTAACTGGCGATCTCATCTGGGAGTATAGCCGTACCCTGCCGGAGGACCTGTACGAAATGGTTGGTGGCAATGCCCGCAACAACCGGAACCTCGCCATCTTTGAAAATTTAATCATTAATACCAGCGATGACAACTTTGTGTTCGCACTGGATGCTGAGACCGGTGAGATGGTTTGGGAAACACAAATCTTCGATTACAGAGTCAACTCGGCAACCCACAGCTCGGGTCCGATCATTGCTGACGGCAGAGTAATCTCTGGGCGCAGTTGCCGACCCTGGGGCGGCCCCGATGCCTGTATTATTGCTGCCCACGATGCCCGCACCGGTGCCGAGTTGTGGCGCCGACGTCTAATTCCAGCACCGGGAGAGCCTGGTGATGAGACCTGGGGAGATGTGCCTTTTGAGGATCGGGCGCACGTAGGTTCATGGATGGTTCCGAGTTACGATCCTGAGCTAAAGCTGCTCATCTTGGGTACGTCAGTCACCTCACCGGCGCCTAAGTTTTTCTTGGGTGGTGTTGAAAATGAGCATCTCTATCATAACTCCACGCTTGCACTCGAAGTTGAGACAGGCGAAATCAGATGGCACTACCAGCATCTGATCGATCATTGGGATCTAGACCATCCTTTCGAGAGACTCCTAGTCGAAACTCGGGTTTCACCAAACCCCGATGCCGTGAGTTGGATCAACCCAAACCTCCAGAGCGGAGAGGTGCGCAAGGTAATAACCGGTATTCCCGGTAAAACTGGGGTGGTTTATACACTGGATCGTGAGACTGGCGAATTCCTCTGGGCGACGCCGACAGTGCGCCAGAATGTAATCGAAAGTATAGATGGTAACAGCGGGGCAGTAACTGTAAATCCTGAGGTTGTCTTCAGAGAATCGGAACAAGTTGTGTTCGTTTGCCCAAGCTGGACCGGTGGCAAGGACTGGGAAGCTGGTGCTTACAGTCCGCTTACCAATACCATGTATTATCCGTTGCGCAATACCTGCGCAAACATGCTGGCTACTGCCGATTTCGAAACAGATACAGCACAAGCCTTGACTGCGGGTGGGCAGGGCGGTTTGGCCATTTACTCGCTTGCGGCAAGGCACCAGATCGCACCGGGTACTGAAAACCTTGGCACCGTGCGCGCGATTTCGGCAGAGACCGGCGAGACTGCGTGGCTTTACGAAGAGCGAGCCAGCACGATGTCATTAGTAGCCACTGGTGGCGGACTCATCTTTGGCGGCGATTCCAACGGGCGCTTTAGAGCGCATGATCACGAAACCGGAGAGGTTTTATGGGAAATAAATCTGGGCTCATCAGTCAGCGGTTATCCCATTACTTATTCGGTAAACGGGCAGCAATACGTAGCGGTCAATACTGGAGCTGGCCAGATAAATCTGACACCGGAACTGCATCCCAGTCGTGGCACTAACCTGTTCGTGTTTGCACTGCCAAACAACTGATCTGGCAGCTTGAGCAGTACTAGTTTGACGCCCTCTCCAGGTTCAGTAAAGGTGGTTACGCTACGTCGATTACAAGGGGATAAATGCTAAAGCGAAGTTGCCATTCAGCGGGATAACCAGTTGATTTTGCACTGAGTCGTAGCACATGGATGCCGCGCTAGGGATGCCAGTGGCAATGGTTTCAGCATTCTCTCCTGGGCGAATACGGGAGACACTACCAAAGCGAACACTGCTAACGTATTTTGTTCCATCGGCGGTAACCACAATACCATCGTTGCCTCCCTCCACCGCAAACTCAGTCCGCAGCAATTCACCCGATGGGCTATAGGTAATGACGGCGTTGTCCCCTACGTTAACCACTACAACGTTACCATCCTGATCTATTGCCACGCCATTGGGCGCTGAGATTGGGCCGCCTTCGGCAAATATAGAACTTTCACCATTGGGCGTAACTTTATAGATCAATTCAGGTGAGCGGGTATTGGAAGCATAGACAGTGCCATCTGCGGCCACAGCGATGCCGTTCAATCCAGTTGAACCAGTAACAGGAACAGATTTCAGAGGTTGTCCCGTCTCCAGATCAAATGAGCGGACATAACCGACATCTACGGTGTATAGAACGCCGTTGCTGATCGCACTACCCAGTGGATGATGCAATTCCAGTCCGTCACGTGTCGCACCTATCCATTTTGCTGTATGTACACTGCCGTCTGGATTTATTAACGAAACAAAACCATCGTTCTCGGTACCGTCGCCGCGGTTACCGTTGTTCATGGCGAGTACCAGGTTTTTTTCGGGATCAAAAGTACAGCTCTCGGAAAAATGAAAACTGCCAAAGACCTTGACGTTGCTAGAAATCGGCGTCCTCATGCCCGCTTCGTTAACGGTCCCCAGTGGTAGGCCGGCAACAAAATCCTGGGCATAAACCTGGGCAGTGCCCTGCAGCAAGAAAGCGGTAAGAAAAGCCAGGGGTAAGAATTGAATGCTAACAGTTTTCATGGGTGCGGGTTTTCCTTTGTATAAAACTTGATGAATTCGTTAAATTTGAGATTCTGATAAGCCTAGATATTTCAAAATATTATATCAGAACTGTGAGTGGGGCTGGTAGGGTGAATTCCCGGATACGGTATAGACTTCGGACCTAATTGCTTTTAGTCTTGCTGGGATGGGGGTTATTGCTGCAGAGGCAAGTAGCCATGCTTGCCGTCTAATTAATTAAATTACAAGGAATATGGATGATGAACGTTGAAACTAGGTGCTTCCCCACACGCAAGCTCACTCGCATTCTTGCCGTTGCAGGTATGATGGTGACAGCAGCAACTGCTTTTGCACAACGCTTGCCGGGAACAGAAAACGGTGAGTGGCGCTATCTGGGTGGCGATGCGGGTCACACCCGTTCCTCACCACTGGGCCAGATTAATCGCGATAACTTTGAGGAATTGGAGCAGGCCTGGCTTTGGCGTAGCGATAACTTCGGTCCAAATCTAGATTACTTTTCCCGTTCCACCCCTATTTATGTCGACGGAATGCTCTATACAGTGGCTACTCCTCGCAGACAGGTAATAGCAATGGATCCCGCTACAGGCGAGACCTTGTGGACCTTTCGCGAGCCCGAAACTGTCCGCCACCTGCGCTCCCCAAGACAGGCCTATGGAAAAGGTGTTGCCTATGCCGAGGTAAATGGTCGTGGGGTTATCTATATCACTACCCCGGCTTTCTTTCTGTGGGCCCTAGATGCCAAGACTGGATTGCCGCTGGAGAACTGGGGATCACCAGTTGATCTGGATGGATTCCGTGGCACCGGTACGGTAGATCTACTGCCCGATTTATTGGGCGATTGGGGGCAATGGCAGGAGTATCTGGTTAGCGGCGGTGAATATGACGCGAATTACGGAATCCCTCGAGAGTTAGGCATGGTGACAGCTTCTGCACCACCTATAGTGGTGAATGGGGTGGTTGTTGTACTGGTGGGTCATCAGCCTAGTTATGGACAGACCCGGATCGAGAATGTTCCGGGCGACATCATGGGATTCGATGCTGAAACCGGCGAGTTCATGTGGAAGTTTCATTCCATACCCAGGCCTGGAGAGGTTGGCAATGAAACCTGGGAAAACGAAGCCTGGCGCTGGTCAGGGGATATATCAACCTGGGCGCCGGCTTCTGCTGACGCGGAACGGGGACTGGTGTATATGGTAACAAACGCCTCGACAGTGCAGTCCTATGCTGGTCACCGACCTGGTCATAACCTCTTCGGTGGTAGTCTCCTAGCGTTGGATGTTCAGACCGGAGAGCGACGCTGGCATTTCCAAATACACCACAGCGACCAGTGGAACTATGACCTCCCAACCCCGCCGATGCTAATGGACCTGACGGTAGACGGGCAAACTATTCCGGCGGTGATCCAGAATACTAAACAGGGACTTGTTTTCGCTTTCAATCGGGAAACTGGCGAACCTATTTGGCCTATTGAGGAACGACCGGTATTTCAGACTCAAGTCCCAGGCAATTATACTGCGTTAACCCAGCCATTCCCGACCTTGCCGGAGCCAGTAGATGGAATCGTAACTAACGGGCTAACTGAAGAATATGTCATCGATTACACGCCGGCGCTTAAAGAACAGGCGATGGTAATTCTGAACAGTTACAACGTGGGCGGGCTTTACGTGCCAGCACTTCCCTTTAATCACGAGAACGATTACTCCAATAATATAGGCTGCATAGGTGGGGGTAACGTAATTTCCCATCCACCAGTTGCTGATCCCAGCACTGGCATGATGTACACGTCTCACCACCGCAATTGCTTCGCCCCGGGGTATATGAGCCCTACCAATGGGCAAGACCGGGACAACCCTAATTATGCAACACCAGGCGACGGGGGGGTTACGCCGAACAGCACTCCCACTACCGGTACTACTGTGGCGGCTTGGTTGCCAGGCGGCGGTGGCGGCGGTATGCCAACCATCGACGGACTCAGGTTATTTAAGCCGATGGATAATGAACTTACTGGTCACAATATGAACACCGGCCGCCACGCCTGGTCTTTGCCAGTTGGCCCGACGCTTGAAAGGATAACCAACCATCCTCTGTTAGCGGGGATCGATATACCCGACTCTGGAGGAGTAGGCTTTTCAGTCCAAATGGTGATGGGGGATATTTTGGTTCAGACCCGATCGCTTAGCGAAGGTGGAATTCAAAATATTCCCGATGCCCCCCTAACCTTAAATGCTCGCGATAAGTTGACTGGTGAAATATTGGGGAGTGTGCCTCTTCCTGCTCCTGGACAGTATGGGATGATGACCTACATGCACGAAGGCAAGCAGTACATTGTTGTGCAGACTGGCAGCTCTCGAACTGACGACCCAGCCGGGCTGGTTGCGCTAAGGTTGCCGTAGATGATGGGTTTGGTTTTGAATCAAACCGAGGTCATGCAGGTTTATATCAGGCTATAACTAGTTAAAAAAAAGGGATCAAATTGATCCCTTTTTTGCTTTAAATAACCCTTGGAATAAATTAGTTCTCAGCAGCCTCTTCCCGCGCCATCTCCTCTTCTATCCGATGACCCGCTAGAATATTCTCCATGCCGTAGTTACCTTCATGACAGGCATATTCATAAATATCGTCCGTAGTGTGGTCGAAAATGATTTCTCGGGTGTAGGGCGCAGTGTAACTGCCTGGGTCGTTGGAGGTGAATTGGTATTGTAGAGCCGAATCACCGATACGAGTCAGCCGCTCTACATTGATTTTCGCTGATGTATTTGGACCGCCACCACTCCTATCGGAATAGTTGGTAGTTTCGATTACCAAGGTATCACCATCCCAATAGCCGCGGGAATCGCCGTGCCACAGTTTGATGTTTTCATCGATATGGGGCTTGTCCACCATTGGGATAATGCGCACGTCATGGGCCATTTCCTGAATGATGGCTACCGTGTCTCGCGTTTGCACAATCTGCCAGTAACTATTGTAACCTGATCCGAGACGAGGGGCGCCGAAAGACAGACAGCGCTCACCAAGCGAGCGGTCGGTCCAGGAATCGGCTGGATGATCTTCCCGGCGCTGAGCTCGATCCCTGCCCATGGCGATGGCTTGTTCGGTTTGCGGTGGAAATTTGCCATTGGGTGGGTCTGTAATCTGTGAAGTGCGTCGGTGTACTGTGCGCTCTGCCATCCATTGTTGGTCGTAGTTACCAGTCGATGGATCGTATGAATTCACCTCACCGCTGAAAGCCGCTTCTAGCACTCCTTCACCAAACAGAGCATCGCTGGATTCGGCGGTGATTTCTATAATTCGCCGCTGTAGAAAGGCCACGTCTTCGTCAGTGAGTACTTGTTTGTCGCCGAAAACATCGGGCCGCTCCACTGGCGTAATGGTGTTGTTCTCCCAAACGCCTTGGAAATCGGGGTGTCCGTCAATGGTTCTAGACAACTGCCAGTTGCTGTCGGTTTGCGCCAGCGCCTGGCCGGCCAACAGGAGTGTCAAAATTGAACTGCAAACTGTTAGTGTTTTTTTCATGTGCAGTTCCTTCCAAAATTAATTATTTAAGTAAGTATCGATGACTTGATCTTATACCATAACCTATTGTTCAACTTTATCAAGGTAGACCATACAGGAACTCCTTTTTTTAAATTAAAACACGTGCGTCAATTAACCCAAGAGATCAGAAAGGAGAAATCGAAGAAGGCAGGGCTTGCTGGCGAGTCGCTTGAGGTAATGCAAGCTCAGTTTGCGAGCTGGCAACTTTCATCCTCGGAGGCTGACGTAGCGCTGCTATTGATTAGGGGGCGTCCGATGAAAGAGGTTGCCAGAGTGAGAGATGTGCAAGAGAAAATGGTGCAGCATCAGGCCACCAGTATTTATGCTAGATCCGGGTATGCCTGACGGCATGAACTGGCGGCAGATTTTATAGAGGACCTAAGGAGTAAGATCTGATTTGGGCAAGTATGGAAGGATTAACTTATTAACCGGAGTATGCGGCGGGTTTTCAATCAGCAACGAAATCTCTGTCCATGTTCGTCCTAATTACGCTACTCTCACGATATGAAAAATTATATCCAACTAGGTGGATTGCGGGTAGCTTCCGAACTTGCTGAATTTGTAAACGGTGAACTATTGCCAGCGATCAACATGGAACAAACTCAATTCTGGAAAGGGTTTGAATCACTGCTAGTCAGCTTTACTTCACGCAATCAAGAACTTCTCAATGTTCGCGCTGAAATGCAGGCAAAGATTGATGCCTGGCATGAACAATATAGTTTAACAATACATGATCCTGTCGCCTATGAGCAGTTTCTTAGAGAGATAGGTTATCTGGTTGAAGAAGGCGCTGATTTCAAGATAACCACGCAGAATGTGGATGATGAGATTGCCCTGATGGCTGGGCCACAATTGGTGGTGCCGGTGAGTAACGCGCGTTTTGCGCTCAATGCGGCTAATGCACGTTGGGGTAGTTTATATGATGCGCTCTATGGAACCGATGCTATTCCCGAGGCAGTGGGTGCTGAACGGATGGAGGACTATAATCCGGTTCGGGGTAACCGGGTTATAGCTTATGCGCGACAGTTTTTGGACCGGGCTTGCCCGCTGATTGGAGGCAGTCATGCAGATGCAACGAAATATGCAATCACCAACGGGCAACTGCTGGTTGGAATAGATGGTTCAGTAACTACACTGGAAGATGAATTACAATTACAAGGTTTTACAGGAAGTGCCGACACGCCGGCGTCAGTGCTACTGAAGAATCACGGCCTTCACATCGAAATTCAGATTGATCCGGATTCCAGCATCGGTAAAACCGACAAGGCTGGCGTGAAGGATGTGATGCTTGAAGCAGCATTGACCACAATACAAGATTGTGAGGATTCGGTAGCAACAGTAGATGCCGAAGACAAAGTGCAAATATATCGGAACTGGTTGGGATTAATTGCTGGTGATCTTGCGGAAACTTTTACCAAGGGTGGGAAACCTTTAACAAGAACGTTAAATCCTGACCGCTTGTTCAACAAACCGACCGGTGAAGCATTTACAGTCCCAGGGCGTAGTTTGCTGCTGGTGCGAAACGTCGGTCACCTCATGCGTAATTCGGCCATTATTGACAGCAATGGTGATGAAATATTCGAAGGCATACTGGATGCTATCATTACCAGCGCTGTCGGCACTCTCGATGTAAATAATCAAAACCGTCTGGACAACTCACGAGCGGGTAGTATTTATATTGTTAAACCCAAAATGCATGGGCCCGACGAGGTCCAGTTTACCTGTGAGTTATTTGCACAGGTGGAGCACTTGTTGGGCTTCGATAAAAACACACTCAAAGTGGGTATCATGGACGAAGAGCGCCGCACGACGCTCAATCTAAAAGAGTGTATTCGCGCAGCCAAAGACAGGGTGGTGTTTATCAATACCGGGTTTCTCGATCGCACCGGCGATGAAATTCATACCAGCATGCAAGCTGGCGCCATGATTCCAAAAACCGAAATGAAAGGCTCTACGTGGATCAAAGCCTACGAAGATAACAATGTAGATATTGGCCTTGCCTGTGGTTTACAAGGCAGGGCACAGATCGGCAAGGGCATGTGGGCAATGCCCGATTTGATGGCACGCATGCTTGAAGAAAAAATAGGGCATCCGCAGTCGGGAGCGAACACGGCCTGGGTCCCGTCACCCACGGCGGCTGTTCTGCATGCTATGCACTATCACCAGGTAAATGTGCAGAACCGGCAGAACGCGATCAAGTCTCGGCAACCGCCAAAGTTGGCTGACATTATGACGTTTCCTATTCTGGCGGACACATCGCAGCTTACTGTAGAAACAATCCAATTGGAGTTGGATAATAATGCGCAGGGTATTCTTGGTTATGTTGTGCGCTGGATCGATCAAGGAGTAGGTTGTTCGAAAGTTCCAGATATTCATAATATTGGTTTGATGGAAGACCGGGCGACGCTGCGTATTTCCTCCCAACACATTGCTAACTGGCTGCTACATGGAGTATGTACTCGCGAACAACTCTTAGAAACGATGAAACGCATGGCCGGTGTAGTCGATGCGCAAAATGAAGGTGATTCGCTGTATCAGCCAATGTCGCCGGACCTGAAGAATTCCATTGCCTTTAAGGCAGCCTGTGACCTAGTATTCGATGGTACTAAGCAGCCGAACGGCTATACCGAGCCCAGATTGCACGCGAGAAGAATCGAAAAAAAGGCTGGGGAAAGAGCGACTTCTTAAAGAAGATAGAAACCTAAATTGACCGGGGGCTTAGTTTTTGTCTTCCTGGAACAAAACCCGGTTGATAGGCCCCCGTTTTATTGCTTGCACAAGTGAGTCTAGATCGCGTATTGTCAACAAAACAATAAATCCACTTGGCTCCCCAGCGGGGTCCGCAGCGAGGTGGCAATGCGAACGATATCAGAATCCAACCGAGTGCTACTAGCTTTCACTCTGACAGCAGCTGGCCTGCTTGTCAGTGGCGCTCAGGCCCAGAGTACAGAAGTCTTCACCAATGAAATCCGCCCTATCATGGAACGAACCTGCTGGAATTGCCACAACGAGCAGTTCCAGAGTTCCGGTCTTAATCTGAGTACTCGAGATGGTGCTTTGCAAGGCGGCAATCGTGGCCCGGCAATAATCCCAGGACGTGCAGATGAAAGTCCGCTTTATCGCCAGTTGGCAGGGCTCGATGGACCAGCGATGCCGATAGGTGCTCCACTCGGTGAAGCAGCGATCGAATCATTTCGCAACTGGATCAATGACGGCGCTCATTGGGATGCCGGAGCCACCACGGTGGTGTCAGGGAATGAGTTTTCAGCCTTCGCCACGAACGTGCCTGATTCAGCGCGGGATTATTGGGCTTTTAAACTACCGGTACAAAACTCACTGCCACAAGTCGCCAATTTCGACCATCCTATCGATCGGTTTCTTGAACAACAACGCGCTGAGAATGAGGTGGTTGCAGCACCACCTGCTGATAGATTTACGCTGCTGCGTCGTGCCTATCTCGATCTGACAGGGCTACCGCCGACTCCCGAAGAAACTGATGAGTTTCTTGCCGATACTACACCGGGTGCGTGGGAGCAATTAATCGATCGCTTGTTGGCTTCTCCACATTACGGTGAACGCTGGGGTCGTCACTGGCTCGATGTAGCCCGTTATGCGGATTCTGATGGCTACGAACAGGATGTGGATCGCGCCAATGCCTGGCGCTACCGTGACTATGTGGTTGACGCCTTTAATCATGATAAGCCTTATAGCCAGTTCATTATTGAACAAGTGGCGGGCGACGAGCTGGATGAGACAACGCATGAAACACGAATTGCCACCGGTTTCTTGCGTGCCGGTCCACGGGTTAATTTTCGGGAGAAAGACAACCCAGAGCGTCGCTGGGATTACCTGGACGATGTACTAGCTACGCTGGGCCGTGGTGTGCTGGGTATGACTGTTCATTGTGCCCGCTGCCACGACCACAAGTTTGATCCAATTCTGCAGAAGGACTACTACAGTCTAACCTCGGCTATTTTCGGCTATGTGGAGACCGAATACCCCATGCTGCCGGAAGACCAGGCCATTGCTTATTTGGCATCGACTGCGGAACTCGATGAGCAGGTGGCGGAGGTGCGGGAACAAATCAGGGATATCGAGGAGCCCTATCGTCTGGCCTTGAAGATAGAACGAATTGAACGCGATTTTCCGGCAGATGTTCTCGCCGCAGTGATTACGCCAGAAAGTGAGCGAACAGCAGGACAGAAGTTGCTGGCTAATCAGGTGCTTTCTATCGGTGTGCCGAGACAGCAGGTTGATGAAGCCATGTCTGAGTTGGACAAAACTCGCCGCGAAGTACTTTCGAGCGAGATCGCAGGTATCGAACAAACACGGCCAGAACAGCCGGCAATGATCGAGCTCGTGACCGATGGTGACTACCGCTATACACCAGATCGAGCCGGAGACAATGTACTGGGTTGCCCGGAGTGTCGCATTAAACCCACCGAGCCGGGCAGCTTTTTGCATGAAGGTCCGGAACGCTACGAAGTACCACCAGCTAACTTCCTTATCCGCGGTGATCCCTTTAGCCCTGGTCCGGAGATATTGCCGGCGTTTCTAACGGTGGCAACTCATGGTGACCCAGTGACTGCGGTGCCCCGCGCTAATGGCCGTACTTCCGGTCGCCGACTAGCCCTTGGGCAGTGGCTGACTTCAACTGATAATCCACTCACTGCGAGGGTGTGGGTGAACCGTGTGTGGCACCACCACTTCGGTCGGGGTATCGTCGCCTCGCTAGATAATTTCGGCGTTGTCGGTGATCTACCAACCCACCCGGAATTGCTCGATTGGCTGGCGGTGGAATTCATGGAACAGGGCTGGAGTACCAAGGATTTGCACCGCCTGATGATGACTTCTGAGGCGTACAAGATGGCCTCAGCCTATGATAATGAGAAAAGCCTGGCCAATGATCTGGAGAACCATCTACTCTGGCGTTATCGTCCCCAGCGACTGGAAGCAGAAGCGGTGCGTGATGTCATTATGGCTACCAGCGGAGGGATCGATCTGACTGTGGGAGGAAAGCCCATATTCCCTTATATTCCGCAAGAGATTTTGAATACTGCAGTATTGTTCGGTCGCTGGGATAATCAGGCAGATGGCCCAGATGTTTGGCGGCGCAGCCTTTATGTGTACCGGAGGAGAACCCTATCTTATCCGTTTTTCGAAACCTTTGATCTGCCAGACCAGAATATAACTGCTGCCTCTCGGAATACGTCAACAGTAGCTCCACAGGCATTAACGCTATTGAATAATCCCTTCATTCTCGGGCAAGCGCAGCTGTTCGCTAGCGCGCTGGAGGAGCGCGCGCCCTATGATATACCGCTGCAGGTGGATTTGGCTTATCGTACGGCACTTACTAGGCCGCCCACTGGTGCGGAAGCTGCCATCGGGCAACAGCTAGTAGCCCAGGGCTCACTTGAGGATCTCACTCATGTGATCTTCAACCTGAGCGAGTTTTTGTATCGCAGATAAAACGCTAGAAGCCAAGAACCAATATAAGAGCCGGGAGCAAAGCATGAGTCAATCACATCAGAACGGGAATAAAGGCAAAAGGTTCTGGTCGCGCCGGGAGTTTCTCATGCAATCGGGTGGCGGCATGGCGGGATTAGCTCTCGCATCTATGCTTGAGCGCGACGGCGTGTTTGCCGCCGAGCCTGGATTCGGTGGCAACCAATGTAGCGGACAGATTCCAGGGGCATTCGCGTCAAAACCACCTCACTTTCCGGCTCGCGCTAAAAATGTTATCTCCCTCTTTATGAGTGGTGGCCCCAGCCAGGTAGACACCTTCGATTATAAGCCCTCACTCACCAAGTACGCAGGTCAGCCTCTGGAAGATCTGATTGGCGAAAAATTTGCTGTGCGCCAAGGCATGCCGGGTCCATTAATGCCTAGCCCCTTCGAGTTCAAGCAGCACGGCGAGAGTGGTATGGAAGTCTCAGAGATATTTCCTCACTTGGCTAAACATGTGGATGAAATCGCCTTCATCAAATCGCTCTACGGCAGGTCAAATGATCACATTCAGTCCACCTACGAGATGCAGACAGGTCAAATTCGGATGGGCTTTCCCAGTGTGGGATGTTGGGTGACCTATGGCCTTGGCTCGGAGAATTCGAGCTTGCCAGCGTTCGTGGTTATGAACGACTACCGTGGTGGGCCGCTGGGCGGTCCCAATGACTGGGGTTCTGGGTTCATGCCGGCGAGTTACCAGGGAACCCTGTTTCGCTCGTCTGGCGATCCAATTGTTGATCTGGAAACACCGGTAGGAATGTCCCCTGACCAGCAACGGCTTCGCCTGAATGCGCTTGCCAGGCTTAACCAGATGGATATGGAGAAGTATCCCGGCAATTCGGAACTAGCGGCGCGAATTTCTTCTTACGAACTGGCTTATCGCATGCAGGGCTGTGCGCCAGAGGCCATCGATACCTCGTCTGAGTCCGAGGCAACCAAGAAACTCTACGGTCTCGATGAAGCGGTGACAGAGCCGTTCGGCCGCCAGTGTTTGATGGCACGCAGGCTGGTTGAGCGCGGTGTCCGCTTTGTGCAACTTTTCATGGGCGGCGTGGGCGTACAGAACACTGACACCTGGGATGCCCACAGTAACCTGGTGGAAAACCACACTTTACACGCTGCCGAGTCGGATCTGCCTATCGCCGGTTTGCTGACTGATCTGAAATCCCGGGGCTTACTAGATAGTACACTCATCGTCTGGCACGGCGAGTTCGGACGCATGCCAATTTCCCAACGGGGTGTCGGCCGTGACCACAATCCGGGTACGCAAACCGCCTGGATGGCGGGTGCGGGTATCGCAGGTGGACAAGCGATTGGTGCGTCGGATGAGTTTGGTTACAAGGCACTGGAGCAACCCATTTCTGCTCATGACATGCACGCAACAATTCTTCATTTGATGGGGCTTGACCACGAAAAACTTACTTATCGCTACAGCGGTCGAGACTATAGACTCTCGGATATTGAAGGTAAGCCCATTCCACAGATTATTGCCTGATGGGCGCTAACTAGAAACAACTGAAACAACAAGCAATAGCTCACGTTTTCGAAGCAATCAAAAACGTAAGCTGTCTCTGTTTGCTAAACACGCTCCATTATGCTGGTTTCGCGTTGCCGTAGCACAGAGTCACTAATTGGAGAATTAAATGAATTGCCCACTTTCAATTGCTTATCGTTTTATCGCAATGATAACTATTAGTTTCTTTGTTGCAATGGAAAGTCTTGCTCAGGCACCGATTATTCAGCCCGGGGCCCCCGGGCAACCAAGTCGACAGATATCTGCAGAGGAGGCGTCTGACTTGGCGGGTATTCAATATTCAGAAGCCGATGTGAAGTTTATGCAGGGGATGATTTCCCATCATGCCCAGGCTCTGGAAATGACCGCGTTGGTCGAATCGCGTAGCAGCCGGGAAGTCATGGAACTGATGTCTCAGCGCATAACACTGTCGCAAGAAGACGAAATTGACATGATGCAGGATTGGTTAGGCGACCGGGATCTAGAGGTTCCCACTCTGGAAACTCACCACGCAGTGGGTTTCGAATCAATGCCTGGCATGGTCACGGATGAGGAGCTAACGCAACTTGAACAAGCAGAAGGTTTTGAATTTGATAGGCTTTTTCTTGAGCTGATGATCAATCATCATGATGGCGCGCTTAACATGGTCGAGAGTTTGCTGGACCAGAGGGGGTCAGCGCAGGATCCAACGCTCTACGCATTCACTTCGGATGTCACCTCCGATCAAAGCAGTGAAATCGAGCGTATGAACTCCATGCTCAGTGGTTTCTCCCCCGACCCACGGGTCAATTTGCAGGCTGGATTTGACGATGCTGGTCAGGCTTCGCTTAACATGGAGTTGGTTGCAGCCCTCCCCAAGCCCGATGGCTTTTTTGATCCGGCCAATCCCCAGGGGTTGCCAATGGATAGAGAATCTGATGCAGAAGAAGAAACCCTGGACCCAGATGCTAATGAGCCAATCGATGGGGATACTGTAACTGATGAAGCGGCGCTCAATACTGTAGTTGAGACGCCAGTATCAGAAGATGAGGAAGAGAACGAACGAGATGAACCCCGCCCCGGCCTTCTGGCTTTTGCTAATACTGATTTATCCTTCGCCGGAGAAGTCCTTATCGCGGGCAACTATCACGGATTTAACGCCTATGACATTAGCAATCGAGGCGCTCCTGAATTATTGAGTTCTGTGGTCTGCCCAGGTGGGCAGGGTGATGTGTCTGTGGTTGGCAATCTCCTCATTCTGTCGGTCCAGGAAACCAGAGGCCGACTCGACTGCGGGCTGCAAGGCGTATCCGAAGAGGAAAGCAACGAGCGCTTCCGCGGCATTCGCATATTCGACATCAGTGACTTCCGCATGCCAAGGCAAGTTGGGGCGGTGCAGACTTGTCGGGGGT
>CAVOCG010000030.1:0-22340 GCA_963694095.1 Gammaproteobacteria bacterium
CGCTATCGAAGTAGGCGATGAAATCTGGGTTGGCGGCATCCGTGGAAGCTTGGGTATCGCTCGGTTTCAGCAATAGCTAATCGCTGCCAGAACCAACCCAAATACGCAGGTAAGAGTAATTACGCAGGAATTCTGCTTTTTCTGCATCAAGTCAGCCTACACATCAATAAATTGGGCGGATACGCAACATCCAGCCATTAGAAAGTGCGTAGAATTGCCGAACTATTAACAGCACATGGAAAAACTCGCGGCAAATAGTTTTTACTCTGGCCCCGATTGTTTCTATACTCCCAATGCTTTGAATATACGGCATGAACTAACCTTGAGTAACCCAATGAAGTTAAAGTATCGAATATTAAAACTCGCAACGCCTCTGCTGTTAGTGGCAACCTCCCAGCTTGCTTCCGGTCAGGAAAGCACCGGGGGTGACTCCACTATCATCTACCCTGCCTCTTACTTTACAGAATATAGCCCGGTTAGTGCTCAGGACATGCTAAATCGTATTCCGGGAGCAAGTTCTAGCAACGGCGGCGGCAGTAGCCGCGGATTCAGCCATGGGGGGTCTGGGGGTTTTAGCGGTGGCAGTCGTGGTGGCGGTGGCCGGGGTGGACGTGGATTTGGCGGAGGCAGCGGCGGAAATGAAATATTGATCAATAGTAAACGCACTGCAGGTAAGAACAATCAGACCAGCGGGCAATTAAGCCGGATCACCGCTGATCAAGTAGACTACATTGAAATCATCCGAGGCACATCAGGCGAATTAGACGTCAGGGGCAGTGGTCAGGTTATAAACGTAGTGCTGTTCGAAGAATTGAGTAGCACTAGCACGTCCTACGAGGCCAATATGTTTCGCGCTAGCGATCATACTCTGACACCCAGCGGAACATTCTCATATAGCGGTCTAACTGGAGGGCTATCATTTTTGTTCAGCGCCGAAGCACGAGAGTTTTATACCAACAGCATAAGCAAAGAAAACAGTGTGCTGGGGGATTTCTCACCGAATGACTTAGTACGTGAAGATCGTACCACAAAAGGCAGCAGGAATACCTTTAGCACAAATCTAGGTTACGAGATTAGCCCTAACGCCAGTGCCCGATTTAATGGGCTAATTGCCGGTGGCGAGGGCCCAACAGAACTCTTTCGACGAACCACTGACCTTACAGCACAGCCCAATGCGGTGGAGCTTGAGCGTGAAGATAGCCCAAACGAATATGATAACTGGGAAATTGGCGGCGACTTCGAGTACAAAACTGCTCGAGATCACCGTTTAAAGGCGCTGTTTATCAGCAATGCCAACACCCGTTCCGGTGTGCGTGAGCGCTTCGGAATAGAAGGCGATGACTCTGAAACCAAGAATTTATTTTTAGCCAATGGCAGCACTACTAAAGAGCGGATCGTACGCGGGTCCTATACCTTTGATATTTTTAATGGGCAGGACATTGAATTCGGTGCCGAGCGGGCACAGACAATTCTAGATTCAAACCTAGCTTTAGGCATTGTTAATAGTAGCGGAATGCCCTCAGCGGCAGTGGGTGGTTTGGTGCCGGTTAGTGTAGCCAATGCCAATTCAAGCGTTGAAGAAATTCGCTATGAGCCTTTTGTAATTCATAACTGGGTGTTAAGCCCAAACATGTCGCTGGAAAGTACCTTGCTGTATGAATCCTCTGAGATCAGCCAGAGTGGCGATGTGTCCAACAAACGAAATTTCAATTTTGCAAAACCCAAGGTAGATTTTCGTTATGACCTAACATCAACATTGCAACTGAGAGGGTCTATAGAAAAAGTCGTAGAGCAATTGAGTTTCAATGATTTTGTAGCCGCCACCGACTATCAGGACGAGGACTCCAATGTTCAAGCCGGAAACGAAAACCTGAAGCAGGAGTGGTATTGGAAATACGAATTTAATGCAGAGTACCGCCTGCCCAATGACATCGGTGTTGTCGATGGTAATATTTTTTATCACGACTACACCGACCGTATTGAGCGCATCGATGTATCCCCTTCGGAAGATGACCTGCAGTCGGCTAACGGCAACATAGGCGATGGTAAAACCTATGGACTAAACCTCAATGCCAGTATCAGAATGCGCATGATCGACATGCCCAACTTGCTGGTTACCTCCAGATTAAATGTTGAAGATTCTAAGGTTACTGATCCTTTTCTCGGCATAGAACGGCGCTTTACATTTCGTAACCGGGGCCGCTTTTCATTCGGTTTTCGGCATGATATAACGCCATGGAATATGAATTATGGTCTGCAATGGAACAACAGCTTCGACGGTAATCGAAAACGCTATGATATCGATGACCTTGAACTCTCAGCAGGCGACCCCTTTGCTGCAGTATTTGTGGAAGTTATTGCTCTTGGAGAGACAACTTTTCGTCTCGACGCATCAGGCATTAATAATAACTCGTTCTGTCGCGAGCGTCAGCGTTTCGTAGGGCACATCGCCAGCGGAATCCTTGAAGAAATTGAGGATCAATGCAGTAGCTCTGGCAGAGTAATTTCTTTAAAGGTTAGTGGGACCTTCTAATATCGAAACTTAGTGGAATATTTGTTCAATTACTCTCTCTTTTTAGACTAGGGCAGAGCAAAAACCCAAAGCGTTGCACCTGTCGGTGAATTGCTTATCCCGGCAGTATTTTCCATGGTATTCGCATGAAAGCTCCCCGAGTTCGTAGCAACCGCGACGTATTGCTTCCCATCTACCCGATAGGTAATCGGGTAAGAGCTTGGCGCATTATCCAGTCGTTGCTGCCACAACACCTCACCATCAGTCTGATCGACTGCTTTGAACCAGCGATCGACCGTACCTGCGAACAATAAACCACTGTCGGTAGTAAGGTTGCCGCTTGCTGGAGGCGCAAACTCCCGTTTAGTCCACACCACCTCGCGGGTTTCAAGATTAACCGCTTTCACCATACCCCAAAGACCATCATCGGCCGGGTCAGGGTATTTCTGCCAGCGCCCACCAGTGAGGATGTTGGTACAGGTGTCCTGCATTGGAATATATAGGATTCCGGTAGCCGGATTATAGGACGTTGATGGCATGTTACGAGCGCCCAATGCATTCGGACAGATGCCGTCCAGCGATAGCCCGCCCAGCACCTGACCCGGTTCCGGAACGGCTTCCGAACTCAAGGTCTTCTCCCCTGTGCGCGGATCAATTTCTGCGATAACGTTTTGCATGTCCAGGTCAATAGAAAACAGATAATCGCCTGTAGCCGCATCCAGTGCTTCGAAAATAGCTTGCTTACCCCCGGTGACAATTACTTTCTGCATCACACCATTAACCGGCAGATTAATGATCTGTCGCTCAAAAGCCCAATCGTGGTCAAGCTGGTCATTTCGCATATGTTGGTAATGCCAAACCAGCTCACCCGTATCGGCGTTCAAGGCGATTGTCGAATTGGTGTACAGTGCATCATTTGTGACATTGGGCGCACTGCTAAGCACTCTAAGGGAATTAGTATCATAAGTGGGAGCAGGGCCAAAATAGAGCAAATTAAGCTCCGCGTCATAACTGCCAGGGCTCCACACAGAACCACCGGTCCGTTCTTCAAGCGACAGATTGTTCCAGGTATTGCCGCCCGGCTCGTCTGGCCTTGCTATGGTGTAAAAGCGCCAGGTCTCTTCACCGGAATGCAGATCAATCGCGATGATAAAATTGCCACCGGCCACTGCTGTTTGCCCTGTCATGCCGATGATTGCCATACCATTTACTACCATCGGTGCTGCCTTGATTATAAAATCGGTTTCATCTCCCGTATCAATCTCATGGTCCCAGATTAGTTTGCCGGTTTTACTATTTACTGCCAGTAGGTGCACATCTGAGGTAGGTACAATAATTTTATCCTCGTAAATTGCGACCCCTTTCTTTGAACTCGACCGAGTATCTGCATCAAGCTCTCTTTGGTAGCTCCATAGTAAATCACCGCTTGCCGCATCAAACGCCTGCACCACATCACCGTTACTGTAGGCAAAAAGAACACCATCGTGCACCAGCGGAGTCATCATATTAGCTCCGGAGGGCAGTGACCAAGTCCAGCTGATTTGCAAATCCGCGACATTGTCTTTATTGATTTGAGCGAGTGGGCTATGGCCCAGATTTTCATGGGTGCGTCGCCAAATCAGCCAATCATCTTCCGGAGGATTCAAGAGCATGGCGTCGGTAACAGATGTCATGCCATTGAGCCGACTCACGGCTACCAAAGGGCCATTAGTGTCATAGCTAGGGTCACGTGGGTTCAATGGCCTGGAAACCAATGGCTGCGCCGGTATAATGAGTCCATCCAGCTCCGCTAGCGCTGCTGGCAAGGGAGTAGCACCCGCCTCTACTCCATTATTCTGAAGCAGGTAGGCAAGAATCCGGTTATAAACCTGTTGGTCTAACCTGCCAGGTTGGCTTGGTGGCATACGTCGCATGCTTGTAGCAAGGTCGACTAGCGGCCCATCACCCCAGCGGCGACTGAAGAAGTTGCCAGCGAGGGCAGGTATCAGGTCAAAACCCTGCAGATCATAACCGTGGCAGGATGCACATTGATCCACGTAGTCCTGCTCTCCCTGCACCGCCTGCTCGGCGGTGAAACCAGGGGAAGATTGGGCCAAGACTGGCACATTGAAAGCCGCCAGCCAGCAGCTAGCTGCCAGGCAAATAATCAATCGATTTGATCTGGTTTTTGTAAATCTGTAATCAGTCATTATCAACACCAATGTGATACTCCAATCACAGCTATCTCTAAATATCTGCGAGTGCAGTTCGCACTGCTTGCTCCAGCCTTGTCAGGCCCCAACGTTGCCCTTCGACTATGGCGCTTTCTAATTCAAGGCCGCTTGATTCAACGGCAGAAATTGCAACAAGTGCACCGACCCGGTTACCACTTGCGCAATGCACTATAACCGGCTCTCCTTCCAGAGTAGCCAATAGGTCATACAGGCTCTGTGCGTTCTCGCGGGTTACACCGGTCGAGCCAGCTACAGGAATTGAGTGATACTCCATATCTAGTGAAGCCACAAATGTCCCTTCATCCCATTCCTGCTCTGCCATCGGGCGCAGATTAATGACATGCCTGACACCTGCGTCTGCCAATAACTGAAATTGCTCCTCGGTTGGCTGTCCGCTAGCCAGTATTTGCTGCTCCGGGACTTTGAGGTTTAAGACTTGCGCTTCTTCAACTATACTCTGATCTATCTCGTAACTTTGTTCACACGCCGCGACAACGAGCATCATCAGGGCAATTAGTAGTTTGGTAGATATTTTTAATACTGACATTGCGACTTCCTCTTGTTCTGATCTAATTTGGAGTATCGATTAAAAGTGGTATGAGAATGCCACACTAAGCGATAGTTGTCTCTTTATCTTTGGCCCGGGTAGTGTCCAGGACAACTTTAAAATCATAGCTACACACGTCTAAGCCTGAGTGAGTTAGTAATCACCGACACTGAACTAAAACTCATTGCCGCTACCGCTATCATCCGCGATAACAGTATGCCAAAGAATGGATAACTGATTGATCGGCTTCCGAAGCAGGGGGAGGATCTGACTTATTAAGGTATTTTTCTGGCTCCTGCTTGAATTTATTCAAGCAGCCGGCGCAACAAAATAGTGGGATTGACCTGAATAGCTATACGCATGTCCAGAGTCTCTTGAGACCACCATGGAACAAACAGGGTTAATCAACTGCGTCTATAGTGCAACTGTCATGTCACTTTCCATCCGGTTAAGCTTATGGGAAAACTGGCTAGCCTGATTTTTCGCGCAGGCTATTGAGATAGGTAATCAGACTCAATGTCTCGCCCGGCTCCATGCGTCCCACAGGCGAATTGCTGTAAGTGGACATCAATACCTTACCACTGCCAGAAAGTACGAATTCACTGGGTTGAATATGGTCGCGGCGCTCGTCCCACCAGGCCCCAATTGCATCACCCTGTTCATGAGTTACACCAAAGGCTACGGGAAAATCCAGATCAGCGGCCACTTCGGCAGTTTTCTCTTCTGAATCAACCGTGCCAGCAATAATTGTTACACCCTGCTCCAGGAACGCATCACGGCGCTCGCTATAACCGGTTAGTAGCCGGCGACAGAAAGGTCACCAATGCCCGCGATAGAATAAAACCACTGCAAGAGGTGTATCGATATCATCTGGCGGGCTAAATGATTCTCCACCTGCAATGTTCAAAGAGAGCCTCGGAAAGAGATCCCCTGGATTTAATTTATCAGCCATACTTTTTCCTGAATAGTTAACTTAAGCTTATTCCGTTTTTTAAGTTGGGGTGTCTGCGCTACTTGATAGCATCCTGCTCCAACCGGCGTATGCCCGCCATTACCCCATGCAATCCATGATTACCTTCATGACAGGCATATTCATAGATTGGCAAATCAATTCGCTTCATGGGCACCAGCGCCGTCCACGACTGCGTCCACGTAGTTGGGTCCTCCACAGTAAACTGGTAAGCGAGTGTATCGTCCCCCAAACGTGTGAAACGTTCGATCAAATGCATATTGGGCGTTGAATCAGCAAAGGCAGTACCCCGCATAAAATTGATCGTGTCGACAACCAATGTCTCACCCTCAAAGTGACCCACTGAATCGCCCTCCCATTTCAACGCAGGCCCATCTCGATGCTCAGCATTCATACGCACAACACGCACGTTATGAATCATTTCGTTCATGATCATGAAATGGTCGGCGGTCTGAACAAATTGTACATTGAGATTGTAAGAGCCGGGTTGCATTGGTGGCCCCGAGGTGCGGGTTACTATGCAGCGTTCAGCATAGGGTCTTGCCTCTGGCCCAAGACTGAGCCTTCGTATTTCAGTGACATCGCGTCTGCGTTGCTGCGCCGCTTCCGTCAGTGGTGGGATTCGTCCGTTGGGTGGGTCGATAATCAGCGAAGTGCGCCGGTCCTCAACCATTACATCGCCGCGCTCGTACCAGAATTCATTGTAGGAAATCACACCAGGGGCATAGCCGGCTCCGCCGACGCTGTCATCGATTAGGTCACGGTTCTGGCGCAAATTTTCATTCACTGTCCACACCTCGGCTTGATCTGCATTTAGTACACCTTGATCAGCGAAGTCTGCTGGGCGCTGCATCGGTGTTAATGTACGGAAGGTAAAAGTACCCTGTAAATCAGGCTGTCCATAAGCTGTGCGGGGAGCAATATAAGCCCCAGACTGAGCAGTTAATGGCTGTGGCATTATTATGACTGCAGCCAACATGCAAAAAAAACTTAAACTTGAGTTTCGAAGTTTCAATTAAATCTCCTGTGTATTTCTATAGGGCTTAAAAAATATAAAAATCAATTCTTTTAATTCACCATTTTTAGATTCAGTTAGCTAATCTGTATGCGATGATGTAACCCCCATCTGGATCTTCCTCAGCAGCAGATAAAGTACGAGGACCAACTGCGGTGGTCGAATTAAATACTGGCACTGTAACTACCAGCGTTTGCTTACCACTTTTTGGGGTCTGGTAGGTCATCGGTGTTGCCTGGGCTGAAAACGGTAAAGAATTTTGCCATAACTCTTCACCGTTCATCAAATTCATAGCGCGCACTGTATTGTCAAAAGTACCTGCTATGAATATCAAACCACCGGCTGTTGTCACCGTACCACCTGTCTGTGGCGTACCCACCGTTAATGGTAACAGGGTTGGTATGCCTAACGGGCCACTGTGTTTGGATGATCCGATAGGTCGCTCCCAAAGCAAAGTTCGGGTTTCCAGGTCTATTGCAGCTAACACGCCGTAAGGCGGTTGCTGACAGGGGATTTCTAGAGGTGAGATAAATCGAAACGTAGTGTGTGAATAGGGTGTCCCTAATTGAGTACCTGCCACACCTTCAGGCAAGTCTTCACGAGGAATCAGAGAAAGCCGATTCGCTATGATCAATGGATTCACTACCATGATGTTATTGGCTTGATCTACGCTGACGCTGCCCCAGTTGTGGCCACCATAGTTGCCTGGAAAGTGCAAAATAGTGCCCACCCCCGGCACCGTAAAATGCCCGTCGTAACGCATTTTCCTGTATTCGATGCGACACCAAAGTTGATCCAGCGGTGTAATTCCCCACATTTTTTCTTCACTAAGATCAGGTCGGAAATTTGGCAAGTCTGTAGCAAAGGGCTGCGTAGGGGCGACGTAATCTTCTGGCACTCCGCCTTCCTGGGGTACCGGCAACTCGGCTATTTCAAAAATTGGTTCTCCGGTAACGCGGTTTAGTACAAAAACTTCCGAGCGTTTGGTTGGTGCCAGCACAGCGGGTATCTTCTCGCCATTGTCGCCGGGCAAATCAATCAAAACCGGTTGCGAGGGTACGTCATAATCCCATAGGTCATGATGCGTAGTTTGATATGACCAACGCACTGCCCCGTTTTCGCCATCTATAGCAACAATTGAGGAAGCATATTGCTCACTGGACTCCATGCGCCCACCGCCAAAGTAGTCAGGGGTCTCATTTCCCGTCGGTGCATAAATCAGACCAAGTTCCTCATCAACGCTGAACAGGCTCCACACATTGGGGGTGCCCCGGGTATAGACTTCCCCGCGCAGTGGCTGCGTGTTAACACCTGGTCTGCCCATGTCCCAGGCCCAGGCAAAATCTCCGCTAATGGCATTAAATGCCCTGACTACTCCGGAAGGCTCTCCCACACTTCGGTTATCAGCGACCCAACCCCCTATTACAGCATTGCCTCTCACTATCCCGGGCGGCGAAGTTTGGAAATTAAAAATCAACGGGTCATTGCCCATATTCTGAGTAAGGTTGATCTCTCCCAATTCGCCAAACTGAGTGCAGCGCTCTCCACTGATGGCATCAACTGCAATCAATCGGGCATCTGTTGTGGCAGTAAGGATTCGTTGCTGACACTCTCCATCGTATTCAGGCGGCGCCTCATAATATGATACGCCGCGGCAACTAGTCGTGTGGTAACGCAACCCTTCCAAATGTTCAGGGTTCACCAAAGGATCAAATTGCCAACTCAACTCACCGCTGTCCGCATTCAGCGCAATAATTACATTGCCCCCAGTACAGACATAGAGCAGGTCACCAACCTGTAATGGTGTTGACTTAAACGAACCACCAAATCCTGTCCTATAGGTCCAGGCAACTTCTAACCTAGCTACGTTTTCAGTGTTGATCTGATCGATGGGTGAATAACGGCTTCCACCAGCTGTGTTGCCGTAACTCGGCCAGTCGGTTCTTGTGTTTATTGTGTTTATCCCACTTCTTTGAGGCATTGGGTTAATCTCATAACCTATTCCGCTAATTACGACACCGACAGCAAGGAGTAAAAACCCCGCCGGGATAGCAAGCGCAAGCGTTGTACTAAAAAGTGGCGAAGGATTTCCCTGATAAAGCGATCTTCTGAACCATGGCGTTAGAAACCAAATCCCGATTACACTAAGTGGAAGAATTCTTGGCGCCAGCGCCCAGAGATTTGTACCAGATTCGAGCAGCGCCCAAGCGACAGTCGCCACCATCAACCCAGCATATATTTTCGAGCCAAACGGATTGCCTTGCCATACTTTTATTGCACTTGCCGTAATAAGCAGCCCAGCTAGCAAGTAGTAGAATGAGCCGCCGAGGAATACCAATTGCGTGCCACCTAGAATAAGTGGCAGTGCAATTAAACCCAGTATAACTGGAAAAACACGTGGAGCGCAGTCGGCCGAAATTGAATTCATGTTTTAGGGCCTATTATTTTTATTGAGAGCTCAGACTATACCCAAAAAGCACCGCGGCTGCTATATGAAGGAGTTTTAACTACTATTGGCTTCCCGCTGAATTTGCTTGAATCGTAGTTTTTCTTTCTTGCGTCTGCTCATAGTCGATTCCATTGGGGAGCCGAGGTGGTTCTCTCCTCTTTCACGCGCCAGTTCCATTTGCCGTTCGCGCTCGGCATAGCGGTTAATCTGCTCTTTACTGTGCTTATCATAACAGTGGTGACAACTGACACCTTGTTGATAGTGCTGGCTCACTTTATCTTCTTCTTTTATGGGCATGCGGCATGCGTGACATTGATCATATTCGCCCTGTTCCAGATCGTGGTTTACCGTGACACGATTATCGAAAACGAAACATTCACCCCGCCACATACTTTCTTCTTCTGGCACATCTTCCAGGTATTTTAGTATACCCCCGTGCAAATGGAACACTTCTTCGAATCCCTTTTGCTTTAAATAGGCTGTCGATTTTTCACAGCGAATGCCACCGGTACAAAACATGGCAACTTTTTTGTGTTTATCAGGGTCGAGATGCTGACTCACATAGGCTGGAAAATCACGAAACGATTCTGTCTCTGGGTTTATGGAATTTTCAAATGTACCTATCTCTACTTCGTATTTGTTGCGGGTATCCAGTAGCAACACATCGGGGTCATTGATCAAATCATTCCAGGATGTTGCATCAACATAAGTTCCCACAATGTAATTTGGATCAATATTTTCGACTCCCATTGTCACAATTTCTTTCTTCAGCTTTACCTTAGTCCGATAAAAGGGGTTCTTATCAACATAGGATTCTTTTATTTCAATTTTGGCAAAGCGCTGGTCTTCCTGCAACCAGCAAAGCACTGTATCGACGCCTGCTCTAGAACCAGCAATGGTGCCATTGATGCCTTCGGCCGCGAGCAGCAAAGTACCCTTCACACACTGCTCGCACATTAATTTATGCAGGGGTGAGCGAAATGATTCAAAGTTGGGCAATCTTGCAAAACGGTAGAGCGCAGCAACAACTATGTTGCCCTTAGGGTCATTCATGGTTCGTCCTCTTGCTCACCGGAACGTAAAACCGGCGCGTTGGGTTTCGGATGCGCATTTTAGACAAGTATTGAGGGGCAGGCTAGGTATTTATTTCTAATCACTTACCACGGGTAAATGTCCAGGAACACCCCATTCCGACCAGGATCCATCATAGACTGAGAGATTCTCGTAACCAGCAAGATGTGCGGCAAGTGCCAATACACAAGCGGTTAGTCCGGAACCACAGCTGAAAATTAGTTTATTTTCTGGTTCGGTAAGTGATTCGAACAGCGGCTTCAATTCTTCAAGCGGCTTCATTGCGCCGTTGTCTAATACGTTCGGAAAGGGCAGGCTCTTAGCATTTGGCATATGCCCCCCTCGCATACCGGGTCTGGGCTCAGGTTCCCGGGCATAGAAGCGGCCCGCGCTTCTTGCATCCATTATAGTACAATTGCAATCATCGGTAGCTGTCAGAACCACATTGAAATCACAGAACAGTTCGGTATCTAAGTTGGCAGTAAAATTTCCGCTTAATGGTCTGTCGTCTAACTGATCTCTAGTTGCCAAATTGGAATCAATCCAGGCCGGTAAACCACCGTCAAGCACTGCTACCTGCTGATGCCTCATAGCTCGAAACATCCACCAAGCGCGGGGACTGGCATAGAGCCCAACATCATCGTAGACCACAATAATACTGTCCTGGTTGATACCCAGCTTGCGAACTTCTTCTTGAAATAATTCCGGGCCCGGCAGCATGTGTGGCAAAGATGAATTAGGCATACAAACTTTCTGATCATAATCAAACCGGCGTGCTCCGGGGATAGCGAGAAAACTCTCCGGCGAATTGATTTGAACAAACCCCGGCACTACAGGCGGAACCGATGCGTCCAGAATGACTAGATTTTCTGCTGCTAAGTTTAATTGCAGCCATTCAATGCTTACGAGCGAACTGGGAAGTGTTACTTTACTCATTAGTGGGGGGTCACAACTGAATTAATATCTGACGCAATTTTGCTTTAAGCTGCTCTGTATTCTCCGGGCCGATTCTTATCAATTGCTTATGCACTTCCTGCAAGTTTTCAATACTGGCATCTGCATACAAATACATAACCGATGGTTTCACTAACTGAAACGGGCCTTCCACATCTGCAGTGCTCAAGACATTGGTAATAGCACGTCTCAGTGTGTCGTCAAAGTTAACATCTCGGAAACCGATTTCCGCATAAGCCTGCTGAAACAAAGGATACAAAACTCGATAGAATGACATGGCCTGCTCCGTATCGATTGCGACAAAGATATCGGTCACTAAATCAAACCTTGAGTAAGCCACTTCATCTATTTCAAACAAATTCTCATCGATAGTGCGAACCTGCATTTCCTGCTCCATGCTCAGGTAAGGCAAGCCAGTTTGAGGGAATTCACCGCGACTTATATTGTCAACAAAAACCACTAGTTTTCGAATTAACTGTTCGGAGGCCAGTAACGGAACGAGCGCGGCCGCATTGGATAAATTCTGTAAACCACTAAATACAAATTGATCACTATCATTAAGCGTTGGAAGCCGCACCACCGGCACATCAGAGGCTTCAATTACTGGTTCAGGTTCAGGCTCTATTTCCACTGCAACCGGAGGTGATGCGATGACCACATCTAGTGTAGCGACGGGAGGTGGGGTTGGTTCGGGCTGTAGTTGATTCTGGGGCAAACTTATCTGGCGACTAACTGGCTCGGGCTCTACAGCCACAGATTGAGTAACAGGCGGTTGAATCACCACTGTTGTAGTGCCTGTCGGCGCATCTAATGTCATCGACAAATAAACCAGATATAATAAACTTGCAATGGCCACACCAGCAATAATCCAAAGGCCTGTCTTTGACATCAACCTACTCCATTTCTCTAATACTGCTCATTCTGTCACAGCCCCGGCACACCTACAATACAAGGTATTAGACTATCAGAGAAATACCCCTTTTCAGACACAATTGACTACAAACAAAAAGGCCATTGCTGGTTGGCAATGGCCTTTTATTAGTTAAAGCAAGTGACGCCTGGCATCACCCTTTGTTGCTTTATACTTTAGGGAATCCCAATAACTGCATCGTATTGGTGAGATCCCGTCCAGCACTTGATGGATTGGTATCCTTATCAATTTTCAATACGGTACCATCAATATCGATGTAATAAGTCCATCGATTATTAAACCCTGAGCTTCCCAAGACACCATAATTGGTGGACATTTCTTTGCTCGGATCAGCCAGAATTGGGAATCCTGCCTCATGTTCTGCGGCAAATGCCGTATTATCTTCCAATGTATCTACACTGGCCATAAAGTATGCAACATCAAAACTTTGAATTTCTCTGGCACTGTCACGCAGCGCTTTGCATTGCATAGTTCAACCGCCGGTAAAGGCTTTGGGAAAGAAAGCAATCACTACAGGACGGACGCCAACAAACTCTGACATAGAGTAGGTCTTGCCATCTGATGCCTGCAACGAGAAGTTCGGGGCTTTATCGCCCACTTCCAGTGCAGAAGCTAGCTGGCCACCCAGAGCGACTGCTACAACAGTAGCTGATAGCAGGAGTCTGGTAAGCCGGTTAAATAGTTGAGACATAATCTCCTCCGATTAAAACGTGAACTGGTTTTTCTAACAATTTCGCGTGCTATTTGTACCCTTTGTAAGAATATTTTTCCAGTAATATTTGAATCAAATAGGCTGAAAGTAAGGTATAGCCCTGCTTTGATTAGGGACATTGAGCGAGATTCAGGGTGGTGAGTGGCGCCCAAGCTCTAAAACAGTCGACGACCGCGAACTGCTTGCATAAGCTGCACCGATTCGGTTTCCAGCTGTGCAATTAGCGTATTAAGTCGACTGCGTTCTTCCGGTGACAGATTTGAACTTTGATCCCTAATGCCACGCATCTTTTTTATCGAATCCTCGACCACTCGAGTATACCGGATCAGCGCAAAGCGTTTTGCATCCTGCTGTGATTGCATATAACGGGGATTTGCCCTACGCACATTGGTACACTGTCTTACTACCTGCCCTTGCCCATTAGGCACATTTCGGCAGCGCGTTACAGTGATGTAGGGACTAACCGTGCCCTGAAAATTGCTGAAGTGTGTATTGACCACTGCCCTTGCCAGACTCATATCCGCCTGGGATTTGCTATAAATCATCTGTAATAGGTTTTCAGGTTTCGCGTCGCCCTTAATTTCAATACTCGCTATGACCTGGCCATACAAATCACTGAGATCGGTAGCTACGTCAGTCAAACCCCTCGAGTTGAGATCGAGTAAGTTTTCCCGCAAAACCCGCAACCGCCAATCGCCAAATTGATCTACCGCATTAAAATAGCGAGGATCCAGCCTCTCATAGAGGCGGTCGTTGATGTGAAAGCGAAGATGCTGCAGGTCATCCACTTCCTGCCAGGCATCCATTTTCCCATTAGCATCGATCAGACTTTCCAGTGCATGAAATTGTTCGTCGCTCTCTAGACCAAAAGAAATTCGCGCCACTTGCAGCGCATTGGTATAAGTTGCTATGGCGCTGGAGTAATCCTCAATCTCCTCGTAGAGTGCCGCCAGATCCGTATAGGCTTCAATCATCGCAGGATCATAGATACCTAGTTCACTCGCTATGGTTTCTATCGCTTGTTGTCTGGCAATTAGCTGACGAGACAGTTCCACTTGCGCTGCTCTCTGCTCCACAGTTAATTCCACTGGTTCTTGGGCAGATGCAGTGAGAAAATCAAGGCTGAGCGCGATCAGCAGTAAAACAGTTACCGCGCTTATTGCCTTAGAAAATTTTTTGTCAGTTCTTGTTTGCATAATTCCGTGTGTTTCGCGCAAATTCTGCACTAGAGACAGTAAATAGCCGAAATATCAGCTTGCTAAAATTGACCTGAATCAACACTTAGCAAGATATTTGGTACAGATTTTTACCATTTATCCTCAGTGAAAAATATATAACTTATTGATTTTAATTATTTTATACCAAAAAAAACCGCATAAAACTAAACTACCATGTGACAATATGCCGCATCTTCTAGCATCCTCTGGCCACTATATAATCATGTTGAAACTTTTCCAAGACACTATTCCGAGTATGAAAAAGTGAATAACCAGCGCCAATTGCATTACCTGACTCTCATCTTACCGCTTCTACTTCCTAGCGCGGTGGTTTACGCGCAGGAAGACGTAGAAGAAATAATTGTGCTGGGCAGGCAAGAGTTTCTGGAGACTGAATTCACCGCCCGCAGAACAGGCTCAAATGTGGACGCTGCCAAGTTAATGGGGCAAGTGCCAGGTGGCGCTGCCAACAACAATGGTCCACTAACCGGACAGATTCAATACCGTGGTATGTTCGGACCCCGGGTCAATGTCAGAGTTGACGGCATGCTCATCAACGGCGGCGGGCCCAATTGGATGGCTCCTCCTCTGCATCACATTCCCGCAGGTCTCATGGAAAAGTTAGTGGTAGAACAGGGCATCCCATCGATTGCCACCGGTGGTGGAATTGGCGGCGCCGGTACCGCCTACTGGAAAAGGCCAGCCTATAACTCCGGTGATGGCTGGAATTTCACTGGCGATACAGAAGCCTCACTCGGTAGCGTTGACAGCGGAAGCAGCCTGTCCGGCCTATTCGCCCTTAGCTCAGACACACAGAAAATCTATGCAGTTGGAAGCTTCGATCAAGGTGATGAATACGATACACCTGACGGCAGTATCGACAGCACCCAATATGCCAGAGATGTCATGGGTATCGGATATGGATTCAGATCCGGGATCCACGAAATCGAAGTAAATTTTCATAGCATAGAAACCGATGATACCGGCACACCCAGCCTGCCGATGGACATCGATTGGTTCAATACCGATGCCTGGAATGTAAATTACAAAGCGGAGCTAAGCGGAGTTGGTATCGATTTCAGGGTCTATGGCTCGAACATCGACCATGGCATGAGTAATTATGTAATAAGGCCCGCTCCCGATTTTTCCAGCCTGATGTTGCCGCCTTTCCTGGGCGACGATAAACGCGATGTTTTGGCAAAAAGTGAAGAGTTCGGTTTTAAACTCTCCATCGACTTTGCCTTGGGTGACGGCGTGGTAGTTGCTGGCATAGAGGGCAAAGATGCAGAGCACAGTGCGGTGGTGACTGACCCTGACTTCGCGCCGTTCTTTGTTAACAATTTCAATGATACAGAGTCGGAAAATATTTCGGTCTTTGCTCAGTGGAGTGCACTGATACGCAGACGCTGGTATCTGGAGGCAGGGATAAGAGCGGAGCAATATGACAGCAGCACCGGCACCGTTGATGCTTTTCCCGCGCGTCTGGTAGATATGAATCCTGGCATGTGGCCAATGGGCACACCACCAAGAGCGGTTTTTATGCTCAGAGAAGCATTCAACAATGCGGACCGCAGCCAGACCGATAACAATGTAGATTGGTTGTTGAAAGGTCGCCACCAGCTCACCGATGAACTGGTGGTCGAATTGGCGTTCGCATTAAAAACCAGATCACCTATATATCAGGAACGCTACCTCTGGATTCCATTAGAGGCAAATGCAGGTATTGGTGACGGCAACAACTATGTTGGAAATCCCAATCTCAAGCCGGAAGAATCCCACCAAATCGAGTTAGGTTTAGACTGGGATTTTGGTGACTTCTACTTCTCTCCCCGAATTTACCGAAGAGAAGTCGATGACTATATCCAAGGGGTCCCGGCAATGAATATGATGGTGGTTGCGGTCAGTGCAAATGCCAATGGCGACCCCACTCCACTGATATTCGCTAACACGGATGCCTCTTTTAATGGCTTCGATTTGACCTTCGGTGCCACCATCAATAATAACTGGCGAGTCGAAGGCCTGGCTTCCGTGGTGAATGGTGAACGCGATGACATCAACGACAATTTGTATCGAATTTCACCGGACACTCTAAGGGCTGCGTTGATTTATGAAACAGCTGATTTCGGTGCGAAGCTTGAACAAATATTCTACGCTGAGCAAGACGACGTTTCCGCTACCAACACTTTAGATCCTTTGAATGGCAGTAACTCCTTTGACAGCACCGGTGGCTACGCGTTGACCAACGTCTACCTGGACTGGTTTCTCAACAGCCAGCTAACCGTATCCGCTGGACTAGAGAACTTGTTTAATGAGGATTATATCGACCACCTCACTGGGTTTAATCGTGTCATCGGGAGCGAGATACCCATCGGTAGCCGACTGTTCGGCCACGGACGTAATGTGTTCGCGCGCCTTCAGTATCAATGGTAGAACTTATCATCCCCGTATTGCTCGCTATTTCACCCTAGAGCATGACAGGAGCTGCATGGCATGACAAAGTGCTGTAGCTGCGATATTCTGCAAACGATTCGTACAAAAAGATGAGGACTGTACGAGTCGTGGGCTCCTGAGAAAAAAGAGGTGAAAGTAATGATAAAAACAAATCTAAAATCGCGTTTCAATCATTTTAAGTTGATTCCGCTACTCCTGTTTGGCATCACCCTGCTTCCGCCATACTCTACCGCGCAAGACAAAGTTGAGTGGACCACCCTGGGTAATGACTTTGCCCATACTCGTTTCTCACCAGCCGACCAGATAAACGCATCAAATTTTGCGGACCTTGAAGTAGCCTGGGAATGGGACGGAACCAGTTTTGAGGCACAGAGCGGCAGGTCAACACCCAGCTTCATCAACGGAAGAATGTACACCGTGGCAGGAGCCCGTCGCCATGTGATTGCTATCGATCCCAAGAGCGGAACAACCATTTGGTCCTACCGGGAACCTGATACGGGCCGTTGGGAATATTCGATGCGCGCCGACTACGGCAAAGGCGTAGGCTATGGGCAGGTCAATGGCCGCGATATTATTTACATTATCTCACCAGGTTTTTTCCTTACCGCCTTAGACGCAGAGGCAGGAACTCCTCTGGAGGGCTTTGGGCAACCCGTGCCTATCGATGGTTTTCCTGCTACCGGTGTAGTGGATTTACTGGCGGACCTTGGGCACCCCTATGACCCTTATGATGGCCTCCCCATAGAACGGGGCTATATCACCTCCTCTTCACCACCGATCGTAGTAAACGGTGTGGTTGTGGTGGGCAATTCAGCCGAGCAAGGCTACCACCAGTCAAGAGTTGAAAATGTTGCGGGCGATTTGCTCGGCTACGATGCCATCACTGGCGATTTTCTTTGGAAGTTCAATGTAATCCCCCAGCCGGGAGAATACGGCCATGAGACTTGGGAAAATGATGCCTGGCAGACAACCGGCGATATCTCCTCATGGGCACCCATTTCTGCTGACCCTGAACTCGGCTTGGTTTATGTGCCAACTAATGGCGTTACTATCGATTTTTACGGTGGTCACCATCCCGGTGACAATCTGTACGGCACTAGTCTAATTGCACTGAATTCGAGAACCGGCGAGCGAGCCTGGCATTTCCAGATGGTGCATCATGATATTTGGAATTTTGATACACCCACTGCACCCATCTTGCTCGATGTGAATACCGCTGAGGGACTGACACCTATCGTTGCTCAGGCTACCAAACAAGGCCTGGTGTATACGTTTAACCGGGAAACTGGTGAGCCGATCTGGCCAATCGAGGAAACGCCATTCCCGCAATCAAACGTGCCAGGTGAGAAACTGGCAGCGACTCAACCTATTCCAACTAAGCCCGCACCCTATGACATACAGGGTCTGGATATAGACGGCTTAGTGGATTTCACTCCTGAAATCCGTGCTCAGGCGGTAGCAGCCGTAGCCGATTTTCAGCTGGGCCCACTGTTTAATCCACCCATGGAAAGGGGCAATTCACAAGGCAAGATAGCGGCTCTGGTGTGCCCGTCTGGTGCGGTAAACATTACCCACCCCTCAGTAGCGGACCCCATTACCGGTATCATGTACGTCGCTTCCCGATCCGGCTGCGGTTCCCGTGTACTGGTATCCGGTGAAGAAGCTGACACGTATTATCCGGAGCCTACCGGGATTACCCTGTCGCGTTATGCCGCCGCCAGTGGTGGCCGTGCACCGCGACATCCCTTGGGCATTCCCTTGTGGAAGCCGCCCTATAGCCGCATCACAGCTATCGATATGAACACAGGCGAGCATCTTTGGATGGTACCAACAGGTGAGACGCCAGCGCGTATTCAGAACCTGCCGGAGCTGGCTGGCGTAGACATAGGCAACACTGGAACCGGTAATGCGGTCGCCATGGTGGCCACCGAATCCCTGTTAATCTACTCCGATGCGACTACCGATGGCACACCTCACCTGTTTGCGCTGGATAAGGCCACTGGCCGGGAAATCGCTCGTGTCGAGGTGCCCGCGGCCAGCCGCTACGGCATGAGCACCTGGATCCACGAAGGCAGGCAATACTTGATCATGCAAACCGGTGCCAAGCTAACCGCGATGGCACTTCCCGAGTAAAATGTTACTGATTGAGTCTTAGCCTGTTCCCGAGGCTCAACTTCTATTATGATTGGGAATTCGCTTGTGAGTGGAATCTGTTTCGGCAATACAAACAGGATACTAATTCTAGGAGAGGATTGATGAAGAAAACCTTATTATTTACAACTGCTGCATTGATTATGGCGGTAACATCATTTTCAACAATTAATTCGCAAGAAAACGATATGAGCTTTTTCATTACCAGCGTAGGCTCCGGTGACGGTGCCAACCTGGGTGGTCTCGCTGGCGCTGATGCCCACTGTGCCAGTCTAGCTTCTGCTGCTGGCAGTCGTGGCAAGACCTGGCACGCTTACCTCAGCGCCTCAGCAACCGCCACCACCGATGCTGTCGATGCGCGTAGTCGAATCGGCTTCGGCCCCTGGTATAACGCCAGAGGCGTGATGGTTGCCGAAAACCTGAATCGTTTACACAGTGAATTTATGGATCTGGGCAAGGAAAATTCCGTTACCGAAAACGGGGATACGGTTAATGGCCGTGGCGACACGCCGAATCAGCATGACATTCTTACCGGCTCTGGTCCTGATGGTTACACCATGCCGGCTGGCAGTGACACCACGTGTAATAACTGGACCAGCAATGACGAGGGCAGTGCCATGGTCGGACATTTTGATCGCCAGGGCGGTGGTCAACGGCCAAATTCCTTCAATAGCGCCCATGCCTCACGCGGTTGCAGTCAGGAAGACTTGATCGGTACTGGTGGCAATGGTTACTTTTATTGTTTTGCCATCGACTAAGCAAGCTCGCTTAACGCTCTAATTCAAATGGCGCTACGACAGTAGCGCCATTTGTTTTTTACCAATCCTAAATCAGCTAATCTCGCCACTAACTTTCAGCAAAGTCCTGGTGAAATGCAAACCGCCACTACAACCAGTTGGAGCAGCAAATGAAACTTTATGGCATGGGCCAATCCAGATCTTTTCGCGCTTTATGGGCATTGGAAGAAAGCGGGCTGACGTATGAATATATTCCAGTTAAGATTATTGCAGACCCTAGCGACCCTGCAAGCGCACGCAATGAAGCGTATTTGAAACTCAATACCCAGGGCAAAGTGCCAACTCTGGTGGACAGAGAACTGGTACTGACTGAAAGTGGAGCCATACTGAATCATATTGGTCGCACGGCGCCGGCAGCTGGATTGATCCCCAACGGTGATCTGAATACCGCCGCACGCTATGACCAACTCTGTTACTTTATTCTGACCGAACTTGAACAACCACTCTGGAGTAACGGCAAACACCGTTTCGCGCTACCGGAAGAACAACGGATTCCCGCCATGCTGGAAACCGCGAACTTTGAATTTGCCAAAGCAGTTTCCACACTGGATCAATTGTCAGAAGACAATGAATTCGCCATGGGCAATCAATTTTCAATAGTTGATATTTTACTGGCCCAAACTTTTAACTGGGCAATTCGCTTCAAATTCGATGTGCCACAAAAATATATAGAACTGAGGGACCGACACTATCAGCGTCCCGCGGTGCAAAAATGCCTGACATTGGTCGAGTAAACCCATGAATAAAAAGTGGCTGCTGTTGGTTTTTGTAGCATCGTTCTATTGGCAGCAGTCTTCCGGTCAAGCAGTCGAGCAAGCTACAAGCATCGATGACAGTCAGTTAAATTATTACCTCTATCAGTCATTCGCCGCTACCGATACCACTAGACGCTTGCGTTTGAATCACATCGGTATGCAGACGGAAATTCTGGATGGCAGCTATTTCGTTTCTACGGTATTAGATGGATACCCTGCTCACAGTGCGGGAATTCAACGCGGCGACAAACTGCTTTCGGCAAACGGCAAACCCTTCCACCCGGTTTATTCATTCAATGCTGAAGACGCCTCACCTTCCCGATTTCAACCCAATCCCGAGACCTACAAGCTGGAGTTAGCGCGGGGCAACAACAATCTGACTATTAGTGTGACACCGGTATTCGAAAACCTTTATGATTCTCTTCGCAGCTCCAGCCTGAGCAGTGTCCAGGAAATCAGTGCGGGTAATAAGGTAATTGGTTATGTGCATTTGTGGAGCCTTTCCAACTCCACCAACGATCTGATTCAATATCAGTCTATCCTGAACAGCCTTTCACACTGCGATGGCATAATTGTCGATATACGGGATTCCTTCGGATTTATTACAGCAGAACACTTTGACGCCATATTCCCAAGCAGGACCAGCTATTTTCAGATAACTGAAAATGGAATTAGTCGAGACATGAGAGCGCATACCGCCACTCAGAACTCTGATGACTACTTCGGCAAACCCCTGGCAATATTACAAAACAAAAACACCCAAGCCGGTATGGAATTATTTTCGTATCAGCTAAGCAAGTTACAGCGGGTGGTTACGCTGGGGGAAACCACCGCAGGCTTGATTGGCGATTACACTTTGCGTGAACAGAATAGTGGTGTTGAGATAATGTATTTACCCGCAATGGACATGCTTATCGACGGGATTCAACTTGAGGGTGAGGGACTCGAGCCGCAACAGGCGGTGGAATATCCAATCACTCGTCCTTCAATCGGCGACCCTCAATACGAAGCCGCGTTAGCCGCCCTGATGGGGATCGTTTAAGCAGGCATTCTACCGGTTTACCTGAGATCCTTATTCCTCTTTCCCTTCTCTAATTGCTTTGACTTCTTCCTTCCAGTTTAGCTGACGAAAGTCGAATTTCTTTTCCAGGGTTGGTTTAATAATTTTAAAGTATGGCGACAGATCAAAGTCTCGCGGTGTAAAGTGTGTAAAGTGGCGCTTATAATACCGAGGCACTTCTCCTTCACCACCTATTTCCTCATCTCTCTGCGGTAATATGGGATAGTTTATCGATTGAAATGACTCGGCTATCAGCGTCGAGCAAATAGCTTTGGTAGGCTCACCGCTACCAATGCCAATCATCGCCCGTCTATAGCGGTTCGGCACCGCAGGTTTTTGAATTAGATATCGAATCAAATCAATAATATTTTTCAAATCGTATTGATAGCCAAGTTTTGACCTAGCAAACTCAAGCAGGCGCCGGTTGTCAGTCTCAGTAAGATTTACTGGCCGGCAAATTCTTATATTGAAGTTTGCATAGTGCTGCAAACTAACCAAGCGTACACCGTGCTTCAGGTCGGCCTCTACCAGGCTG
>CAVOCG010000031.1:0-22256 GCA_963694095.1 Gammaproteobacteria bacterium
AGATTCAAAGAGGTTGGAGAAAATTGATGTATGAATCTAATGTTGCGTCAGAGCGTCTTAATGATAAAGATACAGCAAAACTTACCCTGTTTTTCGATGGGTGCTGTCCATTATGCTCCGCTGAGATGCAGCAGCTAAAAAAACTGGATCACCTGAATAGCTTGAAACTAGTGGATCTACATCAGACCGATTTCGATCGCTTATTTCCACATGTGGACAAAGAACAGGCCAACCAAATTTTACAAGCACAGCTAGCCGACGGAACTATGCTTTATGGGCTTGATGCCAATTGCACAGCGTGGAAGCTTGTTGGCAAGAAGCGATGGCTGAAGATTCTTCGCTGGCCTGTAGTTCGCAGGCTTGCGGATATTGGTTACCTCGTGTTTGCGAAGAACCGCTCTACTATTTCATTGTTGCTTACTGGGCAGCGCCGCTGTGCGAGTTGCGCGGTGAAAAATTAGCACCAGAAATATTTTAATAATTCTCTAAGGCGGTAATGTAGTTAAAGCGGCAATGCTCACCGAATATCAAATGCCATATTCCTGCCACAATTAATCGGGATATATCCCCGATTAGGATATAGGAGCGGCATATTTACTTGGTGTAATGAAGGCTCAATCAACTGCAAATTGATTGAAACCTCCTAGAGTTAGATCCCCTTTAAGGCCCTCGTTGAGGGTCTTTTTTTTGTTAGGGATGCTCTGCCCATCGCGCAAATAGTTATATGGTGGGGACAAGATCACCCAATAAGCCAAGGCGGCTTTCATTGAGAAACATAAAGTCGGCAAGTATGCGGCCACTTTCCAGCAGCAATGGGTCTCCCTCCTCGACCTCCTCTGGTTCAGCTTCTGCAGAGCTTACATCATCGTTTACTACTGACGCTGGAGCCGTTTCATCCTCCGATTCATCGGCATCATCAGCTGGCTCGCGAAGCGGTAGCCCCTTCAACAACCTTCTCATGTTTTCTGCTTCAAATTCGACCTTCTCGTTTGCATCGCGATCTGCTTTAACCACGGCCTCGTTCAAAGATAATTGTTCTCGGTTGCGTAGCTCTTTTGAGCGGTTAATGGAATCAGCAAGATAGATAAAGTCAGGAGATTCAGCAGCACGGTCTTTATGCAAAGCTGTCAGCTCTGGTAATAGAGCCGGGATCGCGTGGTAGGGGCTGTATTCCACCGCTTTTACTGTGTCCCAGGGAAGAGCCCCATCTAAACTGCTTTCGCCAATGTCATCGAAGGCATCATAAAAATCCGGGAAAGTAATATCAGGAATAACACCGCGGTGCTGAGTGCTTGCTCCGGATATTCTATAAAACTTAGAGCGGGTTAATTTAACCTGCCCATATTCCATCTGAATGATTTCCTGAACGGTTCCCTTACCAAAGGTTTGTCCGCCCAAGACAAGACCGCGTTGATAATCCTGAATAGCACCGGCAAATATTTCAGAGGCCGACGCGCTGGTTCTGTTAACCAGGACTGCCAATGGACCGTCATAAGCAACTGTGGGGTCGCTATCACCAAAGGAACGTGTGAAGCCATTCCTGATTCCTGAATAGCGAATCTGAACAGTAGGGCCAGTTTCAATGAAAAGCCCAACTAGCTGGTTTGCCTCACTCAAGCTGCCGCCCCCATTATTTCTTAAATCTATAACAACTGCGTCAACATTTTGTTCTTTAAGCTCCTCGAGTAAAACGTTCACGTCACGCGTGGAACTCTTGAAGTCTTCTTCACCTCGAGCGGCTGCTTCAAAATCGAAATAAAAGGTAGGGAGGTTGATCACTCCTATTTTGTAATCGCGGTCGTTATAGCTTAATTCAACCACTTCTTGTTTGGCTGATTGATCTTCGAGCTTTACCGTATCGCGCGTGATACTCACGACAGTCGCATTGGCCTCGGTAACTGCGTCGGCAGGAATCACATTTAATCTTACCACCGTGCCTTTCTCGCCCCTGATTTGTGCAACAACATCGTCAAGGCGCATACCAACTACGTCTTTCAATTCTCCGTCGACGCCTTGCCCTATGGCAATTATCTTATCACCAGCCTTGAGCTCCTCTCCTCGCTCAGCGGGGCCTCCCTTGATCAATTCAACTACTTTGGTGTATTCCTCTTCGCTGGTTAACTGAGCGCCAATTCCTTGCAAGGAAAGCGACAGGCTCATATTGAAATTTTCCGAGTCAACTGGTGAGAAGTAAGAAGTGTGTGGATCAACTGTTTTGGCAACGGTTGAGAGATAGGACTGAAAGATATCCCGATCATTGGTTTTCAAAATCTGGCTTAATTGGTTTCTATAGCGCTTGCTCAATTTATCTTTGATCTCTTCATTGTCATCACCTGTAAGCTTTAAGCTAAGCACACCATTCTTTATTCGCAGACGCCAGATTTCGTCCAGTTCAGCCAAGCTGGCAGCGTAGGGGGCCTCTGTGCGATCGATTTCAATAAACTCATCGATGCTAAAGTCCATATCGGGAATATTGTTTTCGATTCGGTTGATGGAGTAAATGAGACGCTCGAGTACGCGCTTGTAGTAGAGGTTATAAATATCGAAACCGGCTTCAACGCTACCTTCCTTCAGGCTGTCGTCAAGGGTATAACGATTGGCACTTAATTGGTTCACATCATCTGCGATAAAATACAGATGAGAACCGTCCAGCGTGTCAAGGTACGTATCAAATAGTACAGCGGAAAAGTTGTCATCAATCTCCAACGATGAGTAATGTTTGGTTTGCAGTTCTTCCAGCAAAGCGGTAGCCGTCTGACCGTAAATATTTTCGCTTTCTAACGGGGTGTAAAGCGTATCAATGTCCAATACCGCATTAAGCAGAGGAGCCTCAGGTTCCTGAGACCAGGAAAAACTGCTAATAAGCCCTAATCCGACTGACAGCAAACCGACTTGCACCCACTGAATAGGGGTAGGGAATTGGTAATTACAAATTTTCATAAAACTCCATAATGCTAATTCTTGATGAAGGCTAGTTGGAAAGTGGCAGCATTTTTTTCAGCGATATCTGGACAAACTAGAGACTAAGCCAATTTGTAATCAGATTGAAGTTATTTTTGATAAGTCATCGCCTGCTATTACTTAATTTGCTTGCCGCGCGCTGAGGCATGACGTTCAGCTCGTTCCACATCGACGTAACGGTCTGTTATTGCGCTTGACCCATGTCCGGCGTCGTCTCTTACATGCTCACGGGGCCGGTGCTTAACATCTTCAGAAATTCCTGTATGTCTCAGCCAGTGCACAGTCGCAGAAGAGAGGCGATCAGCGTCCTCAGTAAAACCTTCGTGCTCCATGAGCTTACAGGCTAAATCAAAACATTTCTGTACAATGCAGCGAATTTGGCGGGTACTGGTTAGCCCTCCCTTACCCCGGATTTTGTGAATCAGTGGTGTCGATTCACCCGGCCCGGGTAATGCAGGTAGACCCCGGGATTGGCGATAACGTTTCAACGCTTCTAACATCGCGTCGCTAACCGATATCTCTCTTTCCTTATTGCCTTTACCTACCGTCATGAACCACCAGTTGCCTTCCTGGTCTGACTGAAAATGGCCCATTTGCGGCGCCCAGCGGCTGGTCTCCACCAACTCTGAGATTCGCAGATACATGGCAAACAATGCATTAAGGATGAATAGGGTGCGTTCATGTACCAATGGCTGCTCGCTGGCTAATTTCTCAGCAGTTTCAATCACATAGTCCCATTGCAACGGCGAGAGCCGCCTAACCTTGCTCTGAAGCTGTTTCTTGCGGATGAATTTGTTCTTCTGGCGGATCTGGGACACTGGATTGGCCTTCAGGTAATTTTCCTGGATAAGAAAATTGAAGAAGCTGCTCAGCACGCTGAATAAAGACTGCATAGCCGCCTGAGAGATCACGTATTCGGGATCGGTAGTGACATAGGGCCTCCAATCCTTATTTGGCAATCGTTCGCCGTGGCGCTCCAGAAAACGGGCCACGTTTTTATTGCCGATCCATAGAGTAGGAGGTTGTTTTGAGAATTCGAAGTAGTTCTCTATATCTTCTCTAACTATCTGACTTAACGACTTATTAGCTATGATCCAGCACCAATGCAGAAAGTGCTCAACCTCTCTTCTGTAGGTCCCGAACGTGTCGGGGCTACCTCGATAGCTGTAGATGTACTCGCTGGCGTATTGATAATCCTGTACCGCATCATCGGGGTAGTCATCGAGCAAGTGCTCTAGCACCAACACCGGTTTCTTGAAGGGGTTAGGCATTTCTGCCAAGGTGTCGAAGAATGCATTAGGTGGCTTAATATTTAACATTAATTAAACGCCCTAGTGCCTTGTAAATACTTCATATGGTTCCACTTCTAATATAGGTAATTCAACCGGCTTAAGTTTTTCTGTTAGAAAAAATCTCGTGTGAATACAGAGCCTTAAAGTAATACTCTGTATTTAGTTCTCGGATTAATCGAAGTAATCTTTACCGGAAATTGATTCTCCCCCCTAAACCTTTACCGCTGGCCCTAGACCGATTATGCTGTGCGTTATATAGTCACTTATATAACGCTTTTAAATCCTGTGGCCTATTTACTTGAGACGGCGATGTATCGATTCCATAGACTGCAATTGGCAGCATCAACTCTACTGCTTATCTGTCTATCGCAAAACAGTGCAGCAGACACGTTAAATGTCGCAGTCGCATCCAATTTTGCTGAAACCCTCGAGCGCCTGGTTAAGGTATTTGAGCAGCAATCCGAGCATCGGATAAATTTGATCAGAGGCTCCAGTGGCCGTCACTATGGTCAAATCATGAACGGAGCACCATTTGATATCTTGTTATCAGCTGATTCATTGCGACCCGGGCAACTCGAGCGGGAAGGGCGGGCTATAGCTGAAACTCGTCAGGTATATGCCATCGGTCGCCTGGTTTTATTCAGCACAAAACCTTTGTTAAATCAGACAATTAAAGAATTATTATCAGAGCCCACATTCAAACGCCTGGCGGTAGCTAATAGCAAGCTGGCTCCTTACGGTGTAGCTGCCAGGCAAGTAATAGAGTCTTTAGGCCTGGATGCTGAGCTGGCTACTAAGCTCGTAACTGGCGAGAACATAGGTCAGACTTTCCAGTTTGTCGGCTCAGGTAATGCCGAGCTAGGCTTGGTAGCCTTGTCACAAGCGCTAGACTCTCCAGTCACGAGTTATTACAAGGTGGTGCCAGAGATCCTGTATCAGCCCATAGCACAGGAATTAGTGGTGCTGAAGGATTCCCCAGCAGCCAGTAGCTTGGTGGCCTTGATACTGAGCGAGGAGGGACGTCAAATCATAGAGACGTCTGGCTATCTCACTGCTGATACCGTACCAGGGATCTAAGCATGTTAAGTCCAGAGGATTTATCAGCATTTGCCATATCAGTTAAACTTGCAGCTGTAACTACGTTGATTTTACTACTATTAGCCTCGCCACTGGCGTGGTGGTTATCGCAAACTCAATCCCGTTTTCGAAGTATTATCGAAGCCCTTGTCGCCCTGCCTTTAGTACTACCACCCACTGTGCTCGGCTTTTATCTGCTACTGGCACTGTCCCCAACCGGGCCATTTGCCACCGCCTTGGCGACACTTGGTATAGACGGTCTGGCATTTTCGTTCCAGGGCCTTGTACTGGGCTCAGTGATCTATTCACTGCCCTTTGTGGTGCAGCCGTTGCAAAATAGCTTTACCGCACTGGGCAAGCGCCCACTGGAGGTTGCAGCTACTCTCGGGGCCGGGCCACTCGACCGGTTCATTCATGTGGCATTACCGTTATCGAAATTGGGATATTTAACCGCGGCTGTATTGGGGTTTGCCCATACTTTGGGTGAGTTTGGGGTCGTGCTGATGATCGGGGGAAATATCCCAGGGGAGACCCATGTGGTCTCTATCGCAATCTATGATCACGTTGAAGCATTGGAATATTCCCAGGCACATTGGTTGTCAGCAGGGTTGTTGGCGATTTCCTTCAGCGTTCTACTGGTGGTTTACGCATCGAACAAACACTTTGCGCTGGTGAGAACCTGATGATTGACGTCAGCGTACAACTAAGTCGGGGCGGCTTTCAGCTGAATGCTGAGTTTCACGTTCCAGAACAAGGGGTTACTGGGATTTTCGGGCCTTCAGGTTGCGGTAAGACGACCTTGCTGCGCTCAATAGCAGGCTTGGAAGAGGGTGTCTCCGGGCGAGTTGTGGTCAGTGGCAGGGACTGGCTTAGCCAGGATATCAATATAGCGGTACATCACCGCAAAGTAGCCTACGTATTCCAAGAGCCCAGTCTGTTTTCCCACCTCAATGTTGAGAGCAATCTGTTATTTAGTAGAGCGCGCACAAAAATATCAGCGCAAGCAATTGATTTTGAAGAGGTTGTCTCGCTACTGGGGCTTAAGGACTTGCTGCACAGAGAAACGGAGGGCCTGTCCGGTGGCGAGAAGCAACGGGTAGCTATAGGCCGTGCCTTACTTTCCAATCCGTCATTGTTGTTACTTGATGAGCCACTTTCCGGGCTCGACCATGAAAGCAGGACTAGCTTAATGTTATTTCTTGAAAAAGCCTTTCAACACTTTGAAATACCAGTTTTATATGTTACTCACTCAAGCGATGAGATAAGCAGATTAGCTACCAATATAGTGCTGATGAAGGCGGGCAAGGTGTCGGCATATGGCAAAATAAGCGAGGTGCTCTCACAAGTAGACTCGTCTTTTGCCGCCTCTGAGGATGCCTTCTCAGTGCTCGAATGCCAGGTAGGAGTGGGTGAAGATCCGTACATCAGCCATTTGGAGAATCGGGGCGGGGAGACATTACGCATTCCCAAGGTGACTCACAATGAAGGCACGCCGGTTCGACTCCGAATTCAGGCCCGCGATGTAAGCCTCTGTCTCAGCAAACCGCTTCAAAGCAGTATCTTAAATATACTTCCAGCAACAGTTGGCGCGCTCTCCAGGCAGGCCGAAAACGGACACCGTACAATTAAGTTGGAGATTGCGGGTGATCAGGTGTTGGCAAGAATCTCGGAGTATTCCTGCCAGCAGCTGGCAATTTGCCCTGGGCTGAAGCTTTTTGCTCAGATAAAATCAGCTGCATTAGTGTCTTAAAATAGTCCCATAAGACAATTGTTTCAATTACTTATATTTCCATCTTAAATTATATTCTAGTATAAGCTATGCACGAAGCAAGATAACACTGGAGGCCTTCCAGAATGCACACACCTGGGTAGATTGTTCCAGAGCGAGCCGATCCACGCTGTTGTTAGTGACGAGGGCACTGACAGTTTTAGAACCGCCTAGGTCAATGCTCAACTCACTGTTCACTCGGCCTTGCTCAATACGGGAGATGTGGCCAACCAGTTTATTTCTAGCGCTTACCATTAGCGTAGTGTCAGTTGAAACGGTAACCGATGAGGCTTTGATTAGGGCGATTACACTGGTTCCTGGCTCAATCTCCATCTCCTGACGGCTGTGTTCAGTAATCACAGCAACCAGGTTCAATGTATCGGATATTTGAATGATGACCTCAGTATTGACCGCGCCGCTCTCTACACTGACGACCTCGCCAAGAAACTGATTACGTGCACTTGCCTGCAACAATGAGTGTTTCATAAATCCGGAGATATCATCTAAAGAACTAAGCTGGGTATTTAGGTTTTCCAGAAAGAGGCGGTGTTGCTCTTCCAGCTGCATAAAGCCTTTTACTATGTTTTGCCCATACTCTGTAAGCTGCGTACCGCCGCCTTTACTACCACCAGCAGACCTGGACACCAGCGGTTCACGGGAGAGGTTGTTGAGTCGCTCTAGTCGATCCCAGGCAGTTTTATAGCTAATCCCGGATTGCTTGGCAGCAGCTGAGATAGACCCGGTATCCTCAATCGCTTGTAGTAAGCGAATTTGATGGAGCGCAAATCGACTGGCTTCACCTTCGTCAAGCCAGATTTCCCCGTGCAATGTCGCCAAAACCACTCCCTCTATGAGGCCCCATTCATTATGCCTTACACCAAGGCTTCTACGCATTACCCCGGGCCTGAGAGGGCATAGCAATTAACTTTACTGTAAGGCGCTTATTCGCACGTTTTACTAATTCCGGCAATCTTTATTACTGTGGAAATAGGGTGGTTTTCTTACAGTTCTTATTTCCGGTATTAGTCATTTGCGCTTGAAATCGGTACTATTTTAATTCAGCTATCCTCAAATTTCACAGCAATAATCCTAGAACAAGCTGCTATCTCCTTAATTCGTTTTGTATTGAGACTTATTTGGAAAAAAAGGGTGTAAATTTCTAAGAATTCCTATTATTGCCCCAGTAAGTTTGGAAGTGTGAAATCCCCTTCATTTAACTTCATGGTTAATTCCCTAGAAGCATGGTTATAATCACTAAATAGCCGATATGGATTGAGGCTAATAATGAGCATCAGGCAATTTCTATAGCAAAGGGTAGGTAGCATGTCGCAATCCAAACCAACTTCAAGACGCAATTTCATTAAAGGTGCAGCGGTAGTTAGCGGTGCGGCAACCCTAGGTGCTTGCGCTACTTCACCCCAATCAGCTGCACCTGCTGTGGCGACACAGAAATACACCCCCAGCTTTTTCCCAAAACATAACGAGCGAACCAAGGGGTGGTTGAAATTTGTCTGGGAAAAAGCAACGTTCCCTGATGACTGGAGCTATACCGGTGAGGAGGAACGCCCCTGGGGTATAAATCTGCCGCGGGGTGAGATCGATTTTGAATACGATGGCAAGGGACCACATCCGTGGTGGGATCAGTATTCGTCGGCGCCAATGCTGAATAGCAGCTACAAAAAGAACCGCCGAACAGAACGCCAGGGCTGCCGAAACGGTTATGGTCAGCGGGTCAGCAAACTGCCCCTGTTGCGCAGGAGCCGCTTAATCTGATCAAATCTCATTTATCACCGCCCCCTTTTAAAGCCGCATAGAAATGAGTAAATCCGTTTAAGTTATGTAAGGTGATCTCGAAAGAAAGAGTTATAAATATTTAAAAAATAAGTATATTTAAATAAAGTGTGATGAGGGTGTAGAAGGCATCATCGATGATCTGGATCTTTCTACTGCGCGTAGGATCAATCAGGAGCAGAAGCGTATCAATGTCGACTTTCCAGCCTGGGTGGTCGAGTCTTTGGATCGTGAGGCTGCACGTATAGGCGTTACAAGGCAGTCAATCATAAAAGTCTGGTTAGTTGAGCGACTTAAAGCTAAAGCTTCGGCCACGGCACACAATAGTTAATAGGTCGGAGTCAGCTTTGGGTGATAGCGCATTGAGAACAATCTAAAGTTTGACCAGAAAAGGGCATCTCGAACACCACCCCACTAATTCCGGTAATCTTTATTACCGGAAATATAATAATAATTGAGACTGAGGTATTAAATCACTGCCGCTATCCCGTTTTTGTAATATCTACTCCAGATTAATGCAAGCGATACACAACTATGCGCATCATGCACGTAATGTGAATATCATTGAATCTAACAGTATTAAAAGCAAAACGATCTTCTTCCAGCTAGACATTAAGCACGGCCCACCCGCTGGCTATGGACCCTTAACTTTCGCATCGTGACAAATTCTTCAGCCAAGGTTGGATGTATTCCTATTGTTCTATCGAAATCAGCTTTGGTTGCGCCACAATTTAAAGCCACTGCGAATCCTTGGACGATTTCCCCGGCATCAGGGGCAACTATGTGCAAACCCAGAACTTGGTCTGTTGTCTGGTCAACTACAAGCTTTACAAATGAGCGATTCTTACTGTCACTAAGTGTATGTTTCAGCAATTTAACTTGGCTACTGTAGATATCGACCTTAAGTCCTTGCTCGAAAGCTTCTTCTTCAGAAAGCCCAACCGTGCCAATATTCGGATGGCAGAACACGGCCGTAGCTATATTCTCATAAGAAACCTCATGGCCGGGCCCTGCAAACAAATTACGGGCCACAACCTCTCCTTCGGCCAATCCAACGGGAGTAAGTGCCACACGATCAATTACATCACCGGCGGCATAAATATTCGGAACACTAGACTGAAAGCTAGCATTTACCATGATTGCGCCATTGTCTGCTAAATCCATACCCAGAGCCTCAAGGCCCAGATTTGCGGTAGCTGGTCGTCTACCTGTAGCATAAAGCACCTTATCTGCCCGCATCTCTTCACCATTATCACAAGTAACCTGTAACTGATTTTCATTTTTTAATATTTTAGAAATACTTGTACCCAGTTTAAGGTCTAGATCATGGGAAATTTGTGTTGTTATGAACTGCCTTACTTCTTCATCGAAGCCGCGCAATAGCATGTCCCGCCGGTAAATTAGGGTTGTCTTGCAGCCTAACCTGGTGAAGATGCTGGCGAATTCAACAGCGATATAGCCACCACCCACAATCACCATAGATTCTGGTAGCTCTTCCATTTCAAAGATATCATTGGAGCTAATCGTCAGCTCGCTGCCGGGGAACGCTGGCGTCCATGGCCAGCCACCCACACAAATAAGTATGTATTTGCAGGTCACCGTCTTCCGCTCAACAACGATTTCATGGGGACTTCTGACCGTCGCACGGGCCTCGAATACCTGCACATCATTGTCGTCAAGAATTGTCTTATATATCCCATTCAACCGATTGATTTCAATGTCTTTATTTCTTTTTAGCGTAGCCCAATCAAAGGACAGGCCCTGGTGGCTCCATCCAAAACCCTTACTATCCACATAATCATCTCGGTAATGCGCTGCATAGCTGAATAATTTCTTGGGCACGCAGCCCACGTTCACACAGGTACCCCCGAAATAACGCTCTTCAGCAACTGCGACCCTAGCGCCCAAGGAAGAGGCTATGCGGCAGGCGCGCACTCCAGCTGAGCCTGCGCCGATTACAAATAAATCGAAATCAAAATTCTCCAAGTTTCTGTATCCTGATTTTAATTAGCTGACCATTATGCCCTAGTGAGCACTGTAGCCCAATGCAAACCCAGCTATTCGATGAAGCTGATCCATACTATTGCACCCATCAGAAAATCGAAGGCGGATCTCTTTTCGAATTTCCCCACGTAATTTCGAGCACCGCCAGCTAGGGTTATTAGGCTTTGTTGATCGATTCATTTCCCTAACGTCATGACACTATAAAAATCGCTGGTAAATCCATAGCCGTTCATAGGTTACAGTGTTGGATCTGGGATAAACAAGCCAGCTGCGCCTATTCAGGTATACAACTCGAACCGACACATTGGAATCCAATGCGGCACTAAATCAAACGGCATGCAGAATCACTGTGCGGTGGGCAATTCAATTCGGTGCTGTTGAATTATTATCGTGATGGCCGCGATAGCATTGCTTGGCATGCTGATGATGAGCTGGAACTCGGTCCTAATCCTACAATCGTTGCAGTAAGTTTTGGTGCTGAACGAGGGTTCGAACTTAGACAAAAAAATGCAATAAAACAGCTAAAATGCCAATTACTGCTGCTAACCGGGACCTTTTATTCATGGATAATTTTTCTTAAAACAATTGGATGAATAGAACACCTAGTGTAAGGGATGTAGGAAAGCATCAGATCAGCCTTACTTTGCGCCAAATTCAACGGGAAAACCTTTCTACTCTAAGTTGAAACGCAAACAATTCAATCGCTTAGGTGCTTTTAGCAATAAGCTGTTATTATTGAATCTCAATTCATCGCCTTAACTGAACCCTCAGGTGAATAGCTAATGTATCGCCTTTTTTTCGTTTTCATCATGCTATGTATAACTAGCCTTGGCATGGCCAATACAGTAACCGGTACGCATGGTGCCGTATCATCTCGTTCCCAGATGGCCTCTGACGTGGGAGTGAGTATCCTAGAGCAAGGCGGTAATGCCGCTGACGCAGCGGTGGCTGTCGGATTTGCCCTGGCAGTTGTCTACCCCTCGGCAGGCAACATTGGAGGTGGTGGTTTTTTCGTAGTACGTATGGCTGATGGTGAGGTTACCACCCTGGATGCCAGGGAAACCGCTCCACTGTCAGCTTCCCAGGATATGTATCTAGACGCCGATGGTGAGGTAAACAGGCGATTGTCGATGTCTACACTCCTTTCCACAGGTGTGCCTGGCTCAGTTGCAGGTCTGCTGGCTTTACTCGATCGGTATGGCACCATGAATAGGGAGCAAATACTGGCACCGGCTATTCACCTGGCCGAAGAAGGTTTTGTCCTGAATGAAGACCTTGCACGTCAATTTGCCGATAACTTGCGGCGTATGGGTGCTTACCCTGCATCGCTGGCAATCTTCAGCAACAATGGTGAGCCTTATACTGCTGGTGATCGATGGGTACAAAGCGATCTTGCAGCTACCTTAAAGCGTATTGCCCTGCTGGGTAGGGATGGCTTTTATGCCGGGAAAACTGCCGATTTATTAATCGCTGAGATGGAGCGCAATAATGGTCTGATAAGCCATGAGGATCTAGAGCAATATCAACCGATATGGCGAGAACCAATCCATGGTACCTACCGTGGCTATGATGTCTGGTCCATGCCCCCCGCTTCATCGGGCGGAATACTATTGGTACAGATGCTAAACATGCTAGAGTCTCAAGAGCTTGCAGCGTTAGGCTGGGGTAGTCGAGAGGCTTCACATGCGATGATTGAGGCACAGAAGCGGGCCTATGCTGATCGCGCCCGGCACCTCGGCGATGTGGATTTCTACCCAGTTCCCATCGATCAATTAATTAAAAAACCCTATGCTGTGCAACGATTTGGCGATTTTGACCCTTCCAGCGCGAAGCCCAGTTCGGAAATATTCCCCGGTTCATGGCCAGATGAAGGCACTCAAACCACCCATTACTCGATCATGGACAGCGCAGGTAATGCCATCTCTGTTACCACTACACTAAATAGCGGTTACGGCAACAAGATTGTGGTAACTGATGCCGGGTTTTTATTGAATAATGAAATGGGCGACTTCACACCGAAGGAAAACACAGCTGGCGGTTATGGGCTGATGGGCGAAGCAGCCAACTTGATCGCACCACGCAAGCGTATGCTGAGCTCCATGACACCCACCATAATAAGCAGAGATGGAACGAATGTGCTTATTACTGGATCTCCTGGAGGCTCCACTATAATAAATACAGTTTTACACGTAGTGGTTAATTTCCTTGATCATAAAATGGGAGTTGCAGATGCGGTGGCGAGTCCACGATTTCATCACCAGTGGCAACCTGACTCCGTTCGGTTTGAGAGTGGCGCATTTGCCACGGGCGTCCAGCAGCAGCTTGAAGCGATGGGGCACAATGAAGTGCGCAGTGCCGGATTTGGTTTGGGGGATGCAAACTCCATTTCCTATGACGGAGAGACAATTACCGCAACTTCTGACCCGAGAAATATTGGAGGTGCTAGTAGCTACTGATTACGTGACACCCAATGAGAATAGAAAATTTAGATCATTTTGATGTTTGCATCGTTGGTGCTGGCGTGGTTGGTTTAGCTATTGCTCAAAAGCTGGCTTGTAGTCCAGCATTTCAAAATTGTGACATAGTCTTATTAGAGCAAAATCCGGACTTTGGTCAACAGATAAGTAGTCGCAGCAGTGAAGTCATTCATGCTGGCATTTACTATCCCGAAGACAGCCTGAAAGGACGACTTTGTGTCCGTGGCAAGCAACTGCTTTACGCTCATTGTGAGCGCTACGACATACCCCACAAACGCCTTGGTAAATTAATCGTTGCCCAAATATCAGAAGAAGATCGCCTGCAGTCGCTATTATTACAAGCCGAAAAAAACGGTGTTGATGACCTGCAAATTATTGAGCGGGCTCAGCTTCGCAATATAGAACCAGCACTCTCAGCATCCGCTGCGCTCCATTCGCCATCAAGTGGCATAATCGATAGCCATAGTTATATGCGCAGTTTGCTGCAACAAGCCGAGGTGAAAGGGGTTGTTTTTGCCCCATTGACCAAAGTCATTTCAATTGAGCATGCCCAAGAGAAATTCCTACTAAACACAGAAATTGGCAAGCACACCCAGCAGAGCGAATATCAGCTCACCTGTCGGTACCTAGTTAACAGCGCCGGCTTAGGCTCTCAGAATTTAGCAAGTAAAATTGATGGACTACCAGCTGAACTGATTCCTGCTTTGCATTACTGCAAGGGAGATTATTTCAATTACCTTGGAAAGAATCCTTTCACTCAACTCATTTACCCACTGCCAGAACAAAATACCCAAGGGTTGGGTATTCATGGCACACTCGATATGTCAGGTCAGCTTCGGTTTGGTCCTGACGCTGAGTTTGTTGATAGCGAGAATTACGATATAGATTCGTCTAAGGCAAGGGCCTTTGCCGAAGCCATATCACGTTACTTCCCTGCAATAGAAGTCTCTAAGTTGGTTCCCGCCTACGCTGGCATTCGTCCTAAAATTGGGCTTGGTGATAAATTCGATGATTTTCAAATTCAGTATGGTACTGAGTGCGGATTTCCAGGCCTGCTCCAGTTATTTGGACTAGAATCTCCAGGGTTAACATCCAGTCTGGCTATAGCCGAGGAGCTCGTTTTACATCTGCAAAACCTGGAGACATAGCCCCTGCTATTAGCCTTGCTTGCAGTGTGTTGCTTTTGTACCTCTAACCTGCTCAATAGGAAATGCTCCATCTTCTACATTAACGAATCACCTGGATCGTTAAATTGAACGCTGGCAGCACACACACTTCTGCCCTGTATTTTCTTTGGTGTAATCCAGAGTATCTTCCAGACACTGGAATAACTTTCGCACAATTAAGGAACTGTATAAGCAAAAATAATTCATCGGCTAACTGGTAAGATCTGGTGGTAGGAATAAAGAGAACAGCGGATTTAATAAACGAGATGTCGGTTGCATGAAGTGTGGTTTTTTTATTGTAAGCGGCAATATGCCGTGAGTTGACATTACCTAGCGCTCCTTCCTGAGTAGTTTTTGTAGAAGAAGAGACTATACTACTGTCTGCCCCTGCCCTTTTTGTAAGTTAAACCAATTCCAGATCAAGCTCTCCATAATCAATTGTGGGTTGGGGTTAGATGCACTTGGCAATTGCCGTTTTGCCAACTCAATTTCATCGTATAGAACGAGTAAGTCTTTCACTACCGTGCCCTGGTTTTGTGTCAGTCGCTCAAACGTGCCGGGCAATTCTCCTAACGTATTTTCCTCAATAAATGAACGCTGCTTTGTTAGAAGGTACTTTATCAGTATAGATACTATATTGGATAAATGCCCCATTACACGTAATTCGCCAATAATTGCAGCTAATTTGATAAATTCCTCTGGTCGAAGTTGCCGACATAAAACGCCATTCATGCTTTGAAGTATCTCTGTTCTTGATTCAATATGGCCACCTTCGAGCATTGATAAAGCTAATAATGGCCTGTTGCCACTGGCAATTAATGAGGCCTCAATATTCTCATCTGTAATCACTCCTTCCAGCCAAGCTTTTGCAACCTCGCTTGTGGGTTCGGTAAAATTAAGGCGTTGGCATCTACTGCGTAATGTTGGCAGAAGAGTCCCAGGGGCATCGGTAATCAGTAAAATAAATGTATCGGGAGTGGGCTCTTCCAGTGTTTTCAGCAAGGCATTAGCCGCATTCTGATTCAGTGAATCAGCTTGCTCCAGTATCACTATTTTTGAGCCGCCTGCGTGGCTGGTCATGGTAACAAAATCGAGTAAAGCGCGAATTTGATCGATACCTATGCCCCGACTGCCTTCCTCGGTGCCAATAAGACGTAAATCGGGGTGCTGGCTTGACTCGGTCATACGGCAACTACGACACGTACCACAAGGCTGATGACTTACAATGGATTGGCATAGTAAAAGGCGCGCAAAAGAAAGTGCAAAATTGTATTTACCTAAACCTGAATCTCCACAAACCAAATATGCATGGGACAGACGGTCTTCCTGCCGTTGCTGACACAAATTATTCCAGTGTTTTTGGTGCCATGCATAAGGCGCTGCGGCAAGCATTACGAGTCTCTAATACCATTTAAAATATCAAATATGTCTTGTTTTACAGCATCGACGGTTTGTGCAGCATCTACTACTTTGCACCTTTGTGGATCTTGTTTAGCAATTTGTAGATACGACTCTCTCACACGGTGAAAAAAGCCCAATTCCTCTTTTTCAAAACGGTCCATCTGGCCGCGTTTTGAAACCCGCGTCAAACCGGTAACGGGGTCAATATCGAGAATAATGGTCAGATCAGGCCTTAAATGGCCTTGCACCAACAGTTCAAGCTGAGCTATTTTTTGCGAATCAAGCCCTCTGCCACCTCCCTGATATGCATAGGTTGCATCGGTAAACCGGTCGCAAATCACCCATTTCTCGCTTTCTAATGCCGGCTTGATCACTTCTTCTATATGCTGAGCTCGGGCTGCGAAAACAAGCAATAGTTCGGTGGTGTCGCTTACTTTTTCATCGTGGATATCGAGCAATAGGTGTCTTATTTTTTCGGCAAATTGTGTGCCACCTGGCTCCCTTGTGACAACATAGTCGACACCACGGTTATCCAAATAGGTTTTTATACTATCGATGTTGGTACTTTTTCCAACACCTTCAATACCCTCGATCGTAATAAAATAGGATCTTTTATCCATCACTTGCTCTTGCGTTATTGAATTGAATTTTGTGTCTGAAAACGTCTGACCGCATCGTTGTGTTCTGCCAATGTGGTTGAGAAATAATGACCTCCATCACCGGTAGCCACAAAATACAAATAATCTCCAGTCAGCGGATTAAGCGCTGCAATAATTGAATCAAGGCCGGCCAATGCAATGGGAGTTGGCGGCAGTCCGTCGATACGGTAGGTGTTGTAAGCCGTCTCAGCCAATAAATCTTGTCGCCGAATATTCCCATTGTAGTCATTCCCCATACCATAAATCACTGTGGGGTCCGATTGTAGGCGCATCCCATATTCTAGGCGCCTTACAAATACGCCCGCAATCACTCCGCGCTCACTACCAACAGAAGATTCTTTTTCTATAATCGACGCCATAATTAATGCTTGATACGAATCTTTAAAGGGCAGCGCACCCAGCCTGTTTTCCCAGCGATTATTTAAAATAGTCGACAGTCTGACATTCGCTCTTTGAAGCAACTCCAGATCGGTGGTGCCAGCTGTATAAAAGTAGGTGTCGGGAAACAGAAGCCCTTCCGGATTATCCATGGTAAAACCTAATAGACGGGCCACTTCAGGTAGTGGCGTGCTTTCTAGACTAACCACTATTTTTTCACCACCCCATATTGCATTCAATGCCTGGGCAAAAGACCAACCTTCCACCAAGGTTAATTTGTATTGTAGCGTATCTCCCTGTACAAACTTGTCAAGTAATTGACGTCTGTTAAGGTTAGGGGTGAGCTCATATTCACCTGTTTTTATCGCCTTTTCCATCCCCTGAAATTTTGCCCACAGATTAAAAATCTGCGGATAGCTTATATAGCCGGCATCACTTAAATCCTGACTTACTCGTGATAGCGAGCTTCCCGATACTATTTCAAAGCGAACTGGAGACTGTACATTAGACAAGGGGGTGTTCAAATAATCAGTTAATGCGGCTATTCCCAAAACACCAATTATGATAATTGGTAGGCAGACAATAAGTAATTGTCTGGCAAATAAATTAGTCGGTATGGGGAAATACTTCATGCTGATAGGCAATCGCTTTTTTTGTCATTGGCCCTACTGACCACGAATACACATTACCATTTTCGTTGATTTTAATCACTGGCCAGATGCCAAAAATACTATTGCACATAAATATTTCCTGCGCGGCTTTCAAGTTTTCCATGGTGTACTGTCCAGTGCTAACGCTAACGCCATCTCTGGAGAACCTTTCAATGAGGTATGCCCGCACAATTCCTTCTACACCTGAGTGAGAGAGATCAGGGGTAATGAGTTTATCAGCTGTTACAAAAAATAGATTACTTTTGGTACCCTCGACCACGTTGTTTTCACAATCGAGCACAATGCCCTCATCAAAATCTGGACCCAGTTCAGCGCTTGCAAGCACCTGGTCTAACCGATTCAAATGTTTCAAACCCGCTGTAGCTTGATTTCGATGCAGCGTATGGGCACAGCGCAATACATTGACACCTGTTTTGGTTTTATCAGAATACGTAGAATTAAGCTCACTGCATTGAAGAATTCGGGTATTGTCAGCTTCAGACGACGGAGCGTAACCGCGACCGCTGGCTCCACGGGTGACAATGATCTTAAGCACTCCATCAAACTTTGGGCTTAGCTCCGCCAGCACGCACTCTATCTCACCAGACAGCAACTCTGAATTCAGCGCAATACCAAGTCGATTACAGCCACCGTGCAAACGCTTCATGTGCTCATCAAATAACACAACGACACCGTGCAAGATTCGGCAGGTTTCGAAAACACCATCACCATACAGCAGCCCCCTATCATTGACTGATATAGAGTCCAGGCATTGGCCATTTATCAAGGTTTTCAAAACAATAGAAATGAGTTAATTGTTCAAGGGCTAGTGATATTTGGAGAAGATCAAACTGCCATTCGTACCACCAAAGCCAAATGAGTTAGACAGCGCTACATTAAGAGAGCAGTCCCGGGCAGTATGCGGAACAAAGTCTAGATCGCAGCCAATGTCCGGTTCATCAAGGTTAATGGTGGGGGTCACGACTTGATCCCGTAAGCTTAGCACTGAAACGATAGCCTCAACCGAACCCGAGGCGCCCAGCAAGTGCCCAATCATGGATTTAGTTGAGCTGATACAGAGTTGTTTTGCATGATTGCCGAAAACTGTCTTAATTGCCTGGGTTTCAGCAATGTCACCGGCCTGGGTTGAAGTGCCATGGGCATTGATATAATCGACTGAGGAAATATCCAGTTTAGCGCTAGTCAATGCATTGTGCATGCAGCGCGCGGCCCCTTCCCCTCCTGCAGAAGGCGCTGTCATGTGGTAGGCATCACCGCTCATACCAAATCCGACTACTTCAGCGTAAATATTGGCATTCCTAGCCTGTGCATGCTTAAGTTCCTCTAATACCATAACACCAGCACCATCACCCAATACGAACCCATCGCGTCCGATATCCCAAGGCCGACTGGCTGCCTCACAGTCACTGTTACGTGTGGAAAGCGCTCTGGCGGCACAAAAGCCAGCTAATCCAACATGGGAAGCGGCCATCTCGGCGCCACCAGCCAGCATGATCTCAGCCTGATTGCTCGCTATCATGTTGGCTGCAAGGCCAATATTGTGTGTCGCCGTGGTGCAGGCTGTAACGACGGCTATATTAGGGCCTTTGAGTTGAAAGCGGATTGAAAGGTTTCCTCCGATCATATTAATAATCGACCCGGGTACGAAGAATGGGGAAACTTTTCGAGGACCTGAATCGCGAATCTGCTGCGTGGTATCTTCGATAGAGGTTAACCCCCCAATGCCAGAGCCTACCGCCACACCAGCCCGTTCTTGATTGAATCCGGTATCCGCCAGTCCGGAATCCTGCATTGCCTGCACACCTGCTGCAACGCCATATTGCATGAAAATATCCATACGTCTGGCTTCTTTGGGCTTCATATACAGGTTGCTGTCAAAATTCTTTATCGAGCCGCCAAACCGAGTGCTGTAATCACTCACATCGAAGTGGGTAATGGCGTTAATTCCGCTCTGACCATTCTTGATGGACTCCCAGGCGGTATCAACATCATTTCCAACCGGGGTAATCAACCCAAGGCCGGTTATTACCACTCTTCTGCCGTTCAATCTATGCAGCCCTCAAAAATTTCTGGTTCAATAGCAGCAAACCAAATAAACAAAAGCCACACTGGATAGGCCCAGAGTAGCTTTATTTAGTTAGTTTAATTTAGAAACTTATAGATTTTTGTTAATGTAATCACAGGCCAATTGTACAGTAGTAATATTTTCCGCCTCTGCATCGGGAATCTCGGTTTCGAATTCTTCTTCCAAGGCCATGACCAATTCAACGGTATCTAATGAGTCCGCACCTAAATCTTCCACAAATGAAGCCGAAGGTTTTACTTCGTCTTCTTTTACGCCAAGCTGTTCGCAAACAATTTTCTTAACACGCTCTTCGATGCTACTCATAACGATTATTAGCTCCTAATACAAAGTATTCTTGCTGCCTTTCTTTCATAATTGTCTAGCTTAAAATCAGCCATATAATTCAGAGACGCAAGTTTACCTCTATTTTAATTGTGTTGTAATGTTTTAATTGAAAAATTCTCGGTGAAACACAAACCTCAATAAACTTCAAATAGTTACACCTAACCCAGCCCTAAATTATTGCTATGCCATGTACATTCCGCCATTCACATGTAACGTTTCACCGGTGATATAGCCCGCACTGTCAGATACTAGGAAGCCAACAACTGCGGCTATTTCCTCCGCTTGACCCAGCCGGCCCAGAGGGATTTGCCTCAGCAACGCTTCGTTTTGATTTTCAGATAACTCACGGGTCATATCAGTATCAATAAAGCCCGGTGCAACAGAGTTTACCGTGATACCCCGAGAACCAATTTCCTTCGCAAGTGCACGGGAAAACCCCTCAATGCCTGCCTTCGAAGCCGCATAATTCGACTGGCCAGCATTCCCGCTGGAGCCCACAACCGAGCTAATATTTATGATCCGACCCCAGCGCGCTTTGGTCATACCTTTCACACAGGCCTTGCAAACCCGATACATCGAGCCAAGATTGGTTTCAATGACAAAGCTCCACTCTTCTTCTTTCATACGCATAAGCAGGTTATCTCGAGTAATACCTGCATTATTTACCAACACGGTAGGGCTCAAAAATTCTTCTTTAATGGCCCTCAATAGACTATCTACAGACTCAAGGGATGAAACATCGGCACAAAGCCCCCTCCCAGGAACCCGCGCGGCGCGCAGATATTCGGTAATCGATGTGGCCCCCTGCTCGCTAGTCGCAGTGCCAATAACAGTCAGACCTTGTTTCCCCAACTCTTTGGCAATTGCACGGCCTATGCCCCTACTAGCGCCTGTTACTAGCGCTACTGTTCCTATTTCTCTCATTTTCTATCTCCCAGTCCGTTTGGACGCAGCTTAAAGGACAGCGTCTGCTAAACGGACATTTCCTCTACCGTACTATTAAAAAGCTGGCTACTGTCCGTGCCAAAAGTTGTAATGCCTGGCTGAATTCTCTTAACAAGACCGCCCAGCACCTTTCCGGGACCACATTCAACTAATTTGCCGATGCCAGCTTTAGCCATCAGCTCAATGGTGTCGACCCACATTACAGGTTGAACCAGCTGATCAATCAAATTTTGCTTAATTTCTTCTGGGTCAGTCGCTATTGCAGCGTTTACATTCTGAACTACTGGTATATCTGCTTGATGAAACTTTAGCACTTTTAAGTCGCCTTCCAACTGAGCTGCGGCGGGTTTCATCAAGGCACAGTGCGAGGGCACACTAACGGCTAGGGGCAGCACACGTTTTGCTCCGGCGGCTTTACAGCCAGCCATCGCCCTTTCTACTGCGGCTACATCGCCTGCTATTACGGTTTGTCCCGGGCAGTTTAAGTTTGCAGGCGAAACCACCTGGCCCTCCGACGCATCTCGGCAAACCTCCCTGATTTTATGATTTCCCAAGCCCACTATAGCCGCCATTTTCCCAGCGCCTGCTGGCACGACCAATTGCATGTACTGACCTCTTCGATAAACCAGTTCAATAGCGTCTGTAAAATTAATAACGCCGGCACACACCAGTGCTGAATACTCCCCAAGGCTATGTCCAGCCATAATTGCTGGAAGGCGAACAGGGCGCTGTTGCCAAAGCCGCCATATGGCAACAGAGGTCGACAATAGCGCCGGCTGGGTGATGTGGGTTTGATCCAATTTATTGTTACTATCTAATTGGGTGATTTCCCAAAGGTCAATATCGAGGACTGAAGAGGCTTCAGCGAAAGTATCCTGAATAATGTCATATTCATTGGCCAGTTCAACCAACATACCCAGTTTTTGGGAGCCTTGCCCGGGGAATATAAAGCCAAATGTACCCATGTGTAATCTCTGTATTGGTCGTATTTAGCTATTACGCGAATTTAGAAGGCTAACTTCTTAATTGCCTGAATTATTGCTTCCACTTGCTGTGAGATTAGTTGCGGCACCGTGTTTTCAACGTCATTGATAGCTCGCTGAATCGCAAAAGAAAACCCTTGAGCGTTGTTATTACCGTGACTTTTGATAATACGCCCCTGTAACCCCAATAAATTAGATCCGTTAAAGCGGTGGGATCTGGTTTGGTGACGAATTTTATCGATTAGAGGTTTAACCAATAGCCCAGCTATTCGA
>CAVOCG010000032.1:0-22144 GCA_963694095.1 Gammaproteobacteria bacterium
AAAGTCGTGCCTTCCAAATTAACACCATGGCAGGCCGCACAATTGCTGCCAAAAGCTAGTGCGCCAGCGTCGGCTTGGGAGCTGAAGGTTACTGTATCTGCCGTTTCTGCCATCGGCGCTGCGCTCTGTTCACTTCCGCAGGCGACGAGGCCAACAATCGCAGCCAGGCTGAGAAGGACCTTTATTGTATTTCCAGAGTGGAACTTCATTCTGCTTACCTCGACTAATTATTGGCAAAAATCCAGCCGCGTAATTCGCCGGCAGGATTAGTTTCAGTATGAATTTGGACATAAAGCTCATTACTGCGCAATGCTTCCACCTGTTGATCTGTAAGTTCCAGCTCTCCAATGAGATTACCTGCTGTCACAGAGTCAACTTCAAGTCTGTGGGCAACGGGCCCAATTTGGGCTGGAGGCGCATTGTGGATGTGTGCCATGGTTGCCACTGAGTTCATACCAGCGAAGTTACCCTGAATGCTGAGCGTATTGCCACTGAGCGTGAGAATCACTTCGCCTTCGCCCGTTATGGTGCTAACAGTCTGGGGAGTTACTGGCATTGGGGACAGTCTGGCCCGGAATGAGTTGGAAGATTGTGCCAGGCTCGAAATATTAAGCAGAGCTACAATCAGGACAAAAAGTAGTGAAGGAACGCTAAAGCTTTTTTTCATAGTTACCTCTTAGTACAGCTGGTAGTCGAGAGTTTGAGTATTTTGAATTAAACAACACTTGATCAGTTACAGGCCCCCCAGCCTCGAATGGCTGCAGAGCGATTCCAGAATAGATTAGAGACGTAATCCGCATTATACGCAAAGTGATGGTTTAGCCAATGCGCAGTAGCAGTCTATTTACTCCGCTGCATTGATGCCCGAATAGCTCACCCCGGACAATAATGCCATTTCCCGGTATCATGTTGCCAGGTCTTCAATGCAGAATTGATTCAAACTGCTATGTCCACAAGCCCGCACTAGGCCCTGCTTTGCCTATCTGTTCAGCCGTAAATTGCTTGTGTGTCCCATCGCAAAACGGTGTGTTCGCCGAATGTTTGCACAGGCACAAATAGGCATCGCCATCTTCTTCGGCGATAAACTTTTGCGGGCGAAGTTCGGTGCTCTTGTGGCTGCCATCACAAAAAGGCTGGCTTTTCGAGAGCCCGCAAGCGCAGAAAAAATACTTCCCCCCTTTTTCGAGGGTGACTTTCCCCGGCTTATTATCTGCAATTACTGGATTGGTCATTAAAATGTTTCTTTATACTTGGAGTTTATAATTGACAAGGTTCGGGTTGCTGTCGGCAGTAAGGGGCGTGAGCCTGATCGTTACCTCCTACGCTTAAGGTAAGCAGTGTGATATTTTTCATTCCAGCTCCCTTTACGGTTTCTAGTTGACTTTAACACTGCATGGGCAGCGGAGTCACAGAAATTGACATCTGTGGCACATCTTGAGGATCTGATTTTGTGCGGAAGGTTTAATGTAATCGATAGTCCCGAAGTACAGTGGCTTTGCGAGACACTGGGAATAGCCTCATCTGGATTGCAAACCAATCGAGATATCGCTCCTGCGAGCAGGATCTCCATAATTTATGAGAGGCTAGGCGAAAGAAGGCTAGCAGAGGCTATCTGGTGGTTATTACTGGACCGAGACTCACTGAAGCCGAATTACAAATACAGCAGCTTCAATTCGCGATCAGACAAGCTTTATCAGAAAAACTCCATTAGTTTCAAACCCTATAGAACATCCCGTTGCATTATTCCTGCTAGCGCATTTGTGGAGGGGTTGGGCGACAAGCAGACTTATTACAAAATTGAATTGGAAGGTTCGGCTATTGCGTTTGGTGGCTTGTATCAGGAGTTCCTCGATAAAGAAACCGGAGAATCGGTATATTCAACGTCTATCATCACTCTGCCGCCATTGATCCCGCAGTGGGAGAAAATTCATCTAAAGTCATCTCCCTTAATGCTGCCATTCGAAGATAATGGATTGATGAATAAATGGCTCGATCCAGCTTTTTCGGGTGTAGATGAATTTGCCCATCTTTTGACAAATCGTCTGGAAAACTCATTGCGGGTGACTCAAATCGACAGACCGAGCAAATGGAATCCCATCGCAGACAGTTTTGTGATTTTGTAATCAGAGGTGTCTAAGCGCTTTAGATAGCCAGCCAAACAACCAACGCGCTGAGCGCAACAGCAACCTGGGTTGGGACATCAGTTATTGCAAAGATAACCGGATCTTCGTGAAGAACTTCGCGCCTTACGAGCAACCAGGCGCGTCCCATGATGCATAGCAGTAACGGACAAACCAAATACAGTAAGTTAGGGGAGCTATACAATACCAACGTGTCAGGGCTTCTAATATAAAAAACGAAGAGCAATACAGCAAACAGAGAGCTGCCAATACCCATGCCGGATAACAGATTGTAGTGTGAAACCGTATAACCTCGGCCCGCAACTATTTGTTCCCCGCTTGCTCTCAGGTTGTTGAGTTCTGTTACTCGCTTTACTAGTGCTAAACTGATGAACAGTAGAAGAGAAAAAGCGAGCAACCAAAAAGTAGTTGTTACCGCTATTGCGGCGGAACCGGCAACTACGCGAATGCAATACAGGGAGGCCAGGATTAATACATCCACCACAACCAGACGTTTGAGATAGAGGCTGTAACTCGCGGTGATGAGCCAATATATAGACAAGGTGACAATAAAATTTTCCGGTAGGCTAAGTGCGACAGTAAAAGCAAGCAGAAGGAATAGGGGGCTACCAAGCATCCCGAATATCAAAGACAAGTCGCCTGAGGCAAACGGACGCATATGTTTGCTCGGATGGCGTCTGTCATTGTTTAGGTCGAGTAAGTCATTGAGAAGATAAACACTGGAAGCGCACAAACTGAAACTGACAAAGGCGACAATTGATTGCAGCAACAAATTTGTCTCGTTAACCTGGTGTGACAGTATCAGTGGCAGGAATATCAGTAAATTCTTTAACCACTGATGGGGGCGTATAGCTCTAATGAAATGTTTCAGCGAGGGAGGTCGTTGATCGCTGACTTTGATTTCAGTGCCGGATCGATCTATTTTTGTTCTAAGGGATTCGCTGCAATTCACCAGGATGGCTTCTTTTGCTGCCGCCCAAATCGGCAGGTCTGGCTCTGAGTCACCGGCATAAGCAAAGCCGTGCGGGTTAGAAAATTCTTCAATCTGGTCTAATTTTTCTTTACCTTTCAGATTTAGAGTGGCGGAACTTCCTATAGCCTCGTCAAAAAAAGCCAGGTGATTTGCCACCTGAGTAACCAGTTTTTGATTAGATGCTGATATTAAAATTAGCTGCCTGCCCTCTGTTTTTTCTTGCGCAAGATACGTCACAAAATTTGCGTTGTAAGGAAGGACATCTACTTGAAGATCGACCCGTGTTGCGACTTGATGCTTCAGGTTAGCTCGACCACTCAATAACCAGAAAGGAGCTAATAAAATGTAAAAGAAATTTTTCTTAATCAAAAGCAAAAAAGACTCCAATAGCAGATTGCTCTGAATTAGAGTGCCATCCAGATCAACATAGAGGGGCAGCTTGTTTTTTGGGTTTTCCAAGGGCTTAAAGTTTTAGTCTTTTGAAAATGAACTCAGGAATGAGATTGACCACAAACAATATAAAGCGCCAGTACCTGGGAGCGTAGACTGTGTGTTTTTTCTTCCTGATACTATTCACAATGATAGCGGCTACTTCTTTGGGATTGGTCCATAGCAATCCTTTTTCAAATTGGGCCGTCATTGGTGTATCAACAAAGCCAGGCCGAATATCCACCACATGCACATTGCTGGGATACAGCTTACCCCGCAATCCTTGCAAATAAGTTGAGACTAAAGATTTAGCAGCACCATAGACATAATTCGGTTGTCTTCCCCGGTCACCAGCAACCGATGTTACTACCGCTATACAGCCCTTATTCTGTCCGACGAAATAATGAGACAGGATAGTGAGAAAAGAGATGACACTCATGCCATTGGTGTTTATTTCCTGCTGTGCGTGGGAGAAGTCGTCGGCGCACAAGTTTTGATCCGGAAGTGAGCCGTGGCAGATCAGTGCGATATCAATTCCTGACAAGAATTTTACAACCTCATCAATAGCGGCTCCATGCTTGCCAAAGTCGTTTACATCGAGCACTGCCGTACCAACTCGGTTTGCTCCCCGAATTATCAGATCTTCGACCATGGAATTTAATTTATCTCCATCGCGAGCAATCAGGAAAAGATTTAGTTTTTGCCTCGCGTATATCCTCGCCACTTCTTTGGCAATGGCGGAGGTTGCTCCAATTATTAAGATGTTTTTCATCGATTCCGTTTTTGTCCCGTTTGCGTATTTGCTTTCATAGCCCCAGCCTTTTCGACTGTAGCGAAGAAAAAATGCCATCTGGGTCTAGCTCATTTTTAATTGAGAGAAATTTATCCCAGTGGGCGTAGCCTTTTTTGAAAGTATGCTCGCTCATTCTTGCATCCTTGGCAAGATAGAGTCGACCTCCATAGTGTAGAATAATTTCATCTAATTGGTTCAGCAGCGGTAAGAGTGACTTTTTAAACTTGAAGTCGAGGGCCAGGGTATAGCCCTCCATAGGGAATGAAAGGTAATTTTTATTTGCCACGCCGAATTTTTTTAGTACGGATAAGAATGAGCCTTGACCTGAGGCCGTAACCTGATTCATTACCTCACCAATTCCAATTTTGGCCATGTTAGTGGGAATCACAAATTGATATTGAAGGAAGCCTTGACTACCGTATAGGCGGTTCCAGTTATTAATTCGATCCAATGGAAAGAAATAGGAATCATAATCAATATTCTTGTGCGATTCCTTTCCCTTTAGTTTGTAGTAAGCGCTATTAAACAGTCCAATACTTACTCGGTTCAACATAAAAGCAGGTGAGTTAAAGGGAATATTCAGTTTCAAATGCTTGCTTTCGGCGATCAGGTTTGAAGGTTTGTCGTTTGCAGTTTCGATATGGTTGCCAAGGAAGACAACTGATCGACCGGTCTGCTCGCCTTTGGCCATACAATCGAGCCAGGCTACCGAATACAGATTGTCCTGATGGCTCTCCAATTGTTCGAGACTTTCTTCTAGATTTGTGGTTCTAATGCAGCGTTGTGAGATTTGAAAGCTGGTAAGTTTTCTAAGCTGTAGTGATGCCTCCACTACGATCCCGGTCAACCCCATACCGCCACAGGTGGCATAAAAATATTTTTTGTTTCTGGTTTTACTACAAGAAATTACTTCGCCCTGGGCTGTCAGTAGTTTGAAGCTTTTTAGATGCTCGCTAAAACACCCGTCGCAGTGATGATTCTTGCCATGAATGTCACTAGCGATGGCGCCACCAATCGAAACAAATTTTGTGCCAGGAACAACTGGCAGAAACCAGCCTTTGGGAACTATCACAGTCAATATTTGGTCAATGGTTAAGCCTGCGGCGCAATTCAATATGCCAGATTTTTCATCGAACGAAATAAAATTGTCTAAATATCTGCTTGAAATCACCGAGTCTGCAAGAGCGCTGTCACCATAACTTCTACCAGAACCGCGAACTATAGTCGGCGATTCCAATGCAGCAATTTGTTTGCACAATTCTTCCAGTCCGGCTGGCTCGGAATAATCAGCCAATTTTGAGGGATAACGTCCCCAGCCCTGAATTAACATCTACGAATCCTTTGCGACAAACACATAACGTTTGTCAAGACGGTATTTAATTAGATACCCAATGGCGAGCCCGATTATAGCGCCAGTATATCTGGCGCCTCGACTGCCGTAGAAGAAATCAAATCCCAATTCGAAACTCCAAAAGGTTGCCGTTGTGAACACACCGGTTATTGCGTAAAACACGAATTGGGTCATAGTCTGAGTTGCGCTGTCCGTTTTGTAATAAAAAATATAGTGCTTGTCGAGCAGGTACTTGCTGGTTAATCCGGTCAGTGTGCCTGCTACCATAGAAACCGCCAGCGCATAGTTGCCTTGATAAAGCGCCATACTGGATTCCTGGCTGATGAGATTAATCAAGGTAGCCAAGCCAGCAAACGCAATATACTTCATCGAAATAGACATAGTGTACCTAGTATAAACGATTGGCTGTCATCTGTAGTTGGTGGCTTATGGGTATTGCTTCAGAGAAGCCTGTGCCGTACACACTGGATTAGCACCACCTTTTGTCTCCGCAGCTTGCGCCCATCCGGGGTTCCTTCGCTCTGTCAGGAGCTCAAAAACCGATCTCCTTCCACTCCTTCAGTGCTACCTTTAATTACTGAGGCAAAAGGTGCTGCGAACCTAGCGCTTGCAGTTCCCACGTTACATGGTGCTATTTCGGTATTTGCAGGAACAATTAAGCGTGTCTTCAATGAATCGCTTCTCGCTGTGATTTATATTTGAGGTTATAATTTCGCGCTCTGATAGTCCTCCGAGCTGTATTAATGACTACAACCAACATACTTGAATTTGCCAAGCAACTGGCTAGGGAAACTGGCAAACAGATCCTGGCGGACCGGCAAGCGAATCTCACCACTTCTTTTAAAGCGGGAGAGGAGATGGTGACCAACGCAGATATCAATGCTGATCGATTGATTATGTCCCGAATTAAGGCCGCCTATCCAGAACATCATGTTCTCTCAGAGGAGGGTGCGCCTGACTTGAGTTTATTGAGAAGAGCAGATGAGTCTTTGTGGATAGTAGACCCGATAGATGGGACGGTTAATTTTGCTCATGGCCATAGCCAATCGGCGGTGTCGTTGGCCTATGTGGAAAACTCGCAATTAAGCTGCGGTGTAGTTTACAACCCGTTCACTGATGAGATGTTTTCCGCAGAAAAAGGCGGTGGCGCGTATCTCAATGGCGAGCCTATTGAAGTGGCTGGAGAGAGAGAATTGAGGAAGGCTGTAATTGCGACTGGTTTTCCCTATATTAAATCCAATTTGGGTCCTTTAATTCGTCGAGTGGAGAATGTCCTTACACAATGTGCAGACATCAGGCGCTTGGGCTCGGCGGCTCTGGATATTTGCTGGGTTGCTATGGGCAGATTGGATGGCTACTACGAAAGTCTCAGCGTCTGGGATTTCGCAGCAGCCCAGCTCATAGCCAAAGAGGCTGGAGCGCAGTATGGTCATTTTAGCCTGGTGCCAAAAGATATTGACCCACAGTTTTATGATCAAGATATCTTGATCGCAAATCCGGTTTTATATCCCAAGCTACTCAAAGTGCTACAGGAGGCGGAGCACCACTGAGTTTCTGCTTTGTATTTCTTAATCTAGGGAAAATACTACCAAGGTGGGATCCCCAGTCGGAGGCTGGACTGCAGGGTTATCTGCTCCCAGTAAGCTGGTAATAATACCGAACAAGGAGCCAGTATAACGGCTTGGCTGACCACTAACTATTGCCACATACTGTTTGCCGTCAACAGCATAGGTAATAGGGAATGACGATGGGAAATTGCTTAAGGAAGTTTGCCACAGGATTTGCCCTGTCTCCGCATCATAGGCCTTGAATGACTTATCTATATTGCCGCTAAACACAAGGCCACCACCGGTTGATAAAACAGGGGTGGATGGTGGTGTGAGTTCTCGGTGTTGCCAGGCCAACTCCATGGACTCCATGTTTATCGCCTGGAGTCGGCCGAACTGGCCGTCACTATCCTCACGTGGTGTTGGTGACGTTTCTATCCCGGTGGAGAGCAGGTTGCCGTCCGCCATCAGCCCAGCCATCATGCACATTTCCAGAACTGGCAGGTAGAGCATTTTGGTGTCGGGATTGTAGCCACCGGATAGCCAGTTACGTCCGCCCAGAACGAAAGGACATACCAGGTGATTGCTTTCTTTATTAGGGACTGAATCCGGGTTTATGGTTTTGTCCCCTGTTTCGGGGTCAATGGAAGTGACTATGTTTTGAATCCCCAGGTCCAGAGAATCCAAGTACTCACCTGTTGCCGCATCCAAGATGTCGTAAAGTGCAATCTTGCCAGCGGTGAAGACTACTTTGTGCTCGCGGCCGTTTATCTCCAACTCGTCCAACTGCCGTTCGAAAACCCAGTCAAGATCCAATTGACCATTCGGCATGTGCTGGAAGTACCAAACCAATTCACCAGTTTTGGGGCGCAATGCCAGGGTAGCATTGGTAAACAAGGCGTCGTTGCTGACCCCTTCAATGCCTAGATCCTCTAATAGTGGTGCAGTGTCATAGGTAGGTGCAGAACCGAAATACACAAGGTCCAGCTCGGCGTCATAACTGCCGGAGTTCCAAACCGAGCCTCCGCTGCGGCCCTCCAGCGGGAGATTGTTCCAGGTATTGCCACCAGGTCCGTCCGGAGCCGCCACAGTGTGGAAACGCCATTGCTCGACACCAGTCTCTATATCCAGCCCGACAATAAACCCGCCTGGAGACAAGCGCATGGCTGTAACGCCCTGGATGATCATGCCGCTAGCAACCATGGGCGCGCCACGTAACGCATAAAAGCTTCCCTGGGGGCTTGGGCTTGCGACTGGCGTCGCGATGGTCGACTCCCATTCAACCGTGCCAGTTCGTATATTCAACGCTACCAGGTCGAGATCATTGTGGGGAACAAAAACCTTGTCGTCAAACAATGCTATCCCCTGACGACGCCAATCATAGTTATTTGATTCATGTTGATAGCGCCAAAGCTCTTGCCCATTGCGGGCATCAAGCGCCAACAGAATATTATTGGTATCGGCAATGAACATCACACCGTCATGCACTAGAGGCGTAGTCATACTACCACCCTGAGACAGAGGGACGCTCCAGGCTTCTTCCAGCTCAGATACGTTGTCGCGATTAACCAGGTTTAAAGTACTGTGCCCACTTAGATCGTATCGGCTTCTCCACATCAGCCAATCACTTGCCGGAGGATCTTGCATCATCTGATCGTCAATAGGTCTGTACTCGTCAAGTACAGGATTTGAAATGCTATTCTGGGCGGAGGCGGAAGAAATTAACGCTAGTGTTAGCGCTGACAGCGTTATCAAGTAAAGATTTCTTATCATGTGGAGTTTCCGGAGTTTCGCTTACATTCGACGTCTAATTATTTTGTTATTCAATCAGCAAGCTGCAATTTACGCGATCTCAATCATAACTTAGACCAACCTCAGACTCGAGTACTGAGCCAAATTTTAGCTTCGAGGCGACAGGCACTGCCACTACACCGGCAGCAAGAAAAATGAATGCTAGTAATCGAAAATCCACCATTTTTTTTTACTTCCTTGGTATAAGCACGAGGAGATTCATCTGCTAGCTGATAATTTACGCGTTGCGGCAAGCGGTGAATTTTTCTTGTACTTGTTGACTGTGTGGTCCCGAATTCGTAGAGTTGCAATGGGTCACTATTGCAGATTGTAGGTACTGCTTGCAGAAGACTTTCATATCCAGATCATTACCCCCTGATTAGTAACCATTCGGGCTTGGACGAATTAAATAAAGTTGTAAAATTGAGGAAAACACAGTGAAAAAAGTAAATTTACTTAACGCCTCCCTGTTGTCTCTGGCATTAATCCCTGCTTTAGGTAGTGCCGCCGACAGAGTAGGTGATTTTTCCCTATTGGATCAGGATGGCTATTTCCATAACATGAGTTGGTATGACGATCACACTGCCATCGCTTTTCTGGTTCAGGCAAATGATAGCCAAGCCACAAACGTGGCTATTGCTGGATTTAATGCGCTTAAAGGTAAATACGAAAGCCAGGGTGTCGAATTCATGATGATCAACCCGATGGGTAGATCAAACCGCGAAGCAGTTAAAGCCAAAGTCACTGACTATGGCGTAAACGTTCCCGTATTAATGGATGATGCTCAAGTAATCTCTGAATCTTTGGGTATAGTAAAGACTGGCGAGGTTTTACTGTTTAATCCCAAATCATTCATGGTTGAATATCAGGGGCCCGTCGCCGAATCCGAGAGCGCAATTCAAGAGTTGTTGGCCGGAGAGCCAGTTAGCAAACCCATAGTGGCGTCTACCGGTTCAGCGGTAACTTACAGCGCTGCCCAGATGCACGCACAGACCCCGGTTTCCTACGAGAAGGACGTGGCTCCAATCATTGCCGAACACTGCGCCAGCTGTCATAGAGAAGGTGGCATTGCGCCCTTCGCGATGGATAGTCATGCGGTGGTGCAAGGTTGGTCACCGATGATTCGGGAAGTATTAATGACCAAGCGCATGCCCCCCGGGCAGCTCGATGGCCATGTTGGTGAGTTTATTAATGACATGTTGATTACGTCTGAAGAAGTACAAAAGATAATTCACTGGGCAGAGGCTGGTTCGCCTAAAAACGGGACGTCAGACCCTCTGGCTGAGTTGACTTGGCCCGACACGAAATGGGCATTTGGTGAACCTGACTACATCATCAAGGTTCCACCTCAGTCTATTCCTGCCACTGGTGTTCTCGATTATAGGCACCTGTCAGTACCTTTGGCTATTGGAAAAGACAGGTGGGTTCGTGGCAGTCAATATGTGGCAGGTGACAGAACAGTGTTGCACCACACGTTAAATAGTATTGTCGAGCCAGGCGCAAGCCGGCGGGGTGGCTTTCTTGGTGGTGAAAAACCTAATCAGGCTAGTATATCCGCCTACATTCCGGGTGCTACGCCACGTTTAGAGCCAGAGAATACAGGTGGCTTGTTAAAGGCGGGCTCCATTCTTAACCTACAACTACACTATACCACCAGCGGCAAAGAGACCGTGGATGCCGGCGAAATTGGCCTCTGGTTCTACCCTGAAGGTGTAGTCCCGGAGAAGAGAATGTCAGGCCGATGTGCTTGTATCTTCACTCCAACGTGGACCAATATTCCGCCAAATGCTCCGAGTTTCGAGCAAACTGAAACTATTATTATTCCAAGGGACGCCCATATTTTCAGCATGCTGCCTCATATGCACTTCCGTGGTAAGTACATGCGATTCTATGCGGATTATCCAGATGGTACACAAGAGGAGCTGATCAATATTGCCAATTATAATTATAACTGGCAGTTGTCATACACCTACGATGAGCCAAAGTTTGTGCCAGCAGGTACTCGGGTTACGGTGGTAGGTGCATTCGATAACTCTGCTCAGAATCCGGCGAATCCAGATCCGGGCCGAGAAGTGCCATGGGGGCAGCAAAGCTGGGATGAGATGTTCTTTGGCGCAGTTCAGTGGCAATACGTGGACCAAGACGCCAACTAAGAGCCCAATTAGAAGCGCAATAAAAAAAGGCAGGTCACCCAACCTGCCTTTTTTATGGGCACTAATTTAGAGTATCTGAAAAATATCGTAGGCTACTTTGCCAGCTATTTGCTTATTCTTGCCAATACAGACAATGTGGTTTAGCCAGTCATATATTTCTGATGCGGTATTAAAAACCGGGCGTACTCTCCAATACAAACCATCGTCGCCCTGATTGACGATACCGGTGTAAGTCATGTAAATAAATTCGCCATCGTCGGTTTCCAATGTAATACGCACATCCAGGCTGGTGTGGCCTGCGACCTGGGTAATCCAGTCAGCACCGCCAGGGTGCACTGTTCCTCTTAATCTGGGACCGCCAAAAGTACCTCCGGTTATCGGTGCTATACGGGTATGTCCTGCATCAATCTGGGTATCGACATCCAGGGATAGCTCCAACAGGAATTCCGATTCAAGCTCACTTGCTGCCGTTTGGGCGGCTGCTAATTGGCTCCCGGCAAGGGATGTAGCTACAATCGCCGTTGCGCTTAGCTTAGTAAATTCTCGACGGGAAAAAGTTTTCTTTGATTTATTCATTGTTGCTCTCTCTATTTGGAAAAACAATAGTAGTGATATCCCCTTAGGGTGTCACAGTGTTTTTTGGTGCAAGACGCTTATCAAACCGCTTCAGTATTGTTGGCAGGTACAGCAGGTCGAGAACCAGGGCCAGCACTACGATGGGAACCAAAAGTTTGGCCGCCTGTTGAAAATAAAGCGTACTGGCTCCAATCAGTATCGTCGTGCCCAGCGCGAGAACTAGGGTGGTGATAGTAAGCGCTGGGCCTGCTGTATTAATGGCAAAATTGATTGACTCCTGTGTGTTCATTCCGGTTTGTCGGCTGTCCAGATAATGACTCAGGATATGCACGGTGTCATCCACCACCAACCCAATGCTTATGCTAAATAGCATCATAACAAAAGGGTCCAGTTGTCCTACAAGAAGTGCCCAAATACCGAAAACCATAGTTGCCGGAAGCAGGTTGGGAAGTACACTGAGGATTCCGTAGTGGATGCTCCTAAGACCGATAATCAGCGTTAGAGTAATCAGCAATAAACTGATTGAATAGCCTTGCAATAGTTCGATAGTTACCAATTCATCCATGCGGGCAAAAAGTAACAGACCACTGCCATGAATCAATGTTGATTCTGGGAATTGTTGGTTGAAGCGTTCGGTGATTCTTTCATCCAGATCGATAAGTTCTTGGTTTGACATGGGTGTCGCATTTATGAACAGGCTCAACGCGGAGAAATTATCATTGATAAAACCTAAGAGCGGGAAGTCTTCGGACTGCACAACTTCATAATTATTCAGATGTGTTGCGATAACATTAATGTTGTCAGGAATAACATAAAACGACTCGTCATCACTATTCTGAATTCTGTTCACGGTTTTGATAATGTCAATGATGCTGCCAATTGACTCGACATCAGACTGCTCTTCTAGCCAGTTATTGAATTCATCCATTCGAATTAAAAACTCGGGTTCAATAGCCCCATCAATAGCACCTGAATCGATACCATATCTGAGCGCTGGTCCCCGGTTCATCCGGGCGCTGACTTCATCGTAGTATTGAATAATATCGGAATCGCTGGCGATGAAATCCAGGCGATTAAAGTCTGTTTCATTCAGCGGCAGCAACATCAAAGTTATTAGGGCGAACGCCGTGAATGACCAGAACAATGCCCGGTCTTTTGTCGCCGTTGTTGTATTAACCCATTTTAGCAATCGATGCAGGGCCGGGAATTCCTCTTTTGGATCTCTGGAGCTGTTACCTGAGAAACGAACTAAAACCGCGGGCAGCAAAGTCAGGGTTAACACATAGGCGAAAACTATCCCGGTCGCGACGATCCGACCAAAATCCTGAATGGCAGGCGAGGAGGACATGTTCAGTGAAGAGAAGCCTATTGCCGTGGTTAAGGCGGCTAGGGTGATCGGTTGAAAATTGCAGGTAATGCTTTGTTTCATCGCAGTAATCGAATCGTGCCCGGCAAACAGTTTCTGTTTATAAATTGAAATAATATGCACGCTATTAGCTACCGAGATAATTACCACTACCAGCGGTGCAATGATGGAGATGTTGTTAAACGCCATGCTCAGGTAACCCAGTAAACCGATAGTGGCAACTATAGTGCAGGCAGTGTGACTTAGTATGCAGGCCCCCAATTTTATAGAACGAAAACAAACGCAAATCACCAGGACACAGGCAAGAATGACGAAGGGAAGCAGGCTGGTAAGATCGCTGACCATTGCCTGTTGACTCGACCGCTCCATTAAAACTTCACTGTTCACGTAAACGCCAACCTCCGAGTGTCTTTCTCTTAGGCTGGTTTGTACCGAGAGCGCCGCATCGGCGATAGCCATGCGTTGAGTGGCAGTAGTTGCATCCGAATCAAGAGTAATCAGGGCAAAGGTAATCATCGCGTTCTGTGATAGCAGATTGGCTGTTAGCATCCGATCGCTAATCGCGGTTTGTTCTAGCGACTTTAGCTCAGCATCTGTATAGAGATTCAGGGCTTTGGTAAATAGCCGTTGTTGAGCTTCCGGCGAATAGTAATCAACCAGGCTGGAGATCCGGCCTGCAAGCGGTATGTTAGTATAAATTTGATTCAGGTCATCTATGGCAGCCAACACATTGCTGCTGAATACAGATTCACTGCCTGGGGGGGTAAAGGCGAAGGTGACCTGTATAGGAGAAAGAAATTGCTCCTCCATTTGCTCCAGTTCATCCACATAGGGGTCGCTCTCAGTCAGCAGTGCTGAAAATGACGTGTCGAAACTGCTGCGAAATATTCCCGTTGCCAGAAAAATGCAGGCAATGGCACTTAATATGAACAGAAGCGTGCGCCGCTCGACTGTGAATGTTGCAACACGATTGGATAAGAGCGTTGTCACTTATGTACACCCTCCCGAAACATTCATTTATATTCCATGCAGTGCTTTATCCAGCTTTTCACGCCACGGCTCAGAAGCTTCTGTCGGTGCAAAATAAAATAGAATTTTCTGCTCCAGTTTCGATGAGGCGCTTCCAGCGGAACCAGCGATCCGCGCTGAAAAGCCTCCTGTAAAGTAATTCGAGATAAGCAACCCACTCCGAGGCCAGCTTCGATAGCACGTTTAATTCCCTCGTTGTGCTGAAGTTCCAATTTTAATTTGAGGTTGGACAGTATACCCGACATTGCACGGTCAAACGCCTGGCGGGTACCTGACCCTTCTTCCCGCACTACCCACTCCGCTTGTAAGAGATCAAGATCATCCAATTTGGATTTCTGCGCCAGAGCGTGATTTGGGGCACAAAACAGGGCAAGTTCATCATCGCGCCAAGATCGAATCTCGAGCTCTGGCTCTTGCAGCTCACCTTCTATCAAACCGATATCCAGTTCAAAATTTTTCACACGGTTCGCTATCGCGACCGTATTCTCTACGGTTAGCTCTACTCTCGAGCTAGGGTGTTCGGATAGGAAGTTGGCCATAATTCCAACGGCGAGGTAATTACCGATGGTTAGTGTCGCGCCAACTTTTAAATCACCAATGTCGGAGTGCTCGATAAGGTTTCGCTGCAACTCTTCCGCCTGGCTAATAAGTCCCGCCGCTTTAGAGCGCAATAAGATGCCTTGCTCATTTAGTTGTAGGCGCTTACCAATTCTGTCAAATAGCAGGATATCGAATCGTCGCTCCAGCTCCTTAAGGGCAGTACTGACTGCAGACTGCGACATAGCGAGTTCGCTGGCAGCACGAGTCACATTCTCATAGTGTGCGACTGCAAGGAATACCTGAATTTGTTTGAGTGTATAGTACATATATCGAATAAATAGATAATATATATAAAAATAATCAACTATACAGATATGTTAGTGTAGTCCTAAACTGCTGGCAATGGTTTTTTTGTGTATTTTGGCTTATCCGCAGTAGATCAATTCCAAAGCTTTCCCCAAGGAGGTTGCCGTGGCGTCCCTATCAATTCAAGAAGTTACCGATGTACACCATTGGAACGAATCTTTGTTCAGCTTTAAAACTACCCGGGACCGATCATTACGGTTCGAAAACGGTCATTTCGTCATGTTGGGTCTGCCAGTGGACGGTAAACCCCTGATGCGCGCTTATAGCATTGCCAGTGCCAATTATGAGGATGAGCTTGAGTTTTTGAGCATCAAGGTACCAGACGGTTCTCTGACTTCTCGGTTGCAGAATATTGCAGTCGGTGATCAAATTTATGTAAGTAGTAAGCCAACTGGCACCTTGATCGCTGACCACCTACTACCGGGGAAGCACCTTTACCTGGTTAGCACTGGGACTGGACTCGCGCCATTTCTCAGTATCATACAAGACACGACGGTCTATGAGCGATTCGATAAAATCATTCTTATCCATGGGGTCCGATCGGTTTCGGAACTGGCCTATGAGAAATTTATTACTCGAGAACTGCCTAGCAATGAATTTTTCGGTGAGGAAGTGCAGAACAAACTTGTCTATTACCCAACTGTAACGCGGGAACCATTCAGTAATCGGGGCAGAATTACTGAATTAATGATATCTGGAAAACTGTTCAGGGATATTGGTTTGCCACAAGCCAATCCTATGGATGACAGATTTATGATCTGCGGCAGTCCCGGCATGCTGGAGGATACCTGTAGTATTCTGAACGATTGGGGTTTCGCTGAATCTAGGCAGGGTATCAAGGCACACTATGTTATCGAGCGGGCTTTTGTTGAATAAAGCGCTATTGTCGATAGTATAAGTACCTAAAAAAAGGGGCCATTCAGTGCCCTTTTTTTTGCATTATTTGTTACCACTGGGCTGTAATCAGCCGGAGCAATATTTCCTGAAAATGTCCGAGTAGAGTATGCTTGACGGAAATTCGGGTTAGCCCTTAGTAAGCAATGCTACTAGCGGTGAAAATTGACGAAGCCAGAATCAAAAAGGATGACTTAATGCTTTCGCGAATTACCCAACTTTATACTCGACTGGTTTTTGGGCATCCCATTTGGACATTGCTCATACTGCTAGTGGCAGCAGGTATATTTGGTTCTCAAGTTGGAAATTTTCGCCTCGATGCATCGGCTGATTCCTTGTTGCTTGAGGGGGATAAAGACCTCGAGTACTCCCGCTTTATTGGTACGCGATACGGAACCAGCGATTCAGTAATAGTTGCTTACACTCCAGATGAAGACTTGTTTTCCCGTCCGGTATTGACACGACTACAGGCACTGAGCGGTGAGCTGTTAACGATAGATCATGTAGAGGGCGTAGACAGCATTCTTAACGTGCCGGTTTTCGTAGATACGCCGCTTATGGGTATTTCTGAAAATTATCTCACCGTGATGGACCCTGAGCTGGATCTGATCGCGGCCCGTGAAGAACTGGTATCCAGCCCTATTTTTAGTAATGCTGTTATTAGCTCGGATGGTCAGACGGCTGGCATGTTAGTTAGCTTTGCCCCGGACGAAAAGCTCCGAGGCCTGCTGCAACAAAGAATGATATTGCGAATTAAGGCGAGCGCGGAGGGCCTGAACGCCGAGGAAACAAGCGAGCTGCGTGCAGTGGAAGCAGAGTACGATGAATACACTGTGGAGACAGCGACGCGCCAATCTGAAACCATCGCTAGCATTCGCAACATACTCGAAAATTACCGTGATGATGCGCAAATTTACTTGGGTGGCGCACCCATGATTGCCGATGACCTGGTGACATTCGTACGCGCAGACTTAAGTAGTTTTAGCTTCGGCGTGTTGGCATTTATTATTATCGCGCTCGGTTTGATTTTTAGAAAACTACGATGGATATTTTTACCACTTGCCTGCTGTGCGGTAGCGGGTGTGATTATGGTAGGTATTCTCGGTTTTATGGATTGGCGAGTCACAGTGGTTTCATCTAACTTTATTTCACTACTACTAATTATCACCATTTCCTTGACGGTACATTTGACTGTGCGCTATCGAGAGCTCAGGGCGACACGCCATTTCAGTGAGCACGACAAACTGCTGCGACATTCAGTACTCAGTATGTTCAAACCCTGCCTCTACACTGCGTTAACCACCGCGGTAGCTTTTGGCTCTCTCATCGTTAGCGGTATTTCGCCAATTATTTCCTTTGGCTGGATGATGGTGATGGGCGTGTTGGCCGCACTGATTGTTGTGTTTACTTTGTTCCCGGCTGTCATGAGTTTATTAGAGGAAGATCAGTCTCAATTGTCATCCAATTTAAAATTGAATCTCACTTCTACCCTGGCAACTGCAACGGATAAACTCAAAGGCAAAGTGTTGCTTATCTACGGGTTTATCCTGATTGTGAGCGTGGTTGGTCTGGCACGGTTGCAAGTGGAAAATAGTTTTATTGATTATTTTCGTGAGAAAACAGAAATCTTCCAAGGCATGACGCTGTTTGATGAAAAACTCGGTGGCACGCTGTCGTTTGATTTAGTGGTGGATTTGCCAGAAGTTGAAGATGCTTCTGATGGCGGATTCGAAGATAGGTTTGGAGATTCAGGCGACGATGATGCGTATTGGTTTACAGCACCAAAAATGGATCTGGTAAAAGGCATTCACACTTATCTGGATGATGATCCCCAGACCGGAAAAGTGCTCTCGTTCGGTGGCGTAATTCAGTTGGCTGAAAAACTAAATAACTATGAACCCATCGATGGGTTTCTATGGTCGGTTCTTTATACACGGTTACCGGAAGCGCTTAAAGAGACGGTATTAACTCCATTTGTCTCAATCGAGAATAATCAGCTGCGCTTCAATGTCCGGGTGATAGAATCCGATCCAAATCTAAAAAGAAACGAATTACTACAGCGCATCGAGTACGGCGTTGAAAGTGAGTTCGGGTTTGAAGATTCCGAAGTGCAGGTCACCGGTATATTGGTCCTTTATAACAATGTATTGCAGAGCCTGTATGAGTCTCAAATCCTAACACTAGGCGTAGTCATGTTAGTCATCATGCTCATGTTTCTGGTGTTATTCAGGTCGGTAAAAATTGCCATAATTTGCATTATCCCAAATGCCATTGCGGCGGCTTTTGTTTTGGGCGTAATGGGTTGGTTGAACATTCCCCTGGACATCATGACCATCACCATCGCCTCGATCTCAGTTGGCATAGGCGTGGATAATACAATCCACTACATGCACCGGTTCAAACGAGAATTTCCTCGTTTCGGAAATTATCGCGATACTATGTTTTTTTGTCATAACAGTATCGGTCGTGCGATGTACTTTACTTCCATGACTATCGTGGCAGGTTTCTCAATTCTGGCGCTGTCGAATTTCATTCCGACAATTGTATTCGGTTTACTTACCAGCCTTGCCATGTTGGTTGCATTGGTTGGGTCGTTAACATTATTGCCTCAACTGCTTATTACTTTTCAGCCATTGGGATCGGAATCTCAAGTATCTTCATAACTGAAAGTTAGGAGAACACTGTGTAGAGCGCACTGGATTAGCACCACCTTTTGTCTCTGCAGCTTGCACCCTCCGGGGTTCCTTCACTCGGTCAGGAGCTCAAAAAACGATCTCCTTCCACTCCTTTAGTGCTATGCTTTAATTGCTGAGATAAAAGGTGCTGCGAACCCAGTGCTTGCAGTTCCCACGTTACAAAATGCTATATCGGCATCTATAAGAACAATTCCGCGTAATAGCCGAATGGCACATTCTGCAGAGGCAGGAGTGCTTGGCAGCCACTGAACCAATATTCAGCATCCTGCCAAGTCGTGACCCGCTTAAGCTGTCGATCAGTAGGTTTTAGTTGTAACTGGCAGGCTGAGTGTTTTATTCTGGTGCGCTTCGTAATTGCCGTACAGAGAAAGGCAATTGCCCGAACTGAAAGAGCTTAATCAAACAAGAGGCAGGCCCATGAGTATTAGTTCGTTAAAATTGAATCGATGGCTATTGTTGTTAGTTGTACCCGGCTTGCTGGCAGCGTGTTCTGAGCAGTCCAGTGAGACGGCCTCAGCTCCAATAACCGCTGGTACTCCTGAGCCCGCGCTTGCTGCGGCAGTGGGTGGGCCGGAGGATGAGCCGGAAGTCGATGCGGCCTTGTTAAGACGTCAGCCGACGAACCACTGGATTAATGAGCAGCCCATTGGGCAAGGGCAGGGACCTGCAACCACAGAAACTCTGGCTAGTGGAAATGCCGATCCTGAGCAGTGGCTACATTATGGGGGTGATTACCGTAATTTTCGTCATAGCCCGATTACCGAGCTAAACCCAGACAGTATTCAAAACTTGGAAGTGGCCTGGTCTTTCCCTACTGGCACAGATGGGCAGTTTGCCATGTCGCCTATTGTCTATGACGGCATTATGTATATGACCACCAGCTATAACCACCTGATGGCACTCAACGCGGAAACTGGCGAGCTGTACTGGCGCTACGACCACCCACAACCAGACGATCTAAGAATCTGCTGTGGACCGGCAAATCGCGGAGTCGCTATCAAAGACAATATGGTGGTGATGGGTACGCTGGATGCCCATCTGTTGGCATTTGATCGCTTTAGCGGTGAAATACTCTGGGATATTGAAATGATTGAGCACAGCATTGGTTTTAGCTCAACCGCTGCACCGCTGATTGTGAAGAACATGGCTATCATCGGTATTGGTGGTGGCGAGTATGGTGTGCGTGGTTTCTTCGATGCCTATGATCTGACAACTCAGGAGCGTGTATGGCGCGTTTATACCATTCCTGGTGAAGGGGAGCCTGGTAACGATACCTGGGCAGGGGATTCATGGAAAACCGGTGGTGCGCCTACCTGGTCTGTGGGCGCGTTTGATGCCGCTACCAACACCATCATGTGGACCACTGGTAATCCGGCCCCGGATTGGAATGGAGATGACAGAGCCGGTGATAATCTGTATTCGGATAGTGTGCTTGCGGTTGATGCAGATACCGGGGAATACAAATGGCACTTCCAGTTTACGCCGCACGATGTATGGGACTATGACGGCAACACGACTATTTTCCAGGCTGATATCACCTTTGAAGGCCAAGAGCGGCAGGCTTTGGTGCAAGCTAATCGAAATGGTTATTTCTATATTCTGGATCGTGTAACCGGCGAATTTCTCGCAGCAAAACCCTATGTAGAGCAAATGAATTGGGCCACGATCGATGAGAATGGCAGGCCTGAACCGGACCCGCTAGCCTATCCCCAGTCCAACCCGGATCATCGGGTCTGTCCTGGGTTGTCAGGAGGTATGAACGGAGCCTGGGCTGGCGCATTGAACCCTGAATTGGGCTTAGCCTTCATTCCTACAGTTGAAAATTGCATGATGTTCCGCAAAGGTATTTCCGTTTATGTAGAAGGGCAGACATATATGGGAGGTGGAGGGTTTGAGTCGGATGCCTCTAAAGGTGAAGACTACGGCCACATATCCGCTGTCGATATAAATACCGGTGAAGTCAAATGGCGTTATATGGATGCCAACCAGGTCAGAGCAGGTGTGGTAAGCACTGCCGGTGGCGTGGTGATTTCAGGTAGTCGTACTGGTAAAATATTTGGTCTGAATGCGGAAACAGGCGAAGAGCTATGGACCTTTAATGCTGGTGGCGGAATTCGCAGTCAGCCAATTGTCTATCAACAAAATGGTGAGACTTATCTTGCGGTGGGGTCGGGGGACCGAGCGAGTACTTCCGCTGTGCCAATGGGTGGGCAGTTATTTGTATTCAAACTTAGACAAGGACAATTCTAGTAGATTGTTTACGAACTCCTGTGATTGCTAATACGGCGTTAAAAAATTGCTTAAGCTGCTCACGTACAATATGTACGCTGCACGCTTGCGCAATTTTTTGCCTTGTCTTAGCTGCACACAGAAATTTGTAATTCAATCTACACCCTATTTAAGGGTGTTTGAAGTTATTGGGTTTAATTCGATGGAGAATTTTGAAATGAAGTTGTTATTGAGATTTGGTGTTTTGATTTGTGTGTTTGGACTTGGATTGATTGCCTGTAGTGACGGAGGGGGTGGCGAGCCAGCGGAGTTGACTGTTGTGCAGGGGTTTATGGCGGATCCTGTAGCGCTTGAACGTGGAGAAGCTTTGTTCGTGGGAACTTGTGCCGGGTATTGTCATACTCTGACACCCGAAGATACGGATGCCCTGTTTCTGTTCGATTGTGAGTGGAAACACGGTGGAGCGGATGAGGAAATTTTTAATACCGTAACAGTCGGCATTCCCGACACTCGGATGGTTGGCTTTGGTTCAAACTTCCCTCAGGGGGATGATGACCTTTGGAAAATAATTGCCTTCTTAAGAACTAACCAACAGCCTTGTGCATAATAAAAGGATTTAATTATGACGTTTAACTCTTCAGAAAAAGATGGTGATGAAGCGAAAGGTTCTGCAGCTGGAAACCTCGTAGCAGAGAAATTATTTAAGTCCCGGGCGGTCACCATATTTGGCGAAATTAATGACAAAATAGCTCGGGCTGTTACCGAAAAATTACTGGCTCTCGCCGCTGAAAGTGACGAGGAAATTTTTGTTTATATTAGTTCACCTGGTGGCCATGTTGAATCTGGCGACGTGATTTATGACATAATAAAATTCATCAAACCCGAAGTAAAAGTAATTGGCACAGGGTGGGTAGCTAGTGCAGCGACAACGATTTATTTGGCGGCAAAAAAAGAAAATAGATTTGCTTTACCCAACACCCGATTTTTAGTTCACCAACCCTCTGGCGGATCTCGGGGAGATGCTACGGATATCAAGATACAAGCAGAAGAAATAGTAAAAACCCGAACTCGTATTAATCAGCTGATTGCGGATGAAACCGGGCAGTCGCTGGACCGGGTCGCAAAAGATACGGATCGCGATTACTGGATGACCGTAGAGGAAGCAAGCGATTACGGTATTGTAAATAAAGTTGTGAGTTCTATCGTGGAAATTTAGTGCCTGGTTAAATTGATAATATTCAATTATTAAGGCTGATTTTTCGAAATAGTA
>CAVOCG010000033.1:0-21952 GCA_963694095.1 Gammaproteobacteria bacterium
ATTTAATACGGAGCAATTGTCTTATCACGGCCGGTTAGATAGGCTTTGCTTCAGCGTTCGAGGTGACTAGTGAATCCAATTGAGCTGAATCTCTTTGCCAGCAGAGTGGCTGCCATTTGTGACGAAATGGGGGTGGTGCTCAGGCGCACGGCTTTTTCTCCAAATATAAAGGATCGACTCGACTTTTCTTGTGCCTTGTTTGGTTCTAATGGTGAGCTGTATGCACAGGCGGCGCATATTCCGGTTCATCTAGGAAGTATGGCGTATGCGATGCAGGGCATTGTGGGTGAGCAGGACTGGTCACCCGGGGATATGTTGGTGTTGAACGACCCGTTTCTCGGCGGCACTCATTTACCGGACATTACCATTATTGCGCCGGTTTTCAGGGGGGGGCGAGAGAGATTGATCGGGTTTGTAGCCAATCGCGCCCATCATGCAAATATCGGGTGTGAAACACCGGGGTCGATGCCCGTGTCATCTTCGCTTGAAGAAGAAGGTCTGATCATCCCGCCGACCTTTTTGCTGCGCGGTGGTAACGTACAAACTGATGCTCTGACATTGCTCTATGGCAGCGAACGAGCGCAATTAGATGGAGACTTTGCCGCTCAGGTTGGATGCAATCAGATTGCAGTTGAGCGATTGAACGCCTTGTTGGAATCCCTCGGTGAAAAATATTATTACCAGGGCATGGTCGAACTAAATAATTATGCTGACCGATTGGCAGCGGTTGCTATAGCGGATTTGAAAAACGGGTGTTATCGCTTCGAGGACTATCTGGATAACGATGGATTGGGGCAGAAGAACATCCGTTTGGTGCTGAATCTGCTGATCAATGCGGCGGACGTAGAGCTCGATCTAACTGAAAGCGCTGATCAGGTGGCAGGTAACGTCAATTGCCCAGAGTCCGTCGCTGCGGCGGCGGCATACTATGCTTTTCGATGCTTAATGCCTGCAGAAGCACCAGCCTGTGAAGGATTGTTTCGGCGTATCAAGTTAAAAACTCGTAAAGGATCAGTGCTCAATGCGTTTCGACCGGCAGCGGTTGCTGCCGGGAATGTTGAGACCTCGATGCGCTTGGTGGACCTCGTATTTGGAGCGCTTGCACAAGCAATGCCAGCAAGAATTCCCGCGGCGAGCCAGGGGACAATGAACAATATTGCCATGGGCAATATTGACTCAGGCACGGGAAGTCGCTGGGATTATTACGAAACCATTGCCGGAGGAATGGGTGCAGGACCGCAGCAAGCAGGTTTAAGTGCGGTGCATACCCACATGACCAATACGCTGAATACCCCTGTGGAAAGTTTGGAAATGCATTATCCACTGCGCGTTAGAAAATATGCGGTGCGTAAAGGCAGTGGTGGTGACGGAGAACACGCTGGTGGTGATGGTGTGATTAGAGAATATGAATTCCTTCAGCCCGCACAAATCAGCCTGCTGAGCGAGCGGCGTAGCTACGCTCCATGGGGGCTGCAGGGAGGCTTTGACGGAGCTAGGGGAGAAAACAGCCTGAATGGGAAGCTATTACCAGCCAAGTGCACGGTTTCGGTTGAGGCTGGTGACCGCTTATTGATAAAGACCCCGGGAGGTGGGGGGTGGGGATCAAAATAGGCAATCAGTGGTTAACCCGTGATTTTTGCGCGGCTCTTAGAAAGCTTGCAATTTATCACATATCTTTAGGTCAGCCTTCTCTATAATTGCCGCTATCCATTGTTGCCAGTGAATTATTTTGGTCAAATAAGGGGCATTAAATTGAGGCATTACCGAATTGTTGCTGAAAACCTGCAGTACTTAAGCAGAACCAAGGCAAAAATTTTCCAATCTATACCACTTCTCGCTCTGGCCGCTGCCCCTTTGTTGGTGTACGCCCAAAACAACGTGGGCGATGAATCAACTATCTCTTATGCAGCGGCTTATTTTGCTGAGTACTCACCCGTTACTGCGCTGGATATGATAAATAGAATTCCGGGAATGAATATTTCCAGTAATGCGGCAGGTTCCTCCAGTCGTGGTGCATCTCGTGGCGGCCGGGGGCTGGGTAGCGGGAGCAACGGTACACAAGTATTGGTAAACGGTAAACGCGTGGCGGGGAAGAACAACAATACTCAGTCCATGCTGGCTCGAATCAGTGCTGACCAGGTTTCCGAAATTGAGTTAATTCGCGGCACATCTGGTGAGCTGGATGTGCGGGGCAGTACCCAGATCGCCAATATTATCCTTTACGACGTTTTACCCGACACCGCGTTGTCCCTTGAGATCACCACTAAATTATTTGAAGACGACACGTCAGAACCAGGTGGTTCGTTGAACTATACAGGTAAGGCCGGTAGTCTGGATTTTCTGCTAAGTGCGATTGCCGAGCCAGGTTATGAGCATCAGGTCTCGAAGGAACATAGTATTCTCGCTGACTTTCAGCCTAACGACCAAATTCTTGAAAATCGCATAATTGACCAAACCCAGTACACACTGTCGACCAATTTCGGCTATGAATTCTCTAGTAATAGCACAGCCCGCCTAAACGCACTTTATTCCCAGAATGATAATCCGACAACGGTAAACCGCAGGACCACCGATCTGAGAGATATAACGAGCACACCTTTCTTGGAGCGGGAATCCATTCCGGGTGAACAGAGCAACTGGGAAATTGGCGGTGACTACGAGTATCAGTTCTCTAATGGTAACCGGGTCAAGGTGCTGTTTATTAGTAATGAAAATGATACCACCAGTACCCGTGAACGTTTCGACATTGCCCCTACTGGCACCGAATCGAAGAATTTATACTTAGATGCAGCCAGTATTTTGCAGGAACGTATTGTCCGTGGCTCCTATATCATGAAACTGTTTACGGAACAGAGTGTCGAGTTTGGGATGGAGCGGGCTCAGACCATACTCGAATCCGATTTGCGGCTTGGTCTGGCATTGAATTCCGGCACCCCATCCGATGCCTTTGGCGGGCTGGTGCCTGTGAGTTTATCTAATGCAAATACTCGGGTAGAGGAAATTCGTTATGAGCCCTTTGCCATTCACAATTGGCGCATTAATTCCAGGATGTCGTTGGAGACATCATTTATCTACGAGACTTCTGAAATTGAGCAATTCGGAGATTTCAATAACACCCGTGATTTTGATTTCTTCAAACCGAAAATAGATTATCGATTTGATATTACACCCCAGTTGCAGTTGCGATTCCTGTTCGATAAATTTGTTCGGCAGATTAATTTCTCTGACTTTGTTGCCGCCACAGACAGCGAAGACAATGACTCAAATACTCAGGCGGGTAATACAAATCTGCGGCCGGACTTTTGGTGGAACTATAACTTAACGGCTGAATACCGTCTGCCCGATGATGTGGGTGTGGTAAGTGCCAATCTGTACAAACATCGGCATAAGGATTTTCGTCAGAGAATCGATGTGTCGTCTTCGGAAGATGATTTGCGTGCTGCCAATGGCAATATCGGCGATGGGGAAATGTGGGTTTTCGAACTGAAGGCCAGCATTCGCCTCAACAAGTTCAATTTACCTAATGTATTGGTAACGAGTCGTGCCAGCGCCAGAACCTCTGAGATTTATGACCCGCTACTGGCCGATGACAGACCGTTTAATAACTTCAATCGCGGCGACTTCGACTTTGGTTTGCGCCATGATGTACCCCAATGGAAAATGAATTGGGGGGTCAACATGACAAACCGTATCGATGGCAATACTAAGCTGTGGGATATCGATGACATCGAAGGTTACTATGCAGACCCGTCCCTAGCGGCATTTCTCGAAGTAATCGCGTTCGATGATATTACCTTCCGCTTAGATGTTCAAAATGCAAGTGGTATTGACGATTGTCGGGACCGTACCCGTTTTGTAGGCCGTATCAGTGATCAGATTCTTGAAGAGATTGAATACAATTGTCGCGGGGCAGGCAGAATTTTGGCTCTGAAGGTAAGCGGCACTTTCTAATAACTTCAACCCTATTTTTCGAACACCAGAATAAACCTATCTGTCTTGCCCTGGATGGGCAGGTCGAAAACGATCATGGAGCGATCATCAGCAGGATTCCTCAAAGCGTCTGAGCTGGTGACAAATCGAAAGCCCTGTTGTAAAACTTCTGCTTTAGCAAAAGGCTCGATAATACGGTGTAGCTCCGCTGCAGTCTCGTTGTCTGACTCATCAGCACCGGCGTGATCGATAAGTACAAACCTGCCGCCAGGCTTCAGCCCCTTATAAATCTGTTCCAGGAAATAGCCCACGTTAGCGGGGTTGCCGACTCGAACATATTTTTCACCGTCGTAGCGCTTTGGAATAACATACAGATCGTGGAATGCCATGACCAACAGTGCCGCATCAAGTGTTTCCATACCTAAGTCTAGGTTGATGCCGCTACTGACTTGGCGAGTGATATTGCCCGGATCACGCCCGTCGAAACGGTCGGTCAGGCCGTTTATGCCCCAGGCCTCGAAGCCCGGATTGTTATGTAGCACTGCCTCACCTGATGCGCCCAGCACGCTGGCCAATAGCTCGCTGTAATAGCCACCGCTACCAAAGATATCCACTATTCGGTCACCCGTTTCTAAGTTGAGTAAGGGAATTACGGTCTGCGGTCTGCTACGATTATCTCGTTCGATATCGTCTGCCAATCTACCGGGCTTGCTCATGGCGGCGAGGACTGTGGCTTCATCTACAGTAGCGCTGTAAGCAACACTGCTGGGTAGAGAGCAGGTGCAGAGCAAGTAAAAGGTTGATAGAAGTTTAGACATCACGTTCACTCCAGGTAACTAACAGAATAATTTATTGCGCGCCTAGCTAACACATTTTGTGTGTTTTCCCTGCTCGAGTAAAGCGGCGGTGCATGGCTACAAGCTCCTGCTAGCTGGTAGTCGCCGTCACTCATTAGTGCTGACCGCACAAGCATACCTTCCCGAATTGTAACTAGGTCGCCCAAAAGAATCTCCATACCCTTGCGAAATGTAAGGACTAAAACCGAGGTATACACTTTGTACAGATCAGCTAAATGCTGTGACAACAGATTCACTGAAAGGGTAGAATGTCTATTCTGTTTTAAGTCACCCTGCCGATTAAGCAAGCGAAACCGAACAGTTACGCTTTAGATAATGGGTAATTGGATAAATAGGTAAGATAATGAGTACAGAAGAAACCATCCAGCAACAAATTGATTCAAATAACATTTTGCTCTACATGAAAGGAAGCCCAGAACAGCCTCAATGCGGGTTTTCCGCTCAGGCTACTCAAATGCTTATGTCCTGTGGTAAACGTTTCGCTTATGTGGACATCCTCAGTAATCCAGAAATTCGCTCTACACTTCCGGCTGTCTCTAATTGGCCGACTTTCCCGCAGCTCTATGTCTCCGGTGAGCTGGTTGGTGGCTGTGACATCATGACGGAAATGTTCGAGAAAGGGGAGTTGCAATCGTTGGTTGAAGGCTCTGGTGACGATAGTGCAGAACCTGCAGCGGAATAAAATTCATTGAAGTGCTGCGCCGCACATCTTGGCTTGTGCGATGCATTGGTAGCGAACAAATTAACAAGCCTCACCGGATTGTTATTTCTCCCCGGGAGGCCAGCCGCCTAGGGCTCGCCATTTATTGACTATCTTGCAGAATAAATCAGCAGTCTTCTCAGCATCATAATTAGCAGAGTGGGCCTGGTCATTTTCGAATGCAATTCCTGCCATTTCACATGCCCGCGATAAAACAGTTTGTCCATAGGCCAACCCACCAAGGGTGGCAGTATCAAAACTGGAGAAAGGGTGGAATGGATTACGCTTTAAGCTATGCCGCTCACTAGCTGCGTTGATAAAACCATGATCAAAATGGGCGTTATGCCCGACTAAAATTGCACGCTTACACGAGTTCACTTTTACGGCATCGCGAATTATCTTGAATAGGGTTTGAAAAACATCTTTTTCTGGGCGAGCTATACGTAGTGGATGATAAGGATCAATTCCAGTAAATTTCAAGGCGGCTTCTTCAATATTGGAGCCTTCAAATGGGACTATGCGCTGGAAAAAAGTTTGCTTGATTTCAAGTTTACCCGCGTCATCCATGCTCAATATTACCGCCGCGATCTCGAGAATGGCATCGGTATCTGAGTTGAAGCCTCCGGTTTCGATATCTACGACTACAGGGAGATAGGTTCGAAACCTGTCGACGAGTTGGTTTTCAGGAGCATTCTCCAGTTCGATGTGATTCACGCAGTATCTCCAGAAACACGCCAGTTTATGGTGCCCGATGCGTTTATTGGTACGACAGACTCTGGACCTAGCTGGAATTCGGCTGGCATTTCCCAGGGTTCTTTTTGTAATACTATTTGCATTTCATTCCGGGGCAATTGGTAGAAATCAGGTCCAAACAGGCTGGCAAATCCTTCAAGTTTATCCAATGCGTTATTTTTTTCAAAAATTTCAGCATAGAGTTCCAGTGCAGCCGGTGCTGAAAAAACTCCAGCACAGCCACAGTCCGTTTCCTTCGATACTCTAGTGTGGGGAGCAGAGTCTGTACCCAAGAAAAATTTAGGATTGCCGCTTATAGCGGCTGCCACCAGTGCGGCTTGGTGGCTGTCTCGTTTAAGAACGGGCAAGCAATAAAAATGCGGCCTGACCCCTCTGGCTAACAGGTGGTTTCGATTATAGAGCAAATGATGAACAGTGATAGTTGCCGCAATATGCTCCGATTGCTCGGACACAAAACTGACGGCTTGACTGGTCGTAATGTGTTCAAGCACAATCTTTAATTTTGGGAAACGCTCTATGACAGGTTGTAGCACGGTATCAATAAATACAGCCTCGCGATCAAATATATCCACAGTCTCATCTGTGACTTCGCCGTGGACTAACAAGGGTATACTGAGCTCTGTCATCTTTTCGAGTGCAGGAAAAATTTTCTCTACTGAAGTCACACCACTATCTGAATTTGTAGTGGCACCAGCAGGGTAGTATTTTAAAGCCTGGACGTGCTCGTTGTAGTGGGCCTTCACAATTTCATCAGTGGTAATATTGTCGGTTAAATACAGCGTCATCAAGGGCTCGAAGTTGCAACCCTCAGGTACAGCGGAACAAATCCGTTCCCGATAGGCTAAGGCAGCCGCCACTGATGTGACTGGTGTTTTAAGATTTGGCATGACGATAGCACGCTGAAAAACGCGGGCACTGAAGGGAACTGTGTTTGCCAACGCAGTTTCGTCACGTAGATGCAGGTGCCAGTCGTCGGGTTGAATCAGGGTTAAGTAATCGGTGGTCATTTAAAAAGTACTTGTTAAGGGATTGTGCACATTGTAACGGAATTAGCACGACAGCTGAATTACCCATTGAGTTAATTCGGCTGTCCCATGCTAGAATACGCGTCTTTTTTTCGGAGACCCGACCAACGTCTTGGACTATTCGTTGCCGGGTCGGGGTTTCCAGCGGTACCTTCCTTCTTAAGCAGGGTGCTTCCAATAGCTCAGGAGTAATGAAATGTCTGGCATAGATAAAGTAGTTTTAGCGTACTCAGGTGGTCTTGATACCTCTGTAATAGCAAAATGGCTGCAAGAAACCTATGAATGTGAAGTGGTTACCTTCACTGCTGATATCGGGCAGGGCGAAGAAGTGGAACAAGCTCGTGCCAAAGCCGAGGCCATGGGGATTAAGGAGATTTACATTGAGGATTTACGCGAAGAGTTCGTGCGTGACTACGTAAACCCCATGTTCAGAGCTAATGCCTTGTATGAAGGTGAATACCTACTGGGGACTTCAATTGCGCGACCACTTATAGCCAAGCGACTGGTCGAAATAGCCGCTGAAACTGGGGCTGATGCCATCTCCCACGGGGCGACTGGCAAAGGTAATGACCAGGTACGATTCGAGCTGAGCGCTTATGCGCTGAGCCCTTCGATAGCAGTGATTGCTCCCTGGCGGGAATGGGATCTTACATCCCGTGATACTTTGCTAGCTTATTGTGAGGAGCACAATATAACCGTGGAGAAGAAGCTGGGCACAAAGTCGCCTTATTCCATGGATGCCAACCTGCTGCATATCTCTTATGAAGGCGATATTCTGGAAGATCCTGCCGCGGAGCCGGAGGAAACGATGTGGTTATGGACCGCGTCACCGGAATCAGCGCCGGATCAGGCAGTCTATATCGAGCTGGAATATGAACGCGGTGACATAGTCGCTATTGATGGCGAAAAATTGTCACCAGCAACCGTACTGGCTAGGTTAAATCAGATCGCCGGAGCCAACGGGATTGGGCGTGCCGATATTGTTGAGAATCGCTATGTTGGGATGAAGTCTAGGGGTTGTTATGAAACACCGGGCGGCACCGTCATGTTGAAGGGACACCGCGCTATTGAGTCACTGACTCTGGATAGAGAATTGGCTCATCTAAAAGACGATCTAATGCCGCGGTACGCATCCCTGGTGTACAACGGTTACTGGTGGGCACCCGAGCGAGTCGCGCTACAGGCGCTAATTGACAACTCCCAAGTCTATGTAAATGGCAAGATCACGTTAAAACTGTATAAAGGTAATACGACTGTGGTAGGTAGGGAGTCGGTTGATTCTCTGTTTGATGAAGACATTGCGACCTTCGAAGATGATGCCGGTGCCTATAATCAGGCTGATGCGGCGGGTTTTATCAAGCTAAATGCGCTGCGGCTGCGCATTGCTGGGGAAAAAGGCAGGTCGTAGGGGATTATTAATAATTACAAGTCACCTGCTGAGCAACAATAGAATAAGTATAATAATCTGAACCGAATAGGGTATTAGTCAATGGCCAACTGCTATGGAGAATGTGGACTTCGAATGAAAGGTTTTAGAAAAATTTTGACCTTCGTTGTAACCACCCTGATTTTTACGTTTTCAATTTCTCACGCCGAAGAAGCATCTATTGATGGCAACGTCCTTGCAATTCCGGTGTTACAAGTCGGAGCTGATTTTTATTCAGTGCAACTTACGCTGCATTTTGAAACTGACCCGATTGAGTTCAGTCTTCTGGCAGCCAATCCCCTAACTAATGCTAGTGATGTTGGCGCAAGCAGCTTCGCCAACAATATTCTCACTATACCGGTGCTGACATACGAGGGAGTTTCTTATAATTTACAACTTGCGCTTGTTGGGCAAGACCCAATACTATTCAGATTAAATTCTGTAGGGATGAATCAAGAAGGCCCTGCGAGTCTGACCCTCTTTACCGCAAATATTTCAAGCCAGATTATTCAACTGCGTTGTAGTATCTGCCATACAACTGCCGGCATCGCATCCGCAACTCTTTCCACCTCACGGATTCAATATCTAACCAGCATTGAGCCCGACCATTTGCAAACTAATTATAATTCACTTGTGAATTTCATTAAGAATGTGCCCGGTGGAAGCGCATCGATTCTTTCAAAACCTCTGGGGATAGATCATGTCGGAGCGGTGCAAATGCTATCTACAAGCATGGTGTATTTACAATTTCAACAATTTGTATATGCAGTTTTAAGCGAGTAACTAGGTGAGTGTTGGTAGGCTACTATTATGAAAAACAGTACTCTTTTCTAAATCCCTGTACAGGCATTAACTACCTAAGTGCCAATTCCAAATATATTAAACATACGATCATCCATTGTCTGATCGGCAGGACGCCAATTTATCTTGTCGGCGTGCCGCGCGCCAGGTATCGAGACGGCAGAGCCCACTACCGTAGGGGAATAAAATGAGATAGCTGAGAATATACATGGCGGCCAATTAACCTCGATTGAGCGTTGAAAGCCATGCAAGATGGGAGGTTAAGTAAGCCATTAGCATTAAAAACGCCGCGAATAAGGCTATTAGTTGAGTCCACAACCCAAGCGCCAGCAACATACCGCCAAAACAGTCTACCGAACCGGCAAGAAACAGTGCATTAATTTCAAAGAGCATGGGGAACGAAATTAACTCACCGATATTGACAATAGTCACTGCGCCCCGCGAAATGATTGTGGATTATCTCCGAAAAGTTTCGCATAGCCGTGAGTCATAAACATAGCTGATGTCAGGACGCTAAATAATGCCCAGGTCCATATTTGAGAGTTTTCTGCAATATTTTCAAAGGTCTCGCGTAAGCTGCTTAGCATGGTTTATTCCTCTTTGGTCAGTCTTGTTATTAATAGACCGGTATTGCAACACTTGCAACTCCTGATGAAGGAGTAAAATAGCAATTTATAAAGCGTAAATTTAGTCTACAAGCTTCTGTTTAAACTCACATAAGTCCTCAATTACACAAGCACCGCATCTGGGTTTGCGTGCGACGCAGACATATCTGCCATGTAGTATTAGCCAATGATGGGCATCCAGAATAAATTCATCGGGCACGAATTTTAATAGTTTTTTTTCAACTACAAGTACGTTCTTGCCCGGCGCGATGCCGGTTCGATTCGAGACGCGAAATATATGCGTGTCGACTGCCATGGCTACTTTTCGAAAAGCCGTATTGAGAACTACATTCGCTGTTTTCCGGCCAACACCGGGCAATGTTTCCAATTCTTCTCTAGTACGAGGTACCTGTGAGTCATGCTTCTCTACAAGCAGGGTGCAGGCTTTGATGATATTTGTGGCCTTGGTGTTGAATAGCCCGATAGTTTTTATATATTCTTTTAATTCCTCCACACCTAAATTCTTTATAGCCTCAGGCGTGTTTGCATCCTTATACAATATAGCGGTTGCCTTGTTGACGCTAACGTCAGTGGCCTGAGCTGAGAGAATGACAGAAATCAACAATTCAAAAGTTGAATTAAACTTTAGTTCCGTGGTTGGGTTTGGATCTTCATTGCGAAGACGCTGAAAAATCTCAGTGCGGTTTAATTTGTTCATTAACGATTTGTCACCCGTGCACGTTCAGCAGGCTCAATATTTTTACTTTGTTCCGGCTCATTGATTAATTTTTTTCTATCTATAAAATTCTTGATCGCAATCAACACGCCTAGACTGATCAGCGCTCCTGGTGCTAGGGTTATGAAAGTTAAATCATTAGTAACGATATAAGCTGACATATTGAGACCAGCGTCACTGCACAAGGGAACGAGTAAACCGAAATCTTTAAACACCATGCCTGTAGAAAGAAACTCCCTGGTTATGGCGAGAGTTATAATAACACCGAGAAAGCCGGTACCGGTGGCGGCAGCATCAAGCAGTGTATCGCCCAGTTTATTGTTGCGCGAGAATATTTCCATTCTCACGAATATTGCGCTATTGCAGCATATAAGGGGTACGTAAATACCAAGTCTGCTGTATAAGAAAAAATACTGCCATTGCAGAAACAAGTCAATGAGTGTAGTAAAGAAAGCCATAATGCAGAGAAACCACAATAGGCGCCAAGTCTGATTAATTCTAGAGCCATAAAGCGACGCGGCTGCACAGGAAAACAATAGAACAAGAGCCGTTGCTATCCCTAACACCAGGCCATTAATCGCAGAAGTTGATACTGCGAGCACCGGGCTCAAACCGAGCAATTGCACCACTACGGTGTTGTTATGCCACAGCGTTGATTTCTGTCTGGCATTAGACTCCAGCAAACTCATAAGCCTGATCTCGTTGAATGTCCGTAGATTCTCGGTCTGCAAAAATGATCGATGAGCGGAGCGAAAAAGTTCCCTAATAAAACAGCAATAGCAATTGAATCCGGATAGCTGCCCCAAACCCTGATGCTATAAATAGCTACTCCAATGATTATGCCATAAATTATTCGCCCCATAGGGGTGGTTGCTGCGCTCACCGGGTCTGTGGCTATAAAAAATGCGCCGATCATAGTGGCGCTACCGAATAGATGGAGGTAGGTCTCCCCATAAACGGCGGTTGAACCCGGTGCATAAAAGAGCAGCGATAGAACAGTGATAGTCATAATAATGCTGAGGGGAATTTGCCAGCTAATTATTTTTTTAGTGAGCAAGAACAGGCCGCCAAGTAAGAAACCAAAATTGACGATTTCCCAACCAGTGTTTGAGGTGCTGGCAAACAACGATGTATTATTTTTCAACGCTACAAGAACAGCACTGCTTTTAGCGAGCTCGTATTCGATAAGCGGAGTAGCCATGGCAAAGCCGTCAAGGTACTCTGTTAATTGAACATCATCGGAGGTTAATGCCGGAAAACATAACTGTAAACTAAACATGAAGCTGGTCCAACTTAAAGTAGAAAACTGTAGTTCATCAAAAAGCGTATCCACGGGAAGGTGCCAGGTAGTCATATTCAAGGGAAAAGTTAACAACAGCAACACATAACCACACATCGCGGGGTTGAACGGGTTTTGACCTATACCACCGTACGCGTGTTTGGCAACTACAATAGCAAAGCAAATTCCGCTAAACAATAACCACCAAGGCGAACCTGGTGGAATAGCAATGCCGATAATAACGGCTGTGAGTAAAGCGCTGTTGTCGGCAAGGTGAATCCGCAAAGATTTGTTGCGCAGCCAGAGTATGAGTGCTTCAAGTGCAACGGCAAAAATCATGGTGACTAAAATGTTAAGCACTGTGCCCCAGCCAAAAAACCAGGTGGAGGCGGCTACGCCAGGAATGCAGGCCGTCATTACCCACAACATGATTTTGCCGATGCTTTGCTGGCCATTTAATTGCGGAGAACAATAAATTACTTTGTTCATGGTTTATCCTCCCGCTCTGTGGCGACGGAGGAAGTGGTAATCAGTTTTGATCGTCTGGCTTTAACCCGCGCAACTGCTTCACTAATTTCTAACCGAGCTTTTTCTCGCGAGAAATCAGCTTGCTTATTGTGTTCTGTTTCTGGTTGGTGTTCTATACTAGAACTCTGCAGAAGCTTTTGTTTTTTTTCTCTCTTGTATCGATACTGATGAAACTGAAAACGTGCCTGCCATTTGTCTGCGTTATGCCGGTTAGTTCTTTGTTTTTCAATCTCCGATTTGCTGGCCCGGTAGTATTGAACTAATGGGATATGACTTGGGCAAACGTAGGCACAGGCTCCGCATTCAATGCAATCGAATAAGCCAAAATTATCAGCTTGCTGATAATCCTGGCATCGACTACTAGCATAGAGTTGCTGAGGCAACAAATTCACCGGACAGACGTCGGCACAAAAGCTACAGCGAATACATGCCTGTTCTGGTTGTGGTTCCGTAAATTCCTCCGCTGAACCGGCGATTAGGCAATTTGTGGTTTTTATAATTGGTGCGTTAATGTCTGGCAGGCAGGTACCCATAAGCGACCCGCCTACAACGATTCTTGACAGCTTAGTTTGATCGACACCACAAAGATCAAATAAAAAGGCAATAGGTGTCCCTATTAATACATGAAAATTTTTTGGAGTCTTCAAGGTTGAGCCAGTGACGGTCGTAATTCTGGAAATACAGGGTTCTGCTTCGCAAATGGCTTTGTAAATGGCAAAAGCGGTTCCGGTATTATGCAGCGATACACCTATTGAAGCCGGGTATTTACCTGCTGGAACTTCCCGACCTGTGACAGAGTGAATCAATTGTTTTTCGCTTCCAGCTGTATATTTTTCAGGAATAATGGCTATTTGTATTGCTGAATTTAAGGCAGCTAATTTAAGTTCGGCTATTGCATCTATTTTGCTATCTTCAATAGCGACAATGCATTGTTTAGCACCCGTGACACGCTTCAGTATGTTAGCGCCAGTAACAACATCGCAGGCATGTTCTCTGATTAACGCTTCATCGGCAGTAATGTACGGTTCGCATTCGACAGCATTAATAATAAGAAAATCGACAGGATGCTCATTGCTGGATTGAAGTTTAAGATAGGTCGGAAAACCTGCTCCCCCCATACCGACAATACCCGCATCTCGAATGCGCTCCAGTAAGTCACTCTCGCTCATGTTTTGGAAATCGGCGGTGAACGTGGTCTTGATGGCCTGGTCATTTCCATCACTTGCCAGCGTGATGCATGCTGCCAATGTACCGAACTCGTCAGGCAGGGCGTGTAGCCCTATCCCTGTTATTCTTCCAGATGTAGGTGCGTGAACAGGCGCACTGCTTGCATCAGCAGCCTCCGCGATTTTCTGTCCCTTCAAAACCCTATCTCCCGACTTGGCTATGGGTTTGGCTGGTGTGCCCTTATGTTGTAAAAGGGGCAGGACTAATATTTTAGGAATTGGAGTTGACATGATTCTTGAACGCAGCGAACTTGCTTTATTGGAAAGCGGTTTGATCCCTCCAGAAGATTTTCGAAGCTGAATACGACTCGAGTCATGATTGAATAGGGAGAGGAACCTCATGGGTTGGCGCCAATGTTATGTTGGTCAACATCGATGTGGCTAGGTAGTGGCCATTGCCTCAGTTGTTTACCGGGTCTTGGAATCAGGTCTATGCAATCCACAGGGCAGGGTTCGAGGCACAGGTCACAGCCATTGCACTCACTCTCGATTACTGTATGCATGAGCTTGGTGCCGCCGAGTATGGCATCAATCGGGCAGGCCTGGATGCACTTTGTGCAACCAATGCATTCGCCTTCTCGAATAACTGCCACAAGTGGCTCGGTATGCTCGCCGTGACAGGGGTTCAGTGGTTCATTAGCCTGATTAAGCAAGATAGATAGGGCTTGAATTGTGTGCTTACCACCAGGTGGACATTGGTTGATAGCCGCGCCATGACTTATCGCCCGCGCATAAGGCAAACAACCGGGATGACCACAGTGGCCACATTGTGTCTGCGGTAGCAGGGCATTGATTTGATCGATTAGGCTTAGCTGTTGTTTGTTGGATTCAGTTTTTAAGTACCGGAAGGTGATAAGTATCAGCCAAATTATGCCTACACCCAATACCGTGAAAGCAAGGATTTGGAAATAAGCCGTGTCGATCAAAGGAAACATTTTCTACACCAGTCCGGCTAGCCCAAGGAAACACATAGCAACTATGCCAGCACTAATCAAATGGATTGCCGGTCCGCGAAATGATTGTGGGACATCGGCTGTATCCAGTCGTTGCCGAAGTGCCGCAAAGCCAATCATCACCAGAGCAAAACCGACTGCGGCACCAATGCTATTGGCAATATTTTCGGTGAAGCTTAGGCCGTTGCGGGTGTTGAGTATTGAAATGCCAATTACTGCACTATTGCCACCAACAAGAATTATATGAAGATGTAGTCGGTGCAGGGAATCAGGAAATTTTTGCCGCAACCATTGAAAGATCAGCACAGTAAGGCTGCCACTGACTGCGACGAAGCAAATCAGTTGCAGGAACATTAGATTAAGCGGGGCTAGAATGGTTTTGGTAAGTAATAGGTTTGTCAGGGAAGCAACAATCAGTACGGTGGCACTGAGCAAGGCGATCTCAATTGCATTCTTTAGCCCATTACTACCAGCGTAAAACGCAGAGACCCCAAGAAATTGGACTAGCACTACATTATTGACCACAGCGGCGGCAATCAGGATACTGAGAAAATCTGTCACGGAGTTTTTGTTCTCCAGCTCGACGCGGGCACTTTTCGTGTCAGCAATTCTAACATGGCAGCAGGCTGCTGTTTAGATGTGACATTGGCTCAGCATCTGCTTTGGAAAACGCCGACCTATTCTTCGAACAAGTCTTTCGAGAAAGCTGCCGGGATGCGATATTGCGCCAAAATTTTCTCTTCGCTTGCTATAGCTTCGAGGTGGTTGATGATCATCTGGTAGCCATTTTTATTCTCAAGTACGAGATTTTCTTCCAGGTTACCTCTCACCATGCCAGAAAAATGAGCAAAGTCACGAACTGGCTCTCCGTTGACCGTTTCTACAATCCAGTTGCGCCAATCGTGATATCCGAGGTTCACATCGGAGGCTAACACCTGCAAAGCAACAACGAGTTCGCGGCGGTCCGGTTCACTCCATTCACTGCGAGCTTGTAGCAAGCTAACAGGTGCCGACCTACCCCAATCGTTCCCCCAGCGTTTGATCAGGTTCATGTTCAAAGGTACAAAGAGGATGCCTCCGTAAATATAGTATTTCGGTATCTCGTCGAATTTTTCGCCGCCAACCAGACTGTAACTAGCGCGAGCTTTGTCTGCATTGAGCGTCACACTGGCGGTTTCACCATGGCGTGAATAGGTGATTTCAATTGGCTCGTTGGTGTGGTGCAGATCTATGGCGTGTTTGTAATCTGTAAGTAGGTCGCTGGTTAACTCAATACTGCCGTCGTCTGCTACGTCATACTCATCAATCTTTAGAATGACATCGTTCTGCTGCAGGATGCCAAATGTTGGGGAATCTTCGAAAACTTTTATGACCAGCACACCATTTTGATCCGGTTTGAGTCGGTAAGCTGCTTTTGCTGAAGGGCTGTCCAGAGTTTGGGTGCGAAAACCCAAGTCGGGAAATCCGTCGTTGATGTTATCCAGGCTATCCTGAAGAACATGATGAATAATAGAGGGTGGCACAAAATAACCCAGGTTTTCCGAGCGGCCCCCGCTGTTCGCCTGCATCACCACGCCGACAATCTGCTCGTCGACGATTACCGGCCCCCCACTGTTGCCTGGGTTAATCGCTGCATCAATTTGTCCGGCGAGCAAGAAAGCACTGGCGTGGGCATAAATCTGTTGTTCAACTCGAGACAGAATGCCCTTGGTTATACTCAAGGTTTTGCCGCCCATCGGATAGCCATACACTGAGACTTCCTCGTGCGGATCGGGTAAATCTCCGATGCTAAGCGCTTTGAGGTCGCTGAAAAATCCAGGTTCGTCTACCGTTATAAGTGCCAGATCAGCTTCATGGGAGATAAAGGTTACCCGGGCCTGATATCTTTGCGGATCGTTATGCTTTTGTGCTTGCACATAGCTGGCATTGGCGACCACATGGGCATTTGTCAGTATCTGGTTTCCTGCAATAACTGATCCTGAGCCGCCGCTTTGGCGAGGGTTGAGTAAGCGCCAGGGAGTGAAATAATCAGGAGCAGCCTGGGTGGTGTATATTTTTATAACGGAATCTTCGATTGTTTGAATTTCTGAGCTCTGAGCCAACAGGGTAAGGGTAAATACAAAACCGGCAGCAGCCAACGCCGTGTTGAGGATCAATTTCGGAATTCTTCGATAATTGCAATTACTCATAACTCTTCCTGTAAGTAAGGCTGCTAAGCAGATTAATGGACCTAAGCTTATTACTTTAGTCGGCTATTGGGCAACCATGCGCGAGCGGTGCTGTGTTTTAAATAAGACCGAAAAAGTATGAATTAGGCACTAATTCGACACAAACCAAGCCGTGCCGCGATTTGATTAAGTAATTCGCATGCCTGGTTTTGCGCCACTGTGAGGTTCCAGCAACCAAATTGCCTCTCCCCCCGGACCCGCTGCCAGAATCATACCCTCGGAAATGCCGAATTTCATTTTGCGGGGTTTTAGATTGGCTACAACTACCGTGTGCATGCCAAGCAAATCTTCCGGCTTATAGGCTGACTTGATGCCGGAAAATACAGTCCGGGACAAGGGCTTACCTTTTTCGTCTAGACCGAGGTCGAGAGTCAACTTAATTAATTTATCGGCCCCTTCAATGTGCTCCGCTTGGGTAATTTGAGCTACGCGTAAATCGATCTTGGCGAACTTATCAAAATCAATCTCTGGCTCAAAGCTAGTATCAACAGCTGTCCCACTTGTTGTTGCAGAACTGGCTTGCTGTGCTTTTTCCATCTCTGCTTTCGTCGCTTCAACCATGGCTGCTACCTTATCAGACTCCACTCGGGTCATCAGCTGTTTGAACTTATTAATTTTGTGCCCGAGCAGGATTGAGTCGGAATCATTCCAGCGCAATGGCTCAATTCCAAGAAAGGCTTCGGCTTGTTCCGCCATGGCGGGTAATACCGGTTTCAGATAACAGATCAGCAAGCGAAAAGCATTGATTCCGGTGCTGCAGATTTGTTGTAGTTCAGTGGCGTGTTTATCCTCCTTGGCAATAATCCAGGGCTGTTTATCGTTTATATACTGGTTGGCTTTGTCTGCAGATGCCATGATTAGTCGTATGGCTTTGCCGAATTCTCGTTGCTCATAAAGCTCAGTGATTTCTGCCTTGGCAGATTGAATACCACTAATCAGTTTTTCATCATCCAGCGTTTCGGACAGCTTGCCGTCGAAGCCTTTGCCAATAAAACCTGCACACCGGCTGGCTATATTGACTACTTTACCTACAAGGTCGGAATTTACCCGCTGGGTAAAATCTTCCAGATTCAGATCCAGGTCATCCACTCCAGAGGAGAGTTTTGCCGCCAAGTAGTAGCGTAAGTATTCGGGGTTCAGGTGATCAAGATAAGTGCGGGCATTGATAAAGGTGCCGCGGGACTTGGACATCTTGGTGCCGTCTACTGTGAGAAAACCGTGGGCAAATACTGCAGTTGGCGTACGATACCCCACACTGGTTAGTATGGCTGGCCAGAACAGTGTGTGAAAATTAATAATGTCTTTGCCAATAAAATGATACAGCTCAGTATCTTGCCCCTGGTTCCAATAATCGTTGAACTGATAATCTGAGCGATTACAGAGGTCTTTAAAACTGGCCATATAGCCCACCGGCGCATCAAGCCAGACGTAGAAATATTTACCAGGAGCATCAGGTATTTCGAACCCAAAATAGGGTGCGTCGCGACTGATATCCCATTCCTGGAGTTCATCATCCAGCCATTCGCTAACCTTGTTAGCTACCGGCACCTGCAATGTTCCACTGCGAGTCCATTTTATGAGCATTTCACGAAATTCGGGAAGTTTGAAGAAATAATGCTCTGATTCCTTCTCCACGGGTGTGGCACCGGAAATCGAAGATTTTGGATTAATTAAATCCGATGGGCTGTAGGTGGAACCGCAGGACTCACAATTGTCACCGTACTGATCTTCAGCCTTGCATTTCGGACAGGTGCCCCTAATATAACGGTCTGCCAGAAACAGCTGTTTCTCTGGGTCAAAAAGCTGTTTGATGTGACGCTTGGCAATGTGCCCATTATCATCCAGTGCCTTATAAATCGACTCAGAAAGTACGCGATTCTCAGATGAGTGAGTTGAATAATAATTGTCAAAACCGATGAGAAAATCAGCAAAATCAGCTTGATGTTCCTGATTGATGCGTTCAATTAATTGCTCGGGTGTGACCCCCTGAGCTTCAGCGCTTAACATGATAGCAGTGCCATGGGCGTCATCTGCGCAAACATAGACACAGTCATGGCCGCGTAATTTTTGCAGGCGAACCCAGATATCTGCTTGAATAACCTCCATCAAATGCCCGAGATGTATGCTGCTGTTAGCATAGGGTAGGGCGCTGGATACCAGAATTTTTCTTTGTTTCACGTTGCGATCCTTCTACTACTTGGATGTGTAATTCGGTTTTTCTCTATCAACTTTCGATCAGTTCGAAGTCTTCTTTAGTGACGCCGCAGTCGGGGCACATCCAGTCATCCGGGATTTCATTCCAACTAGTGCCAGGGGCTATACCGTCTTCGGGTAAACCCAATTCCTCATCGTAGATGAAGCTACACACTAAACATTGCCATTTTTGCACCGAGCAATCCTCCGGGTATCCATCTGTTAACTGCTGATTTGATACTGACAACGAGCATGCCCTGCGATCGCAGTCTTCGGGTGGAATTCAGTAAATGGCCTTCCAACACTTACGGCAAGACATCGTGGCGTGTTTGCCAGTCAAAATCTTCAGCTTGAATCAAATATCGAAAACAGTTCGACAGTACAGAGGATAATACTCTAAATTGGGGTCCCTAAAAAAGCCCAGAGTAGATTTTTGGGCAATGTACCTAATAAATTTGAAAGCAGTGAGTTATCGCGTGAACTCTGTGTCAGAAGGAATTATCATTCGCGCTGCGAACATTAGGGCAGAATTTGAGTCGAGGCAGAGGAACCAAAAATGAGCATTAAAGCGGATAGGTGGATAAGGCAGATGGCAGCCGAACAAGGGATGATCCATCCATTTGAAGCGCAACAGGTTCGCCATGTTGGTGGAGCTAAGGTGATTTCCTATGGCACATCCAGTTATGGTTACGATGTGCGCTGCGCCGCCGAATTTAAAATTTTCACAAACGTGCACACCACCAATGTGGTCGATCCCAAAAACTTCGATGAAACAAGCTTTGTCTCCATTAATGAGCCAATTTGCATTATCCCACCTAATTCTTTTGCACTGGCACGGACGATCGAATATTTCCGAATTCCTAAAGACGTGCTAACGATATGCCTTGGAAAATCTACCTATGCTCGATGCGGTATCATTGTTAATGTAACGCCACTGGAGCCTGAATGGGAGGGCCATGTAACCCTTGAGTTTTCTAATACAACCCCACTGCCCGCGAAAATATATGCCAATGAAGGTGTTGCGCAAATGCTGTTCTATCAGTCAGATGAACAATGCGAAACAACCTATAAGCAAAGAGGTGGTAAATACATGGGGCAGATGGGCGTTACCCCCCCGAAAGCCTGACTTCTCAGGCTCGTTGATTGCCTGAGATGCTGGCTGGACTCGATTAGTCAAAGCATTTCTATCGCTCTTGAATAAAAACCACAGTTTTACAATTACTTACCAAAAATTATCCGAATAGGATTTGCTTCGAGCGCAAAATCGCCGAGAATTTGGCGGTATCGCGGTTGATTCGTCAAGACCCCGGCGAATTTACGCAAAAAAAACAATCCCTCTCTAGCTTGCACAATGGTTCAAAGTGCTTGCCCTCACTTGCCTATAGCGCGATTTCTCATGCTATTCAAGGTCTTGGAACAATTATTGCTACCTTAATTCACAGTCTGTCTAAATCGGTGCTGGTGAAGTTTATGTATTCGGAATTGGGGCACGTAATTAATTGCCTGAAATACATCTAAGCTACGCTAACGCAATAGTCAGAAAACGTTGGGGATACAACAGTGCGGGTAGTAGTGCCTCTAGACCTTTATCGGGTTGATTAGCGTACTTGGTCACTAAAGAGTTGGGCGTGTTGTCTGGCAAGAAGTGCAGGATAACAAGCAAACAACCAGGGTGGAAACTGTTGGTAAATAGTGAATAAAGAAATGATTTCTTTTTTCCGCTTAAGCTAAACATTGGAGTTGAAGCTCTGCTATTTAGTAGATCGTCAATACCGGATTTAAGTTTAGGCTAGCGCTATAAAAAAATGGGATGACTGACGATGGCTTCAGCCAGTGGGGTTGCAGTACTTAATAACGTCCAGATTGGCGGCAAGGTAAGTGAAGAATATTTGAACGAGGTGGTGGTGAAATACGCGCCGTTAGTTAAACGAATTGCCCATCATTTGCTTCTCCGGATGCCTGCCAGTGTGCAAGTTGATGATTTAATCCAGTCTGGAATGATAGGTTTGTTAGAGGCAGCAAAAAAGTACGATGTATCCAAGGGGGCAAGTTTTGAAACCTATGCTGGTATAAGAATACGCGGTTCGATGTTGGACGAAGTGCGCAAAGGAGATTGGGCGCCACGGTCTGTACACAGAAAGTCGAGGAAAGTGGCCGAGGCAATCAAGATTATCGAGGCTCGTACCGGCAAAGATGCCAAGGTTCAGGACATCGCCAAAGAGATGGAAATTGATTTAAATGCCTATTATGCGATTTTGCAGGATGCCTCGGGCAGTAGATTATTTAGTTACGATGACATCATGGAAGGAGATGATTCCGCAATAGAACTGGCCGCTGGCGCACTTCCCGGGCCCTGTGATGGTCTACAGAGATCTACGTTTAAGGCTCACTTGGCGACTGCTATTGAAGGGCTGCCAGAGCGAGAGAGACTCGTTTTAGCTCTTTATTACGACGAAGAGCTTAATCTTAAGGAGATCGGCGAAGTAATTGGAGTGAGTGAGTCGCGCGTCAGCCAAATCCATAGTCAGGCGGCATTGCGGCTACGTTCAAGACTAACTGAGTGGAGATAGCATAGCACTTGGGCACCCCCCCCCAATATTTGGGTTTCTTTCCATCCCTGCCTATTCAAAAGCCCTTTCCATCTTGACCTGTATCCTTCATGAAGGTGGGGGTTGGGATGAATTGTCGGTTATAATCGCTTACCACACGCAT
>CAVOCG010000034.1:0-20872 GCA_963694095.1 Gammaproteobacteria bacterium
GTGGAGATAAGCTTGGGTTAGTTCCACACTGGAAATGTCGCCACGGGCTAACGCAGTGGATAATTCGGCGACGGTCTTTTCAATCATGATGCTGGTTTCCTGCTGGAGAGTAGGTCGATTGGTGCCTGTTATTAATAATTAAGCGTTGTGGTCCAAGGGTGATGGCGGGTTCACTCGATTACTCGAGGCACGAGGTATAAACCACACTGAGAGCTTGGTGCAATTTCCTGCAGTGCATCTCTATGGTTTACTTCAGTCACTTCGTCTGCTCGAAGCCGTTGCACGACGTCTAAGGGGTGAGCCAAGGGCTCAGTGGATGCCGTATCAACCGATTGCATTTCATCAATTAGTGCCAGAATGTCGGTTATTCTACCTGCTACTTCTGTCGCTTCTTCGGTATCTATATGCAGTCTTGCAAGGTGCGCAATCTTTTCTACTTCGGTTTTATCTAAAGCCATCTAATTTCTCCAGAATATCTAATGACAGGCTTACACAAAGCAGAGTTTGTGATGCGCCAAATAATTAGTCAAAGGCGCTTGCTCTAATACCTTGCCGTTGTTAGAGTGCGTTATGTTCGTTAAAAAGGCGAGATTATACTGGAATTTCACCAATTTAGCGCAAGTGTTTCAGAAGTCCTGCTCTAAGAAATTTCCATAAAGGCACTTCTGCACAATGGCATATGCCATTGTGCAGAAGTGCCTTAACCCGTTTTAGGCACTAAATCATTTGGCCTAGTTGCCGCCTTATATAAGAGTGGTTGTCAGGACTGGAATCTTTAATTTCGAGGTAATCAAAAGGTCATGTTTAAAAAAATCAGGGGAATGTTCTCCAATGATCTGTCTATCGATTTAGGGACAGCAAATACTTTAATTTATGTCCGCGAAGAAGGGATTGTGCTAAACGAACCTTCAGTGGTGGCGATTCGTACGCACAATGGCCAGAAAACCGTGACGGCAGTTGGCACCGATGCGAAACGCATGTTGGGTAGAACCCCCGGTAATATTACTGCAATTCGTCCACTAAAAGACGGCGTAATAGCTGATTTTCAGGTTACAGAGAAAATGCTGCAGCACTTCATCAATAAAGTGCATGAAAATAGTTTTTTCCCGCCCAGTCCACGAGTGCTAGTTTGTGTGCCCTGCAAATCTACCCAGGTAGAGCGTCGTGCTATTCGTGAATCGGTAGTCAGCGCTGGCGCCAGAGATGTACGCTTAATCGAAGAGCCGATGGCGGCGGCGATAGGGGCCGGCTTACCAGTGGAAGAGGCTAGCGGTTCCATGGTGGTTGATATAGGCGGTGGCACCACAGAAATTGCGATTATCTCCTTAAACGGAGTGGTTTACGCAGAATCTGTTCGTGTGGGTGGTGACCGCTTCGATGAAGCGATCACAACACATGTTCGCCGTAACTACGGTAGTTTAATCGGTGACGCTACCGCTGAACGCATCAAGAAGGAAATCGGCTGCGCGTATGTGGGGCCTGCATCGGAAGTCCGGGAAATAGATGTACGTGGCAGAAACCTGGCAGAAGGTGTGCCACGCAGTTTTACTCTCAGCAGTGATGAAATCCTGGAAGCTCTACAGGAGCCTCTGTCCGCAATTGTACAGGCGTGCAAGGGCGCACTCGAACAGTCGCCGCCTGAATTGGCCTCTGACATCGCCGAGAGTGGTCTCGTGCTCACAGGTGGTGGTGCGTTGTTAAGAGATATGGATAAACTACTGTCAGAAGAAACTGGTCTGCCGGTTATTGTGGCTGATGACCCCCTGTCCTGTGTAGCCCGTGGTGGCGGAAAGGCAATGGAATTGATGGATATGCATGACATTGATCTGTTGACACTAGAGTAGAGGTTACCAGGAAATCTCAGGGCCAATAAGAACCATCTAACCAGTTAAAACGAGGTGTTCCAGCCATCGATAAGACCCTGTTCATTAAAGGTGTTGCTCTGGAATACCGGGCGTTTACCTTTATCCTGTTGTCAGTATTTATTATGTTCGCTGACAACAGGTTCAGTTATATGGAAAAAGCTCGATTCGGTTTGGGTTATATAACCACACCGGTTTATTGGGTGGCCGATATTCCTGCTCGCGCCTCGTTATGGATTGATGATGTCTTTGTTTCACGTACTGACCTGCTTGGAGAGAACACAGTCCTGAGAGCGCAATTGTTGGTCTCACAGCGCGAATTGCAATTGCTGGAGAGTCTTGCAAGCGAGAATAACCGGCTACTTGAGTTGAGTGAGGCGACCATGGCAATCAATGGACAAGTGCTGCCAGCTGAGATAATTAATATATCAACTGACCCCTTGTCCAAGCGCGTATTAATCAATAAGGGAGCCCAGGAAGGTGTGTATGTGGGGCAGGCCCTGCTCGATGCGAATGGTTTAATGGGGCAAGTGGTGGAAGTCCAACCCTTCACTAGCTGGGTATTGCTGATTACCGACGCTCATCATGTAACGCCTGTTGAGGTGAATCGAAACGGAGAGCGTGCACTTGCCCGCGGCAGTCGCTCGACTGCTATTGAGTTGGAGCTTGAGTTTGTTACCCAAACACAAGATATGCTGGCGGGGGATTTACTGGTTAGCTCAGGTATGGGCCAGGTTTATCCCAAAAACTACCCAGTGGCAGAGATCATCAGTGTATATTCTGACCCTGGCCAGGACTTTGCGACGATCAAGGCGCGTCCTCTGGCTCAAATCGCCAGCACCCGCCACGTAATGCTGATTTTTGAAAACCAGGATTTCCTCTTACCAGACGCAGATGCGGAGCTCTCTACGGAGCTGGAAAATTTTGATACCAGCGATATCGATCAGACTCAGGCAATTGCTGAACCACAGGGTCGGTAGCGTACGCCATGCAAAATAAAGCACACGCAATCTGGGTGATTTTTATTAGCTTCTTTATTGCTTATTTATTGGCCATAGTCCCCTTTCCAGACTGGGCAATGAATTACCGGCCGGAGTGGGTCCCTATGGTACTGATCTATTGGGTTATGGCCTTGCCCTATCGAATCGGAATCGGATCGGCATGGGTGGCTGGGTTGCTTATGGATATTTTGGAAGGTTCAATATTGGGCCTGAATGGGCTTTCCTTAGTTATCATTGCGTATATAACACTCAGTCTGCATCTGCGGTTACGCATGTTTTCTTCCCTACAGCAATCCGGTTTGGTTCTGGTTTTGGTGGGCCTGAATCTAATGATGTGCCACTGGTTGCAAATTGTGACGGGTCAAACCGTAGCCTCCAACCTGCTGTTCTTAATGGCGGCTCTGACCAGTGCGGTCATCTGGCCCTCTTTATTTCACTTGTTGCGTCAGATAAGGCGAAGTTTTCTCGTCCAGTAATACTTTAGTTATGCAAAAGTTATGCAAAGAAATTAATTATTGGTCTGGATTTAGTGAGTGATGCGGTGAGCGAAGAAATTCTGATCAATGTTACACCGGTGGAAACTCGGATTGCCTTGATCGAGCACGGTCTTTTACAAGAAATTTCCATCGAACGTTACAAAAACCGTGGCCATGTGGGCGATATTTTCCAGGGGAAGGTGGCTCGGGTTATGCCGGGAATGGGGGCTGCTTTCGTTGATATCGGGTTGGGAAAAACAGGCTTCCTTCACTACTCTGATATTGCTGCCCTCGGCGCAGACGGCTTCGAGCTGCAAGACCAACCCAGCGAGGACATCCAATCTCTGCTTCGGGAAGGCCAGTCAGTGGTAGTGCAAGTCGCGAAAGATGCCATAGGAACCAAAGGTGCCCGACTAAGCACCCGTTTGACTTTGCCCTCGCGTAATCTGGTTTATCTGCCTCGCAGCAAGCATCTCGGTATATCCCAAAGGTTGGAGAATGAGGTGGAGCGAGACAGATTGATGGTGCAATTACAGGATTGCCTCGAAGCAGAATCATGGAACCAACAAGGCGGCTTTATTGTTCGCACCTCAGCTCATGGGGCGCAAGCGAGTAAATTTACCGAAGATATTCGATACCTGAAGCGGCTCTGGGAAAAAGTTGATCATAGAATTAGCAGCAACAATGAGGTGAAAACAGTTTATCGTGACCGGCCGCTTTACTTGCGTACTGTACGCGACCTTCTTTCGCCACAGAGTGCAAAAATTCGCGTAGATGATCTTGCGGCGTTTGACGTAATCAGCCAGTTTCTGAAGGACTTCGTTCCAGAGTTGCCAGTCAGCGTTGAACATTATCTCGGTGAGCATCCGATTTTTGATTTATATGGGATAGAGGATGAGATCGACAAGGCGTTGGATCGGCAAGTAATGCTTAAGTCAGGGGGATATCTTGTCATAGACCAAACCGAGGCCATGACAACAATTGACGTTAATACCGGTGGGTTTGTTGGGAGTAGTAATCAGGCAGAGACAATTTTAAAGACTAATCTTGAGGCTGCAAATGCCATTGCCCGCCAGCTACGAGTCAGGAATCTTGGTGGCATAATCATCATCGACCTCATTGATATGTTGGATATTGAGCACCAAAGACAGGTGCAAAGAACACTTAGTAGTGCGTTGAAGAAGGACCATGCGCGAACGTCGGTTTCGGAGATATCCCAACTTGGCCTGATCGAGATGACACGCAAGCGAATCCGTGAAAGTCTGGGTCAGATTCTCAACAGTCATTGCCCGGTCTGCGCAGGCCGCGGCAGACAAAAATCAGCTGAAACAGTTTGCTGTGAAATATTCCGTGAAATTATGCGCAAAGCGCGCAGCTATGAAAACGATACTTTACTCGTACTGGCATCACAGGTGGTAGTTGACCGATTGCTTGATGAGGAATCAAAAACGCTGGATGAACTGGAAGAAATAGTGGGCAAGGCGGTCAATTTTGAGGTCGAACCCATGTATACTCAGGAACAGTTTAATGTGGTGTTGTTTTAGAGTCTCGGCCAGAGATACATTGGTCCGTTTATTCGATGGGGGTTACCGTATGGATGTGTTGCAGCCGCGGTTCAGCTAGCCTGCGCTACATTGACTCGACTATTTCATGAATTCACAGAGCAGCACCCACGTGGATTTTGCTATTTAGGTAAGAGAACAGTAAAGAAATCATCAGCATGCTAGGTCGCATCCTAATAAAGCTTGGTCAGTATCTAGTGACTCTTACAGTGGTCGCTTTGGTTTTATTGGCCGTTTATGTCAGCATCGGCAGACAATTCATGCCTGATATTGCTGGGTATAAACCCTACCTGGAAAGACAGATATTTGACGCCACCGGCGTTCCGGTCTCAATTGGCTCATTATCGGGTAGTTTTCAAGGCTTTAATCCGGTTATCAAAATTTATGGTCTGGAAATTATAGTCCCCGGTGCCGATGTGAATAGCGCCGTGGATCAGCCCAATGCCCTGGTTCTTGAGGAAGCCTCGATCATTGTCGACATCCGCAATAGTATCTGGCAACGACGCTGGGTGCTTGAGAACTTTCTGATTAATGCAATTGAATTAGATATTGAACAAACCGCAACCGGTTTATGGCAAATGAGCGGCGTAAATTTTATTGGCGGTGGCAATGCCGATCTGCATAGTGCGTACCAAACCATTCTTAGAGTCTCGCGCATTAACCTTACTAATCTGGCAATAAATCTCCATACCTCTTCCGGCAATGTAGTTCGTGTTCAGAATGGCATAGCAACAATTCAGAATCTTGGAAACGACCACTACCTGCATATTAATGCCAACATGGAAAACAGTTCAGAGCAATTGGTATTTTCTGTTGAAATACAGGGCAATGAATTGGCCGCGGCAACAGGTCTTATTCACTTCAAGTTACCCGAAGCGGACTATTCGTTATTAGTCGGTGGGCAAAAAATTGGAAATGTCGAATTAGATGCGCTTCATGGTGGAGGTAGTTTTTGGCTCGATTTAAATCAGGGGAGTCTGGAAAATCTGGTAGCACAAACCGAGTTAGAAAATATTAGTTTTACTTTGGCGGGAAACGAATCAGTAACGCTTGAAAATATCAGCGGTGAATTCAGAATAGCAAGAGGTGGTGCAGCAGGGGATTGGGAAATTGCAGTTAGTGATTATGCTTTGCAGTGGGAAGGCCACCGCTGGGAACCATTTAACGCATATTTTTATCTGGTACCTGAGCAGAGTTTACTTGCGCGGGTGGATAATCTCGACATCGCCTTTATTGCGGAATTCGGTGCAGAAAGTGGTCTATTTACGGGATCACTCGGAGAACAATTCGAAGCATTCAGTCCTAAAGGGTTACTCGAGCACCTGAATTTGTATATACCTTTTTCGGACGCAGGTGAAGAACCTCTGAGTATGGCTGCCAATGTGGTTGGTGCCGAAGTTGCAGCAAGCGGAGCCGTGCCGGCGATGTGGGGGATTAATGCCTATGTTGAGATGGGCTACGATTTTCGCAGTGAAGAACTCTCTGGTTTGGTTGAGGTTGAGTCTGATGAATTTAGTATCAAACTACCGAATTTGTTTGCCGACCGTTGGGACTACAGTTATGTGAATGGCAACATTGGGATTCATCTGAGTAACGAAAATGGTCAGGAACTAAAATTGGTAAGTAGCGTCATTGTGGCTGAGTCTGATGCGGTGGATGGCCGGGCTCAATTCTCAATAGTATCGGGAACCGATGAGCAGGGGGAAAACAAATCCGAACTGGTTTTGCTGGTAGGCGGACAGCGCGTTGATGCTCAGCAAAAAGCACTGTATTTACCGCTGGCACCCAATGTGGATCCTGGCTTGCGGAATACTATGCAGTGGTTGGATGGCGCCGTGTTGAATGGTACTGTTTTTAATAGTGGTGTTATCTATCGCGGTTCCACTTTGCAGGATTCAACACCAGAAGATAAGACATTCCAGAGTTATTACTACCTTAGAGACGGCGAAATAAATTTCAGCGATGCCTGGCCTATCCTGGAGGCTCTCAATGCGGTGGTGTTGACTGACAATAGTAATGTAGACATTGAAGTGCTCACCGGAGGAAGTGAGGATATTGATTTGTCTGGTGTAACAGCTGATATTCGTCGCAATGGACAGGACGAAAGTTGGTTAACCGTGGTTGGAAATGCTAGCGGGTTGACAGCGCAGGGTTTGAGTTACTTACAAAGTACCCCCGTTAGCGAGAGTCTGCGGAGTACCTTTCGCAATTGGGAAGCAACCGGCGGTTTTTCGGCTGTAGTAGATATCCATGTGCCGCTGAACAGGCCTAAGTATGTTACCGATGTGGCTTTAAATATAATGCTTGATGAGAATGAACTTTTTATACCTGCCTATCAGTTACAGTTTGTCGACGTAAATGGACCAGTAATATTTTCCACCAGGACAGGCTTGCAAGACAGTCGGGTATTCGCCAAATTATTTGAAGAAGATGTGGAGCTCAATTTAGCATCACAGATGCTGGATGGTAAGCTGGATATTATCAGTGTCGATGCAAGTGGCTCTGTGTCACCGGAAGAACTCATTGGCTGGCCAATGCAAACTGACTTTGTCAGGGGTATGCTTTCACAGTTGGATGGAAGTATCACTTACACTGCGAATTTGAATCTGCAACAGAATATAACTGATGAGAGTAATCATCTGTTAATCAAGACTGATCTGGTGGGCGGATCACTTAACCTGCCGGAACCGTTTGCCAAGACGGCAGCTAATAGCTATCCGCTTGCAATAGATTTGAGTTTCGGTGTTGGCGCTAAGAATGTTTCCGGTACTTTTGGTCCTCAGTTGTTATTCGACTTTGTTTTGGGAGAACAAGGCGTTGACAACGGCATTGTGTTTCTAGGGGATAATTCGGTGGACCTGGAAAATCTGATGGCAGCAGACACTGAAGGGATCGCGATTTTGGGTGAGCTAGAACAATTTGAATTTGAAGACTGGTATAACCTGCTGGACAGACTTAACTCCACTAGCTCATCTTCAGGCGGTTTCAATGAGCAGATTGCTTTTGCTGATCTGGCAATTGGCACATTGGAAATGTACCAGCAGAAACTTGGCGAAGTCGATGTGCATTTAGACGGTGATGCTACCAAGCGGTCCTGGTTGGTCGCTCTTACGGGTGAGGGAATAAACGGCAATTTAAGTGTGCCCTGGGACAGTGATGAATATTTGCAAATTGATCTGGATTACATCCGTCTTCCTGGAAGTGAGGAAGAGTTGGACGAATTGACGCAGGGAGCACTGGAAACTGACATAGCGGAATTTGAGGAAGAAGAGGAAATAGATGTGCTTGCCGCCGTGGACCCCAGAGCCTTGCCGCGGATGAAAATGGATACAGATGATTTCAGTATCGGTGAGAACTCCTTCGGTAGCTGGAAATTCACTTTGGACCCATTCGACAACGGCGCTGCATTAAGCGATTTAATTGTTGATTTTAGAGGCCTTCGTGTCGGTCTCGATGACTATCGTGTGGATGAGGAGGGTGTTCGCTTAATTCCCCATCTAAGCTGGCTTTATGATGGCAGCGAGCATCACAGCGAACTTACCGGCCAGTTAACTGTGGGAAACCTGGCTGACTTTTTGGTGCTAAACGGCTACGCGGCCAGTCTAGAAAGTGATAATGCTTGGTTTAATGCCTCGGTCGATTGGCCAGGATCGCCGGCATTTTTCGCTGCAGAGAACTTGAGCGGAGACATTAATTTGGTGGTTGAAGAAGGCCGCTTTTTGCAGGGCGGTGGTGCAACTGGTGCGCTGAAACTAATTAGTATTATAAACTTTGACGCGATAATGCAACGCTTGAGATTTAGTGATGACATGCTGCGGAGCGGATTGGCATACGATGAAATACTCGGGACGGTGCATATCGAAGAAGGACTGATTGATATAGAAGATCAAATGGTAATTTCTGGACCCTCGAGCCTCTACCAGATATCTGGCGAAATCGATCTGGAAGAGGAGACTATTAATGGTGAAATGTATTTAACTTTGCCTGTTAGCGATAATATTCCCTGGTTTGGTTTACTCAGTGCTAACCTGCCCCTAGCTGTTGGCGCCTATTTATTTGATCGTATTTTTGGTGACCAGGTCGATAGCTTGACCAGTGCCGTGTACACACTGGAAGGCCCCTGGGAAGGGCTTGAGCCGAGGTTCAAGCAGGCCTTCGGCGCTCCTAGTGAAGTTGATCAGGTCGAAGCAGTTCCACAATAAACGTGTTCCGGGATACCTCTAACGGATGAGTACTAAAGTTGCCGTATTACAAATGATTAGCACGGCATCTGTGGATGATAATCTGCAAGCGGCAGCTCGACTTATAGCTCAGGCTACCGATGCTGGGGCCAAGTTGGTGCTGTTGCCAGAGAATTTTGCTGTTCTTGAAGGCGGGCCGCTGGTTCAGTTCGCCGAAAAGGAAGGGGATGAGCACGCGCCTTTGCAAAATTTCCTTGCTGAGCAATCCAGAGCTCATCAATTAACGGTAGTGGGAGGCACGATACCTTTAATAAACCGGCCGTCCAAGCCGAGCGAATCAGGCAGCGAAGTGTTGACTGACGGCAGAGTACGTCCAGCATGCCTGGTTTTCGATCCATCCGGTCGACTCACTGCGCGTTACGACAAAATACATTTATTTGACGTCAAGGTGGATGATAACCAGGCTCAATATTCAGAATCCCTCAGCTTTGAACCAGGAGATCAATTGGTTACAGTCGCCACGTCGGCGGGTAAGTTGGGACTCAGTGTCTGCTATGACCTGAGGTTTCCGGAGTTGTATCGGGAATTGTTTCGATTAGGAGCCGAGCTTGTCACTGTGCCCTCGGCGTTCACAAAGGTGACCGGTCAGGCTCACTGGGAACCCCTGTTGCGTGCCAGAGCCATAGAAAACCAGTGCTATGTATTAGCCGCAAACCAGGGCGGTGTGCATAACGATACCAGGCAAACCTGGGGCCATTCCATGATCATCGATCCCTGGGGATCAATCTTGGATAGTATTGCTGAGGGCGAGGGGATAGCGATGGCCGAAATCGATCTTGGTGCTGTCAGGAATGTTCGTGCCAATATGCCCATCATTGAGCACCTCAAGCTTTAAATACCCTTGCCCGTTCCTGTTCAATTCATTTATGATGCGGCCTCTTTGGTTAATAGAGATCAAGAACTTGAGTATAGATAAAAGTCTGCTTAGTAATTTACTAGCGGCGGGGCTAGCCATAGCCGGGTTTAATCTAGCCCCCCCGGCCAGGGAATACGTACTGAATATCGGGCTTTTCGCCCTTTCCGGGGGCGTTACCAACTGGCTCGCGATCCATATGTTGTTCGAAAAAGTGCCGGGGATTTATGGTTCGGGAGTCATTCCCCTTCGGTTCGAGGAATTTAAGCTGGGCATTCGTCAGCTGATAATGAACCAGTTCTTCAATCACTCAAATTTCGACAACTTTTTCGAAAACGCAACGGAAGTATCGGATAAGCTTGAGGATAAGCTGAAAAGCAGTCTGGCAAACCTCGATTTGGAGGCAGTGTTCGAATCGCTTCTGGACGTCATTATGAATTCTTCTTTTGGTAGTATGCTGAGCATGTTTGGCGGTCGTGATGCATTGGATCCATTGAAAACGCCCTTCGTTGAAAAGATGAAAGAGCATTTTAGTGAATTGTTTCATCAGCAGTCATTTCATGACCAGATGCAGGATGCGGTGAAATCAGCCATAGACAACGATGCAATTCGCGAAAAGCTGGAGCAACTAATAGACCAGCGCCTTGATCAGATGACCCCCCAGATGGTGAAACAAATAATTCAGGATATGATCAAGAAACACCTAAGCTGGCTTGTGGTGTGGGGGACGGTTTTTGGTGGAACCATTGGTTTGGGCGTTACATTGGTTAGCAGTTAGGGGTAAGGGTTTCCATTTTTGGCGGAACCATTGGCTTAGCCCTTCCTCTCATATCTTGAATTTCCATTCTAGTTCCCCGCTCTGTTCTTAAATGAAACGTTGTAAATGGGGTGTTGTGGTGTGGAAGGTTGTAACAGTCGGCCGGAAAACAACAGGTTTATTATGAAAAAAGCAACCTTGCCAAGCTTGAAAGTAGATCTTTGCATACGCCACATCATTACAGTGTGAAATTAATTAAATATTTTGATGTCAACGGGTGTAAATAAATATTTCCTGTAATACAATAGCGCGCTCTTAAATTTGGGGGCCAAAGCTCATCGCTTAATAAGTGATGGTTTGGGGATCGATAACCCGGAGTTCGAAGCAAACTCCTTCACAGCACTGAGTAAATAGATTATGGCGCGACCAGTAGAATTCGACGAAAATAAGGTTCTGACTAACGCAATGGAGCAGTTTTGGAAGGAAGGCTATGAAGCCAGTTCGGTTCAAAAACTATTAGATTGCACAGGAATTAATCGGGGAACACTTTATAATTCCTTTGGTGACAAGGCTACTTTTTTTAAGTCTTGTGTTGATCAGTATAACAAGACAATAGACAAGCAGATTGCCGCTTCTTTAAAAAATACAGAATTGAATGCATGGGATGCCATTACAGCCTACTTTGATCAGGCAGTAATTAACATCTCTAACAAGCATCGCGGAATGGGCTGTTTACTGGTGAACTCATTGTGCGAAAGCATCAATTACGATAAGAATATGAAGAAAGTAGTGCGAGCTTCTCTTGCGATTATCCGCAAAGCATTGTTGGCTCGAGTTAAAGAAGCGCACAAAAAAGGTAAGGTAAAGAAGGGTGTAAGTGCGGAGTTTGCAACCGATCTACTTATGAACATGTTGTATGGTGTGCGTGTTAATGCAAGGGACGCGAAGAATACGAAGCAGCTAGGTGAATTGATTAAATTCAACCTATCAACTCTGAAAAAATAAGTAATCCCGATAAATATGTGGGTAGGTTTTAGTTAAGGAAAAAGGGGGCGGTAGCCTCCTTTTTCTTTGCCCTGGAGGCACTTTAAAATGAACCTAGCGCGATTTGCAGACAGCACAGTTGCATCTCTGCGCTTGATTGATATACTTCGTGATTGGAATCTTAGGGAAGTATTAGGAAGAAATAATGAAAAAAATTGCCGGTAGGAAGAGAACTGATGACACCAATATCGATTTGACGCCGATGCTGGATGTGGTTTTCATTCTTTTGATCTTTTTTGTAGTAACAGCCACCTTCCTGTCTGAAACTGCCGTTGAAGCGGCCAGTAGTGATAGCAATGACTCTCAGGAGCAGCCACCTGATGAGGATAAGAAAAACATTCTTTTTGAGATTGGTTCAAATAATGAAATTGTGTTGAACGGTAATCCACGTCCGATTATTGCTACTCAAATACGATCTAATATCGACCAGCTCAAGGCGGAAAACCCTGCTGCATCGGTAATTATTCAACCGAATCGCGCGTCTGATGTGTCCACGTTGGTGATGATCATGGATGCTGCCCGCCAAGCTGGTATGGCTAATATTTCTATTGTTGAGCCGTAATTGACAAAATCGATCGGGTAAACGAGTCTAAACGCACCTTTAACAGGTGCGTTTTTTTTTGTGAAGTCTTATTTACACGTTTTTCAGTAAACCGAATTCTATAAATGCGGGTGTCGCTCAGAGGTTCTTTTAACCATGCAAAACCGTTGGGATGACCTATCTGCCAGCAAGTTTTTGACAGATGAAGATACCGGGTTGCGAGTTTATACTTCGCAATTGCTGGGTCAGGATCCAGATCTGGTGCTTCATGGTGGAGGCAATACCTCTGTCAAAGGTGAATTGAACGATGTGTTTGGTGAGACACAGCGGGTGTTATTCGTTAAGGGCTCAGGCTGGGACCTAAAAACCATTGAGGCAACCGGCTTCTCTCCAGTTAAATTGGATTATCTGCAGAAATTGGGCGAGCTGGACTCGTTGAGTGATGGGGATATGATGGCACAGCTAAGATTGGCTTTGTTGGATCCCGGAGCGCCTAGCCCTTCAGTGGAAGCAATTCTGCACGCGCTTATACCCCATAAATACGTCGACCACAGCCATGCGGATGCTGTGGTGACAATCAGCAATACGGCGAAAGGGAGTGAAATTCTGCAGGACCTGTATGGGAAGGAAGTTTTGATTCTCCCCTATAGGATGCCTGGATTTGTACTTGCAAAGCAGGTGGCTGAAGCAACTAAAGCGGTGAAGTGGGAAAGCTTGCGTGGTGTCGTATTACTTCATCATGGTATTTTCACTTTCAGTGATGATGCCAGAGTCAGTTATGAAACTATGATTGAGCTGGTTAGCCGCGCAGAAAATTACCTGGAAGAAACTGGCGCATCTAGCAAGGTGGTGCAAGCTAATTACCAGCCTACGACAAAGGATTGTCTGCAGCTCAGTCAATTGCGTGCGAGCGCCAGTCGCCAGCTCGGCAACCCAGCGCTTTTGCGGCTGGATAGCGCTGGTCCGGCGGTTGGATTTGCACGCCTGGCTAATTGTGCCGAACTGGTAACCCGCGGCCCTTTGACCCCTGATCATACTATTCATGCCAAAGCCTTCGCCGCTGTGTTCGATGATGAGCCGGAAACTGGCCTGAAAGAATTTGTTGATACCTATCAGGCGTACTTTTCCCGGCACGCAACCTCAACGCATACCTGCCTCGATCCGGTGCCACGTTACGGCGTCTGGCGTAATCGCGGCATGGTGTATCTGGGCATAAATTTGAAGCGATTACAGATTGTGCAGGATATTGCCGAACATACGCTCAAGGCTATCCAGCAGGCTGAGGTACTGGGTGGTTGGCAGGCGCTTGGGCAGTCGGAATTATTTGATGTGGAATATTGGGAGTTAGAGCAGGCGAAACTTAAGTCGCCCCAAAACAGAACCGAGCTTGAAGGAAAAATCACACTGGTAACTGGCGCTGCTTCTGGAATCGGTAAAGCCTGCGTGGCAGATCTGCTTGCCAGGGGGTCGGTGGTAGTTGCAATTGATATTTCGCCTGATATTACCAATCAATTTAAATCTGATTCAGTGCTGGGTTTGCAATGCGATGTCACTAATACTGCAGCCATTCAGGTGGCCATCGAGCAAGCTGTGTTACATTTTGGTGGCCTCGATATCCTGATTAGTAACGCGGGGAATTTCCCCGATAGCCAGAGCCTGGAATCCCTAAAGGATGCTGACTGGGATAATTCAATGGATCTAAACCTTAGTTCCCATATGCGATTGATTCGGGCAAGCTTGCCTTACCTGAAAAATGGCATAGATCCTTCTGTAGTTATCATTGGTTCGAAGAATGTGCCAGCGCCAGGTCCTGGTGCAGCAGCCTATTCGGTGGCGAAAGCAGGCTTGACCCAGTTAGCTAGAGTTGCGGCACTCGAGCTGGGAGAATACGGAATACGTGTGAATACGGTGCACCCTAACGCAGTTTACGATACTGGCCTGTGGTCAAAGGATGTGCTGGAACAGCGGGCCCGCCACTATAGCCTGTCTGTAGCCGATTATAAGGCGACCAATGTTTTGAGAACCGAAGTCTCTGCGGTAGATGTTGCCAGGGTGGTGGGTTTGTTAGCTGGTACCGAACTTTCCAAGACCACGGGTGCCCAGATACCTGTAGACGGCGGTAATGATCGCGTTATTTAACTTACTCAGTGCTAGTCAGGTGGTTCTGCGATGAAAATAAACGGATCTGATTATCGAAGTATCTGGTACGACAAGAATGCTGGTACGGTGAACATTATCGATCAGACCCTTCTACCTCATGAATTCAGAATCCAACAGCTGCAATCATTACCTGAGGTTTGCCATGCTATAACTAGCATGCAAGTTAGAGGTGCTCCGCTGATTGGGGTCACTGCAGTGTTTGGTCTCTATCTTGCGTTAAAGCACGATGCCCTGGCTCTGGCAGCAGCGCAGAAAGAATTGCTAAAAACCAGACCAACAGCGGTGAATCTGGCTTGGGCGCTGGATCGAGCCAGTTCTCAAATCGATTCTGTCGATGCAGCGGCTAAAGCCGATAAGGCGCTGGCAGTCGCTTGCCTGATGGCGGATGAGGATGTTCAGGTGTGTGAAGCAATTGGTGAGCACGGCCTTGAGCTGCTGCAGGCTCTATGGCAACAGAAGAAGGATACGAGTCAACCGCTTAATGTGCTAACCCACTGTAATGCCGGTGCCCTTGCAACGGTGGATTGGGGAACTGCCTTGTCAGTAATCTATAAGGCACATGTAGCCAATATTCCACTTCATATCTGGGTAGATGAGACCCGTCCGCGTAATCAGGGCGCATCGCTAACCTGTTGGGAGTTGGAACAGCAGGGGATTCCCTACAGTCTGATTGTAGATAATGCGGGCGGCCACTTGATGCAAATTGGTAAGGTGGATGTGTGTATCGTCGGCAGTGATCGAACCACCGCACACGGTGATGTGTGCAATAAAATCGGAACTTATTTAAAGGCACTTGCTGCTCAGGATAATGGTGTTCCCTTTTATGCGGCCGTTCCCATCTCTTCCATCGATTTTTCCCTCGCAGTAGGTCACGGTGCAATTCCGATTGAGGAGCGACACGCCAGCGAGGTGACCCATATCAGGGGTATCAATAGGCTTGGTAATCCTTCAACAGTGAGGATTACCTCGCAGAATGCTCCCGTCAGCAATTTTGGTTTTGATATAACTCCAGCTCGACTGGTTAGCGGCATAATTACCGAAAAAGGTGTTCTCCCCGCGAGTGAGAAAGGATTGGAAGGGATTAATCGATTCGGCTCCGCTTAATTTGGTTTAGTGTCGCAATCATTCGTCTGCCCCGAAAAGTATAGCTAATACAAAAAAGCGTCACCCCGGTGGCCATCGCATAGTTCGGCCGCCGAGTATGTGCAGATGCAGATGGCCAACGGTCTGGCCACCGTCTATACCGGTGTTAATGACATAACGAAAGCCGCCTGCGCAGAGACCCTCCTGCTTGGCAATTAGATTGGCTTTGAGTAGCAGTTTACCCATTAGCGCCTCGTCCGGATCATCAGCGTCGCTGACATTTGCCATGTGTTTCTTGGGAATAATGAGTACATGGTGGGGTGCTGCCGGGTTAATATCCCGAAATGCATAGACATAATCGTCCGCATAGACCTTGTCCGAAGGTATATCCCCTGCGATAATTTTGCAAAATAAACAATCGTCAGACATTATCATTAACCTTTATAGAGCCTTAAAATGGTAAAGTGAACGGATATTGTATAACAGTGAAAAATCAATTGATCGTGAAAGCAGAAAATAGGCCAGTGCTAAAGTGCGTGCAGCGAGTTTTAGGTTTGTTGTTTATTTTGTTTCTGGGTCGGATAACAACCGCGCAAGATGTGCGTTACGGCTATAACGTGGTTGAGGTTTATCCTCATGAGATTGGTTCATTCACTCAAGGATTGGTCTATCACGAAGGTTATCTATTTGAAGGCTCGGGTAAGAATGGTCAATCCATGCTGCGTAAGGTCAATCTGGCAGATGGCGAAGTATTGATGAGCAAGCGGCTTAGCGATCGTTATTTTGGTGAAGGAGTAGAAATTGTTGGAGAAAAAATCTACCAGTTGACCTGGCAGTCTCACATGGTCTTTGTCTATGACAAAAACAATTTTGAACAACTTGGCACGCATTATAATCCGACGCAAGGCTGGGGATTGGCTTACGATGGAGAGCATTTAATACTGAGTGATGGAACTGACTCGTTGCAATTTTTGGATCCGGACAGTTTTACTGCCGTGCGCAAGGTACAGGTGAAATTCAATGATCAACCGATTAATAATCTGAATGAGCTGGAATACATCGATGGTGAAGTTTGGGCAAATATTTGGCAAACAGATTTCATAGTGCGGATTGATCCAGAGAGTGGTGAAGTGAACTCTATTATTGATTTGACTGGGTTGTCTGAGAGGACGCAGCTAGGTAGCTCCGAAGCAGTCCTCAATGGTATTGCATGGGACAGTCAAAACCGCAGACTCTTCGTAACCGGCAAGCACTGGGCTAATCTGTTCGAGATCGAACTGGTAGAGAACTAATCTGGCATGTGGTTGCAGAAAACAGCCTTGCGCAATGGCCTCAAATTTGTCGGCGTCGTTGCTGTCTCCATCCTACTATTGTCCTGTGAAACGATTAGCTATTACTCTCAGGCTGCACGTGGTCAGATGCAAATCCTGTTTCAAAGAGAAGACATTCAGCGTCTCCTAGAGCGTGATGATATTGACGCTTCAGTGCGTTCAAAATTAGATATGATTTTAGCCATACGGAATTTTGCTGATGAGGAATTATTGTTACCAGTGGGGGGCAACTACCTTACCTATGTTGATCTTGAGCGAGAGCATGTGGTTTGGAATGTATTTGCGGCACCGGAATTCTCTGTTGATCCGGTAATTTGGTGTTATCCAGTTGCCGGTTGTGTTACGTATCGGGGTTATTTTTCAGAAGCAGCGGCAAGTAATTTTGCTGAACAGATGGGGTTGGATGGGTTCGATGTTTATATCGGAGGGGTTGATGCCTATTCCACACTGGGTTGGTTCGATGATTCGCTCTTAAGCACGGTTATCTCCAGAACGGACCACCAACTTGCAGCTCTTGTTTTTCATGAGTTATCCCATCAGTTATTGTACGTGCCAGGTGACACCAAATTTAATGAGAGTTTTGCCACTGCAGTGGAGAGGGAAGGACTCAATCGTTGGTTGGAATATAATAATCAAAGCACTGTTGTTACGCAGGCACAATTGGAAAATGCAAGACAAAGTGAATTTGTGCAGCTGGTGACTGCTTTCAGAAACAAGTTTGATCAGCTCTATGCACAAGAATTGAGTGATGTGGATAAAAGACAAAGAAAGCATGCTTTACAAGGAGAGTTACGCAAGGAATATCAAACGTTGAAGAGTGACTGGGAAGGTAATATTTCCTATGACGGTTGGTTCTCCCGTTCTTTGAATAATGCACAATTATCTACCGTTTCAACTTACAACGATCTGGTGCCAGTATTTGATAAACTACTGGAGAATGTGGGCGGTGATCTTACTGAATTCTATGATTCGGTCATAAAAATATCGAATTTATCAGAAGAAGCGCGGAGTAAAGCTTTAGAAGAGATTGAGTGAGGAATTGTCTGACGCCGTGTGGTGCTTTGTGCAGAAAATTCTACTTTAAAATTATGGCCGGTAGGCCTGCGTTGATATTGGACACCCTGCCGATCGCTTTAGCATGTGGATAGCCACTTTTTTGTAACTCGCGCAGGCAATCAGCAGCACTAGCTTCTGGCAGACTTACCAACAATCCTCCCGCAGTCTGTGGATCGAATAGTAATTCATACAGGGGGTTTTTACTGAACGTCTCACTGTTGTGAATGGCCACTGCAACCTGACTGTTGTCCTGGTGTAGTGAGCTGAAGATTTTTTTCTCAATACACTCAACTGCGCCATCCAGAATTGGCAAATCCTCAAGCCTCAGATCTACTTCAATTTGTTCTGCCTCCAGCATCTCCAGCAAATGCCCCGCCAAGCCAAATCCGGTTACATCCGTACAGGCATTCACATCATGCTTGACGATAATAGCGGCGGCATCTTGGCTGGAGGTCAACATCTGTTCAAGTGCCGTTTCCATCCATCGATTTCTAGCTTTGTAGCGCATATTCGCTGCTAGTAAAGTGCCAGTACCCAGGGGCTTGGTCAATATGAGAATGTCGCCACTGGCCATGCCATTCTTATTTATTATTTTCTTTGGATCTGAAAACCCATTTACCACCAAGCCAAAACTAAGCTCGGATGACTCAGCTGAGTGACCACCAATAAGCGCACAGTTACTTTTGGTGAGTATCTCGGTACAGCCTTGCATAATTTCATGGAGTTGCTCTCGCATAAGGTTTGTAGCTGCAAATGGTATTCCAATAATTGCCAAAGCGGAATGGGGCTCGGCTCCCATTGCATAGATATCACTCAGACAATGGTTGGTGGCTATTTTTGCAAATACCCAGGGATCATTAATGAATGCGCGGATTTCATCTACCGTCTGCAGCAAAAGACGCCCGGGGTCTATCTGAATCATCGCTGCGTCCTCTACTCGCGATGCAGGGCTTAGCACATCCTTATTTGGCACTTGGGGAAGTTGCTGCAGTACGTCGCTTAATATTGAACTAGCGACCTTACCGCCACAACCGGCACATCGCATGGCATGCTGCTTCAACCTGATTTCGGTTGCTTTGTCGACCAGGCCTTTGGATACCTGAAAGGAGAGAGCCATTTCAGGTAGTTCGGAATACTTCTTCAAGAAATCCCTATCAATCTTGTTTTTCAGGTGCCAAACCCAACCACCTTGGAAAAATAGCTTGTTGCGGGAGGCTATAGCGTTCTTGTCTCCCAAGCTAATTAGTGCCAATGACTGCTTCTGCGGGCTATGTATTTGTAATTTTTTTCCGGTTGCAAACCGCACCAGGTTTTCTGCTAGTGGCTTACCTTGCCGAACTGCATAAACTCCAGATTTTGGTCGGGGGTGGCCCGAAATCGTTGCGGCATCCCCAGCAACAAATACAAATGGATGGCTAGTTGACTGCAGGTAATTGTTTACTTCAATAAACCCATCTGCTCCGTGTTTCAGGCCAGAATCGGCCGGCCATTGTGGGATACTTGCCCCGGTTGCAAAAACTATGGCATTGGCAGAGATAGGCTCTTTATCTTCGAAAGAGATAGAGTTCTTCTTGAATTTCACGACTCGGTGCTTGAAAATAGTTTGGATGTGGCGCTCATCAGCTTTTGCCTGCGCCGCCAGGCGTACTTTTTTATTATGTGCTTGAAGCAGTTTGTCATCGGCGCTGATAATTTTTATTTGCAGAGGAGAGTCTGGCTCATGTTTCAGATTCAACTCTTTATGTATTCGGTATTGAGCCGCCAGTGCAAATTCAAAACTTGCGGGACCGCCACCAACAATGGCGATAGTGTAGGATTTAGATTTGTCCCTGATAGTTGTTATTGCTTCTTCTACGACACCGGCCCACTTTTGCAGAAATATATCTATTGGTTTGATCCCGATAGCAAACTTGGATGCGCCAGGGATTTTAATCGCATCAGGCTTTGACCCGATATTTATAGAGAGCAGGTCAAAGCTTATAGCCGGCCGGTTTTTTGGTCGGATCAACTTCTGTTCGAGGTCGATTAGCTCTATTTCCTCACGGATAAGCCTGGCACCGGCAAATTGGGCCAATGGCCTCAAGTCAATGTGAAGGTCGTCTGCAGTACAAAATCCGGAAATATAGCTTGGTAGAGAGCCAGAGTAGGGAGTGTCTATATCCCGGGTGATGAGTGTAATGGCAAGACCGGGCACCGGTTTCATGCCCAGACGCATTAATACTGCCAGGTGACTGTGACCGCCACCTAGCAGCACCAGATGTTTGACTATGGGAACAACGCCCGAGCTATTCATATACACTACACTGTAAAATTACAGCGAGTAGTGTACCTCAAATCGCTAGTTAAATTTCCCCGGATTGGAAAAAACCTTCGAGCCTGCTTCTAGAATCTGAATTTGAAACCTGCGCCTTCGCCATATTCGGCATCGATATTAACCGTAAGAGAAAAATCCTTGTTGAATTCGTACTCCAGTTCGTAATGGTGCTCTGCATCATTGTTCCACCACCAATGGAAGCTGTAGTTTTTGGATAGCTGTAATTCTGATTCGAATTGCAGACGATACTCACCTTCATCATCAAGCCTTACTTCCGCTTCTATAAACATTGGCAGAGTATAGCGGAAACCCGTTACCGCAACAGTTTCTCGTTTTTTACGGGCGCGATTCTTGGTTTCCATTCCAACAAAAGGGGCAAAAAAACGTGATGCATAGTAGCTGTATGAAGCCTCCATTTCATTGGTATCATCAAAATTATTGTCAAGCTCAATTGCAAACACATTACGTTCGTCAGAAATTTCATATTCTGCGGCTAGGAAATTACTGTAAAGCGTTAGGTTGCTGCGGTCGTACCAACGATTATCCTGATTGAGGGCTGCAAGGATAGAGTCGCTAAATATGGAAGACTCT
>CAVOCG010000035.1:0-20659 GCA_963694095.1 Gammaproteobacteria bacterium
TTTTGCGGCGGATAACAGTTGCTGGTTGCCTGAGCCTGCGCACAACAAAATTTTCTGAGACTGAACGGAAATAGTGCTTTTGGCAGACTTGATTTGAATACCGATAATATCACCCTGCTCATTCCGATCGAAAATAGCCGAAGCAGGGTCTATTTTAAAAATACTGTTCTGGTGAGGTTCGCTTAGCACTTTAAGCAAAGAAGGTGTGTCTACTACAAAATCTGGTAATCGATACAGTGAACCGCCTCGTTTTTGCTGCTGAAAAATATCCGGATAGTCATCAGCAGTAATACTGGCGATACGGCCACGTAAGCTTTTGCTGCCTAAGAATGTTTTAAGCCGCGATCTAAAACTTGATTCAGACCACATCAGGAAGTGATCACAAAGTAAATTACACCCACCGATATTGACATCGCCCTCCCCATTAATGCAGGCGCGCCACCGAGCAGGCATATCAGCTATAGCGTCAGCTGCTCCGCCGAGAGAGCCACTGAGCGCATACTTCAATCCGCCATGAATGATTCCCTGGGATGCAATTGTCTGACCGCCACCCAAAGCTCCAGTTTCGAAGAGAATTGCTTGATAACCTTCGTTGTGTAGTCGATTAAGTAACCATAATCCGGCTATTCCTCCGCCGAAGATAATAATGTCAGTTGAATAGGAGGGTGTCATAACTTAACCTATCGGTAGGAGACCGCTTAGTATATCGACTAAAAACCAGTTTTCCTAACTAGTGCCCATCCATAAATAGGGTTAGTGGTGAGCGAATTGATGCATAGAGTACTTTACAATTTAGTTTTCTATCTGGCTGTGCCAGTTATATTGCTGCGCTTGCTGTTACGGTCAATCAAAGCGCCGTTATACAGGCAAAGGTGGGGTGAGCGATTCGCCTTCATTAATGTGCCTGATAGTGGTGAGTTAAAAGCTGGTTGTATCTGGGTCCACGCCGTGTCGGTTGGTGAAACAATAGCAGCTGTCCCTCTAATTAAGGAATTGCAAATAAGCTATCCGTGTCGTTTGATAGTTGTCACAACGTCAACTCCCACTGGCTCTGATCGTGTACAACAGCTATTGGGTGATAGTGTTTTTCATGTTTACACACCCTACGATTTACCAGGAAGCATTAAGCGATTTCTGGCGCGAGTGCAACCGTCTCTTCTGATTATTATGGAAACGGAGCTTTGGCCGAATATGATCCACTATTGCCATCAACGTGGTGTAAACATAATGCTCGCCAACGCTCGCCTATCGGAGAAATCAGCGGTGAGATACCGGCGTATAGAACAAATTAGTCGTGCAATGCTATCCGAAATCGATTATATCGCCGCTCAATCACAGTCAGACGCAGATCGGATTATTGCTTTGGGAGCTGATCCGGGGGAAATTCTTGTTACTGGAAGCTTGAAATTTGATGTTGAAATACCCGACAATTTTAAAGACCTAGCGCATGGTTTTGATTCAATTTCCAAAACAGAGCGACCGGTTCTTATTGCCGCAAGCACTCGAGAGGGAGAAGATAAAAAAATACTTTCTGCTTTAACTTTGTGCTTGGATAAAATTCCGAATTTGTTATTAATCCTGGTTCCACGTCACCTGGAACGCTTTAATAGTGCGGCCAGACTTTGCGAAAAAAGCGGATTTAACGTGCAACGCCGTAGCGATGATAGTGCTGTGAACGAATCTACTGCGGTATTTCTGGGCGATTCTATGGGCGAGTTACTGAACTATTTTCGATTAGCCGACATAGCGTTTGTTGGCGGTAGCTTGGTAAATACAGGGTGTCAGAATGTGCTCGAACCCGCTGCTCTGGGTATCCCAGTTGTTACCGGCCCTTCGCAATTCAACTTTGAACACATATGCAGCCAGCTGGAAGCAGCGGGTGGTTTAATCACAGTAGCTGACGAAACTGAATTGGCAAGGTGTGTGATTGATTTGATGGGAAATAAGGTGAAGCTGCGGGAAATGGGTGATGCGAACAGGAAGGTTGTAGCGGCGAATCAAGGGGCTTTATCATCTGTTGTGGAGATTGCTAATAAGCTATTGTCTACAGCGGCTCATTAGCAACTTCAAGCTTTCTGGTTAAGTTTTCTACTCCATTGGATGTGACTCTTACATTGTCTTCAATCCGAATACCACCGAGCGGGTACAACTGCTCTATTAGTTTCCAATTAATATAATTACCCCGCGCCGTGTTTTTCTGGGGTTCTAACAGTATGGGAATGAAATACAGTCCTGGCTCTACAGTAAAAACCATATTCTCGGCCATAGTTCGAGTGCTGCGAAGCGTGGGATAGTTAGTGGGGGGTTGCCTCTGCTCTCCGGTTGGACTAATCTGTTTTCCACCCACATCATGAACTTGAATTCCAAGCAAGTGACCTACTCCGTGTGGCATAAACAGGGAAGGAATTTCTTTCTCCATTAATTCCGCAACACTTGCTTTGCAAAGCTCATGAGAAATCAAAATATCTCCGATGCCTCGCATCGCCGCTATATGTAACTCCAGATAATTCAGCCCTGGTTTAATCTGTTCAACCAGTGATAATTCAAGCGTTTTAACAGCATTAAGAATCGAGCTAAAAATGGGGGATATTTCAGGGGCAATGGAAGTGCGAGTAATATCCGAGCAATACCCGTTGATACGACATCCCGCATCAATAAGTAAAACTTGATTACTGGCTTCAGGTACTCGTCGTTTATTCTGGTAGTGCAATATTGCTGCCTTTTCGTTCAGAGCTACTATATTTGTATAAGGGCATTCATCCTCAAGCAGTTGGCACGCGCTGAGATAGGCCATATGAATTGAAAATTCGGTGCCGCCACCAAGGAAGCAGCTATGAGCGGCAGCATGACCAATCAGAGCCAATTTGTTTGCCTTCTTAAGTTGTTCAAGCTCATAGTAAGACTTTATTGCACGGTGGTAGTCCAGAAAAGAAACTAATTCTTGCGGATTGATCAGCGTATTGTCCAGCCCCAGCGCGTTGGCTATCTGTAGATTAGGTCCGAGATAGGCAATGTATTTTATATTAGCTAGTTCGCCCTTTATTTTATCCACATGGTTGAGGCTAGTTACCTCAAATTTATCCATCCACCAACTAGGGCTAGCAATTGATTGCTCGTACCAAAAATCATCTAGAATAATCTGGAAATAGCGGGGCTTCTCACCGGGGCAGACTAATATAAATTGATCTGGTCGATTTACGGGAAGCCAATGGGCAAAGTGGCCAAAAGGTTGGAAGGCTATCGCTCGATCGTCAGCATAGTAATAATCCTCCGAGCCGCTGTGTATTAGAATGGCTTCCGCATGAATACCTCTAGTAGAAAGTTGTTGTAGTGCCATTTTATAGGATTGCATTAATCCAGCTACGTGAGTGGCATAGTAATCTGTTTGCACTTTAGTTGGCACGACGACCGACCCTCCAGTATTCTATTCGATTGGTTTTTTAAATTATACTGCAATATCGGCGCTACAATATAGATAGTGAATTGTAGAATTTCAATGGTGTTCTATACTAAATCGGAACTGGGAACTGGGAACTGGGAACTGGGAACTGGGAACTATAGAACTGAAACAGATTCGTTCCCAAGCTGTCATGTTAAGGACAACATTCAGCGATGAATATCATTGCCAAATATTCAAGCTAATCAGCATTTCGAGGTTTGCCGCAGCGCGGTAACAGTTGAGATCAATAACTGTGCAACATTTTGGGATCTTATCTTCTGTGTTACCCAGAACAGTGGTGTTACCTTAATTACATGCCATTATTTTTTCAGAATCCAGAGAAAGCGGAAAGGATTTGAATATAACAAAAAACTGAAATAATCCTTAATTTGAAAACATGGAGGGAGACACGTGGATACTTATGTAGAAGAGTATGTACTTAATATAATAAGAAAATGTTATATCAACGACATGGCGATATCTGATATTAGCCTGAAAACGTGAATAACTGAGTTTCACTTTGGGAGCCTATGATAAATCCCTGAATAAGTTAATCTTTTGAAAATTGAGAGGGTCTATATTAAAAGGTATTCCGAATGCGCCAAATGTTTCCTGGTAGTAACCAGCCTCTTTAACATTGTCTTCATCATTTCCTATGCCTCTAAAGTAGAGGCCTACGTTCTTGCTTGTGGATCGCACATGGGGAATTTGATCATCTTCCAGTCTGATGGAGAGTGACGAGAAGAGTTCATAAATATCGGTTACAGCACCATCGTTGTGACGACCATTCTCGCCACTCTAGGTCCCATCCCATCCATGAAGATCAGTGAATTTCGGGGACTGACACTGCCTTGCAGGTTTGCCACGTGGGATTCCTTACGTTGAACCATGTCTATTCTCCAGAGGCCTTATGCCATTAATCAGAGGTGCCCTAGCCCACATTTGTCTTGGATACCGATGGCTTGCTTCTATCTGCCTAGACAAAGTTCTCCATACTTGGGCATGCGCAGAACAAATTTCTATCACCGTGTACATTGTCTATCCGGTTAACGCTGGGCCAATACTTGTTATTGCTGAGTTCTGATACGGGAAAGGCCGCCTGGGCTTTGCTGTAGGGACGGTCCCAGGATTCATCGGAAATATCAGCAAGAGTATGTGGGGCATTCTTTAATGGGTTGTTCTCGGCGTCAATTTCACCGGCTTCAATCTGACCAATTTCATTGCGAATCTGGATCATCGCGGTGATGAAACGATCAAGCTCTGGTTTGGATTCACTTTCAGTTGGCTCTATCATCAAGGTCCCTGCAACCGGGAAAGACATAGTCGGCGCATGGAAACCGTAATCCATCAGCCGCTTGGCGATATCTTCCTCGCTTATGCCGGAGGAAACTTTAAGTGGGCGTAAATCGATTATACATTCATGAGCAACCAGGCCATTTTTACCTTTGTAGAGAACCGGGTAGTAGGGCGCGAGCCTGAGCGCGATATAATTGGCGCTTAGAATGGCAACCTGTGTTGCCTTGAGCAATCCTTCTCCCCCCATCATAGTTATGTACATCCAGGAAATTGGAAGAATACCAGAGCTTCCCCAGGGCGCAGCGGATACGGCGCCATTCGACTTATTCGGACCCTGCAATTCGATAATGGAGTGGTTAGCAAGAAAAGGTGTGAGATGTTTCTTTACACCAATAGGCCCCATGCCGGGACCACCTCCACCATGGGGGATACAAAAAGTCTTATGTAGATTCACATGGGAAACATCCGCGCCAATATCGGCAGGTTTTGCTACGCCAACCTGAGCATTCAGGTTAGCGCCGTCCATGTAAACCTGGCCGCCATGGCTATGTATAATTTGGCAAATCTCCTTGACCGACTCTTCAAACACACCGTGGGTGGACGGATACGTAATCATCAAGGCTGCCAGCTGATCGCTATACCTGTCGGCTTTACTGCTTAAGTCATCTGCATCAATATTGCCCTCGTCGTCACAAGCGATAACGACAACCTTCATCCCAATCATTTGTGCACTGGCTGGGTTGGTGCCGTGGGCAGAGCTGGGAATCAAACAAATGTTTCGATCATTTTCCCCTTTGCTCTCCAGATATCTTTTTATGGCCAGTAAGCCGGCATATTCGCCTTGCGCACCCGAATTTGGTTGCATGCTAATTGCATCGAATCCAGTTATCTCGGTTAACATCTGCTCCAGTTCAGCAATCATGTTTTGATAGCCGCTCACTTGTTCCAAGGGTACAAACGGGTGTGGTTTGGCGAACTCAGGCCAGCTTATGGGCATCATCTCAGCAACGGCATTAAGTTTCATGGTGCATGAGCCTAGCGGTATCATTGAATGGTTGAGGGAAATGTCTTTATCTTCCAAGCGCTTCAAATACCTAAGCATTTCTGTTTCGCTGCGATAGTTGGAAAAATTAGGATGCTGCAAAAATTCAGACTGACGCTGCAGTACCGATGGTATCGGAGCTGGCAGTTGATGTTCACAGAGGGCTGTATCGATAGCAGAAACAGAAAGGGTATTACTCTGGTCACCAAGTAATACTTGCCATAGAAGAGCTACGTCCTCGATTGATGTGCATTCGTCGAGACTTAGGCTTATTTGCTGGTGTTGCTTAAGCCGGTCCAGTCGCAAATTCACTGTCGCTTTTTGGGCATTCGCGAGGACCTGAATACTCTGTTCTTTGCTTACTGCTAGAGTCAAGGTATCAAAATAATTAGTGTTTACTAGCGTCATACCGCAACGTTCCAGCCCGGTGGCAAGGATTGCGGTAAGCCTGTGAATTCGCCGCGCAATAGTCTTTAGGCCAGATGCGCCGTGGTACATGGCATAAAGAGCAGAGATATTGGCGAGCAATACTTGTGCTGTACAAATATTACTATTCGCCTTTTCGCGACGAATATGTTGTTCTCTAGTTTGTAGGGCCATTCGGAAAGCTTGTTTGCCACGCGAGTCAATGGAGACACCGATAATTCGTCCTGGGACTGCACGCTTGAATTCATCTTTTGTTGCAAAGTAGGCAGCATGAGGGCCTCCATAACCCATCGGTACGCCAAACCGCTGCGTGCTTCCGGTTACCACATCTGCACCCATTTCTCCGGGGGGTTTCAGCAATACCAGGCTCATTAGATCCGCCGCAACAATGGCAATTGCCTTCTGTTCATGGAGCTTGTTAATCAGCTCTGTGAGGTCTTTTGCCTCTCCCAGCATGGATGGATATTGAAAAATCGCACCAAATAAATCGTGATTCGGTATGGTGTTGATATCCCCGATGATCAATCCGAACCCAAAGCACTCGGCGCGAGTTTTAATAACATCGATACTTTGGGGGAAGCAGTTTTGGTCTACAAAAAATGCATTGGACTTTCGGTTCTTGCTAACGCGTTTTGCCAACGCCATGGCTTCGGCAGCAGCTGTCGCCTCATCTAGTAATGAGGCATTTGCCAACTCCATTGCCGTGAGGTCCATAGTCATTTGTTGAAAATTGAGTAAACACTCCAACCGCCCCTGGGAAATTTCTGGCTGATAAGGTGTATAAGCTGTATACCAACCTGGGTTCTCCAATACATTTCTGAGGATCACGTTGGGAGTATGTGTATCGTAGTAGCCAAGACCAATATAGGAGCGAAATGGTAAATTCTTTGCGGTAGATTTTTTTAGTTTAATTAGCGCCGCACTCTCGGTTAGCGGTTCACCCAATTGCAATGGAGCTTGCAACGCAATAGAGGCGGGTACGGTTTTTTTTATCAGCTCATCTAAAGATTTGAAGCCTAGTGTCTTGAGCATTTCCGTGATTTGCTCTTCATTAGGCCCGATATGTCGACCGATAAATTCTCCAGTATTTTGAAGCTGTTTTAGAGTGGTAAGCGATGTGCCATGAATCGGTACAACGTTGGCAGCAGAGCTAGATTTCTTTTCCATTACGGTGTCCAGATAGGAGTTGGAGTTTAGCTACAGTATAGAGATTCTGTAGCAGAAAATTTCAAAGGCCCGAATACATGAACCGTTCGGATTGGGTAATCGGCGGTGTGGGCAGAGCGTTCAATCATCATCACAGGTTTCGGCGTAAGTTTCGGCATTGAGCAGATCATCTAATTCTGTCTTGTCACTGGGTTTAACTTTATAGATCCACCCGGTTTCGTAGGGCTCTACGTTAACAATCTCCGGTGAGTCCACCAGCGCTTTATTGATTTCCAGGACTTCTCCTGAAATAGGGCTATAAATATCAGAAGCGGCTTTAACCGACTCGATTACAGCCACCTCATCTTTGGCATTTACCGTAACGCCGACTTCCGGAAGCTCTATAAAAACGATATCACCCAGCGCGCTCTGGGCATGATCACTGATGCCTACTGTCGCTATGCCTTCGTCATCGAATTGTACCCATTCATGGGTAGTTGCGTACTTTAATTTTTCCGGAAATTTGCTCACTCTATAAGCCTCATAGTTAACTGAATACTTGCTTGCCAAATCGAACAAAATTTGGTTTTACGATTTCAACTGCTGTCAGCTTTCCACGCAGATCAACCTGACAAGATTGGCTCTCTACAGGGATTCTAGCTAGTGCAATTGAATGCTTCAATGTGGGTGAAAAGCCTCCACTGGTAATAACACCCTCACCCCTATCGGATATAACTTTCTGGCCGGCTCTGAGAACGCCTCGCTGTTTTAGTACCAGCCCGACAAGTTCGGGTAGTTGGCCCTGCTCTTGGGCTTTCCTGTGGCCGACGATGGCTTCCCGTCCGATAAAGTTTCTGTCTGTAGGTTGCCAGGAGACGGTGTGTTGCATGTTGGCTGCGATAGGAGAGACGGTTTCGTTCATCTCGTTTCCATACAGGTTCATTCCGGCCTCAAGGCGCAGCGTATCTCGGGCACCAAGACCAATGGGCTTTACCCCCAGTGCCATTAGCTTGCTCCAGATAGCAGGTGCTTCTTGCGTAGGGAAAATTAATTCCAGACCTTTCTCACCCGTGTAACCAGTTCGAGCGACAAACCAGTTCTCGAATTCCACACCGCAAAAATTGCCAAGCTTGTTAACTTCTTCAGTCAGTTCCGGGGGCAAGATACCGCACACTTTCTCGATCGATTCGGGTCCGTGTATCGCTAGAATAGCGAGCTCAGGGCGTTCATTTATGCTGAGACTAAAAGCGGTGCTGTGCTGGGTTATCCACGCCAAATCTTTCTCTCGGGTTGCGCAATTTACAACGAGCCGGTAACCAAAGCTCATCCGGTAGACGATCAGGTCATCGACGACGCCGCCGTCATGATTCAACATGGCGCTATAAAGCGCCTTACCTTCTTCAGTCAGTTTTTCTACATCGTTGGCCAGTAAATAGCGCAGATAAACCTTGGGCTCAATCCCAGTGATATCCACAACGGTCATGTGCGAGACATCAAAAACGCCAGCATGTTGTCTAACCTGATTGTGTTCTTCTATTTGGGAGCCATAGTTTATTGGCATTTCCCAGCCAGCAAAATCCACCATTTTAGCACCGGCATTGAGATGGTTTTGATAGAGTGAAGTACGTTGACCCATTCGCTTGCGGTTGTCAGAAAAAGAGGGGGTTCATTTTACCGGAAATTGGAGGACAGACCACGCTTTTTCGGTTCTATTTTTTTGAGTAGCACCAAGACAAAGCGTTTCCAGCAGCATGGATTAACGCCAGGATCAGGACTGCCAGGCATAGCTGAATTTTACAAAAAAAGTACGGCTGGTTTTTTCAAAGGAGTTAATGTTGTCGTTCTGGAAACCTTCATCAGAATAACCAATGAAAAATCGGGTTGCCGCATTGAGTTTATAACTGTACAGCAACTGGGTTGTCAGCTCTTTACTGCGTTCGAGTACTACTTTTTGATACAAGGCAGGATTGCGTTCATTGTCAGCATACTGCAGGGTTAAGCGCAGAAAGCTGCGGTTATTGAATTGATAGGTGGCTCGTCCATCAGTCAAATTTGCGGTAAACAATCTGCCACCATCCACGTCAAATTTTTGTAGCGTGTGGCTGAGATCAAGTTGCAGATGCCTTCCCCATTGGTAACGTATCCGAGGCCGGTAGCGATTCGATCTGCCCAATTGAGTATTGGAGAAGTCAACGATATCTTCTATTCGAATGAGTGTGCTTAGTTGAAGATTAGGAGTGGGTGAGAAACCGATTGAGACCTGATTAAACTGTTCGTCAAAATATTTGCCATTCCAGTAGGTTTCACTGCCACCAAACAGGCCGTTGTAAAATGACTGCAAGGGGCCATTCATATTGATAAAGAATTCAGTCTCCTCCTCCAGTTGCAGCCCAGATTGGTCTTCGGTTCTGTCATAGTCGGCCGCGAAGCGAATGCGGCTGAAGAAGTTGTCATCACTCCAGCGCCAGGTGTGGCCGACAGTTGTTACTACTTTCTTGTAATCTACCCGATTAACGAAACCGAGGTCGGCGCGAAAATCCTCACCGTAATCGAAATACTGCGCCCGCCAATCCCAGCGCCGATCGAAATGCGTATATTCAAGAATATGGGCATCATCACTGAGATTGCTCTCCTGACCGTAACGCCCCTGAATTAATTGAGGGTATTCAGACGTTGAGTGCATACTCTGTGCATACAATGTATCTTGATTTGACAGCTGGAAAACCCCGTCAATACTGCTCACTGTGTTGTGATAGTCGTCTCCCTGCCGGTCAGTTACGAGAGCACCAATACTGGAACTATTGCCAACGTCATACCGGTAACGACCAATGGAGACATCACTGTCAAATTCCCCCAGAGACGCAACATTGGATCTCAAACTGCCGGGTATGATAAAGCTAGTAAACTCGTCATTCGCACCTAATATACCGTAACTGTGATCACCAGACTTTCCCGTTAACTTCAGGCCATAATCCGGTGAAGCAATATTTCGGGTGTGCACAAGATTTTCATAAGAATTGAAATAGTCAGCACCGTCCAGGAAAAAGGTTCGCCTCTCTGGGAAAAACAGGCTAAACGTATTGTTAATATCAAGTTGCGCACTGTCGGCTTCGACTTGAGAGAAATCGGGGTTAATCGTGGCATTGAGATAGATGTCCTGAGTAATACCCCACCGTATATCCAGACTAGCCTCGGACTCTTCGATCTCTCTGCGCCAATCGCCAGTGGTAGGGTCTCTTTTCTCGGAAGAGATGCCGGTTACAGTGGGGATTATTTCCAGATTCATACTGGGTTCGATATTGGCAAAGCCCTCTGCTTTTTGAAAATTACACAGAAAGCAATTACCATTTAAATCGATAGCGGTGTTATTTATGCGGTAGGGTCGGTCCCTAGGGTATTGTCTTACTAGGCCAAACCCCCAGCTTTGCTTACCCTCAAGCAGTTCAAACCGAAGCTGTTTCAGCGGTATGGCCATTTCAACACTGTAACCACTGTCACCAATTATGCCGGCACTATCCCAGATAGCATTCCAGGAACTATCCTCTCGATCATTAACATCGTCATAGATGGCATCGTATTGGACTCCAAGAGGGTTTACTTGAAATTGAAAAGCCCGACGTTGATCATTGAATGTGTCCAATATAACGCCGACTCGATCATCACTGGTAATGTCATCACGGTCTCGATAGAAGGCGCGTATCTGGGAGGGGTCGGGGTCCGGGGCAATGAAAGCGACGAAGAGCGTTTCACCATCTTCCATTAGGAAGGCCTCAGCAGTTACCGCAGAAGGAATGTTTTCGCCAGGACTGGTTTCAATGTCCAGCAACACCCGGGAGGCCTGCGACCATTCCGTCGGGTCAACCTGCCCATCGATTGTTGGCCTGGATTCCACTCTTGGCACGTCAAAGCCAGTGACAGTCTGAGAAAGACTGGGGCTTGTGGCAAACAGAAAAAGCATGAAGGACAGGAAAGTAACGCCTCCATGCCGTAATTTTGTATCTTTATAATGCGGAGATTCCATTTGTAACTACTCAAAAAGATTGCAGGCGCAAGAGTACAACACTTGAGCTCGATGTAAACGACACGCTGTCAGGCATTATGGTGTCAGCTGGTCAATTTGATGTGATGAAAGATTGCAAGATTCTCGAACTAGCTGCTCCTTGATCCGACGTTTGCAGGAGCAAGCTGGGCACACAAGTGGGCCGCCCAAATCAAATAGCGAAACCCACTTGGAGAAACCATGCTCAAATCGATGGCTTACATCTTAGCCGCAGCTTCTAGAACATCCGCAAAAACAGGCCTTATTCTGAACCCTTCTTCTGCAAACTTGAATTTGATTACTCCGTTTGTATCCAGGAGAAACATGCCGGGATACGGAATACCGTAGGTTCTGTCACCGGGCTCATAATCGAGATTGCGAATACCCAAGGCATTTACATACTGAACGGCCTCATCATGCAGCAGTGTAAAACTAATGTCCTGATCTTCCTGCACTTCCTTTAATAATTCCACAGAATCATAAGTGACAGCTGCCACGTTGATACCCATCGCCTCAAACTGGCCACTTATTTCAGTCAGCTGCACGAGCTGAGTTTTACAGAATGGTCACCAGTCAAAGGAGCGATTTAACAATAAGAGTAACCCCTTTTCTCCTTTCAGACTGTCGAAAGTCTGCATAACACCATCTTGATCCTGAGCTTCTAGCGCAGGAATGGTGACGCCTTCAGGGAAATCAGGTGCCCAGACATAACCCTGAGCGACTGCAAGTTGCATAAGCCCCGATAAGAGAACTGCCAGCCAAGCACTACCTGACAATACAATCCTTGGGTTGAATTTAGAGCACATACTTTATTCTCTGTAATGGGAGCGATAGATATATGATACCCGGGAAGCGGGAGATTTATTGCAAGTAAATGTAATAAATAGTGAAATTGGGGAAAATCACGGCATTTAGCGGTTACTGTCCCGCCGTGTGTTCAGCATCACAGAATTAATTTGGAAGGCTCGTGACTACGATTTAGACAGACGGGCTGTATGGAGTGGGCAATGGCCGCTACCTATTGTGTTTGCTTGTCTAAATTGGCCATAAAACGATTACCGCGCGGTAGATATTTGTTGTTGCTATCAAGTGAAAAAACCACGGAGCTGGATCGACCCATGATTTCTTCCCGAGGCACGAAGCTGTATATACGACTGTCCGAGCTATTATCCCGATTATCTCCCAGCACAAAGTATTGTCCCTCAGGTACTTCAGTCGGGCCGTAGCTACGATTAGATCTGCTGACAAAATTGCGTGATAGTCTTGCTCGGTGGGACTTTCCAGGCAGGTCTTCGAGGATGATCAGGGCATTATCGTCGCGAGAAACAACCTCATAATTTGCTGCTTTGCCGTTAATAACCAGCGCATTATTTTGCATGTAGATAGTATCACCGGGCACACCGACTATGCGCTTAACTAGGCGCTTATGGGCCATCTTTGAATCGAATATGACAATGTCACCGCGTTTCGGATCAGCAACAGAAGCAAGAGCAATTTCGGTAAATGGAACCTTGATATCGTAAGCGAGTTTATTCACCCACACTTTATCTCCGTCAAGTAGGGTAGGTTGCATAGAAGCGCCAGAAATAGAGCTTAAATCAGCAATTGCACTCTTGAAAAACACAATACAGAACAGAAGGAGGAAGAACTGTCGGTTTTCCTGCCAAAATAATCCCACATAAGCCTTGAATCGGGTAATCGGGTTGGGATGCTTTAAATTTTCCATCGTTTCGTGTCCTTACTATTGGTGTCAAGCAAGGCTAACCCTAGCCGTGAAGGGGGTATATGTCAAACCGGGGTAGTGCCTACAGTCAGTCACAATTGGGAAGATTATTTTGTGCGCCTTTCAATTAAATCCCATCTTTAATAGCCTGCATGCTTATCCAGTAAAGGGGTAGCTGTTTCCTGCAGGCTTTGTTGAAGAGTAATTTTCCTGTTCGGTTGCACAGTTATCGGGGAACTTGATGGCTGGAAAAGATCTCAATCCTCTCGACCACAAAAAAATCCCGTTATCATCCAAAGACAATAACGGGATCCTCTATTTACGGGAGAATAGGAAACATTCGATTTCTCGCGGTTTCCCCGCTCCAACTATTCAGCAGCGAAGCTAGCTAGAATAATTGGAGGCTCCCCTTATAGAATGACTATTGATGGGATCACCTCCTTTTTTTTCCCAGGGTAGCAACGGAATTGTTAGTGCTTCCCCCTGTTGAAACCACTAACAAATACCTAGAAGACTTATATAACACATCCGGGTGACTGTCAAAAACGGGCGAAAAGTAGATATTGCTCTTTGTGCGCTTGGTCACAGTAAAGATCTTATGGGTTAAACTACACTAATTCTAAATGCTGACAGATTACTAGAGCACTTCTGATTATGAGTGGTGGAGAAAGACTTCAACAGAAGCGCGTGGATGTGGAATTCTGGGCAAGTCTGAACCACCTGCTATTAGGTGAAGTGGCCGGGGTAATTCAGGATATGTCTAATGGCGGTATCGATGATGCTTGACGGGGAAATGAACCTATTTGTCATGATGGAGCTGGATGCCAGAATACACGGGGAGGGATGAGACGATGCCGTCGCTTCCGGTGCAGGTAACTAGGGTACAGCAAAGAGAAGTTGGATTACGTTTTTTTGATGTCAGTGAGGATTTCTGGCCCGGCGCACCTTACGATGAAGAAAACTACGATGATTTAAAAAATGCACTGGAAAAATCTGAAGAGCCGATTTAGTCAAAAGACAAAAATATACTTAAAGATAAGTACAGTATTACTCCGATGAGCGCAACGTATAGAATGAATCGGGATGGCGCCTCGGAAAAGCTGCTCCATAGTGTTCTTGTTTCTCCCTGTTCCTGCTCTAACTTGTAATCTGCTCTTATCTTTAGGGTTCGCTCCGTTTGATACGCTTTCAGAAGCTCGTTTGCAAATTCAAATTGTTCGTCGCTTTTAAGCCAGATAGCCGGCATTGAGATGCCCCAGTTACCCGCGGAAGTTTCGAAGATTTCTATTTCATTATTTTCCATGAGCTCGCGTACTTCTTGAGCTTCGTCTTCCGGCACATTGTTTAATCTGAATAGTAGTTTTGACATATCGGTTCGTCATGTTGCTTTTGCCCAATCATGATGCATGCTACCTTTATCTTACTATTGCTGTAAATTGTAAGGTAACTACTGACCCGCAGGCACACAGAAAGAGAGGCTTGGTGATGACACAGTACTGTTTCAAATTAACACGGCTTTCGAGTTGGTTAAGCCTAGTGGCAATTTGCATGTCTGCCAGTCTCTACGCAGATACCTCCGTCTGGGTGGCGAGTTCCGGGGGGGACATGGTATATCTAGGTGGTACCGTTCACCTATTGAGACCAACTGATTATCCACTTCCAGAGGAATTCGAGCAGGCTTACCAGGATTCCAGCGAAATTTATTTCGAAACTGATATAAATTCCATGACCGACCTGTCAGTGCAGGCCCAAATGTTGCAGCAACTTATGTACAACGATGAGCGGACGTTGCAAACGGTATTGAATGAAGAGGCTTACTCTGCATTATCCCGCTACACGGCAGCAACAGGACTGCCCATGGTAATGATCGAAAAGTTCAAGCCAGGTATGGTAGTGAGCACAATTCAGCTACTTGAATTTCAAAAAATGGGTTTTACTCCTCAAGGTGTGGATGCGTATTTCAATACTCGGGCATTAGGAGATGCCAAAACTCTGGGAGAACTGGAGACTGTGCAGCAGCAGATTGGCTTTCTTGCTGCCATGGGCGAAGGTTATGAGAGTGAGTTTATCCTTATGTCGCTCAGGGAGATGGGAGAAATAGAATCCATGATGGAGGTGATGATCACTGCTTGGCGCAGTGGTGATACTGAAACATTGTCAGAGCTGTTTGTAGCTGATATGCAGGCACAAAGCCCAGAGTTGTATGACGCCTTATTGGCAGGGAGGAACGATAAGTGGCTGCCTCAAATAGAACAGATGTTTAGAGACCGCGAGACTGAATTTGTCTTGGTTGGTGCTGCCCACCTTGTGGGTGAGCGAGGGCTGCTCAACATGCTAGAGAGCCGGGGTTACGAGGTCCGCAAACTCTGACCGGAATATTTCACCAGGCTACTTTTCAGCACGTTACTTTGGGATAGCAAGCTTCGCTGCACCCTCGGAATTTATAAGGAAATGTGATTAGGAACTAGTTTTGTGGCTAAGCACAATCTGGCGAGGGCCGCTCGTTGAAGTCTGGCCACTGACGCCAGAAGGTATCTCTTGAACTTTGCCCCCAGCTTTTAAGAAGGTTTCTACGTGTTTTGCCAAGTCCGCGCGAGTATTGACCGCTGCGTCTTTTTTGGATCTGTTAGCCATATAATACACTATCTCATTGTGTCGAAAGGCCACAAGTATACACAAAACGGGCCTATTCGGCTAATTCACGACAAACCAAAACCCGCTGAGTAACTGTTGAGCACCATCTGGTATAACTCAAAAGAAATCACAGTTCGGCTTTATACGATTCTGAAAAGTCGACTAGGCAAACAATTTTCCAAAAATAGGATTTCCGTACTAACTACTTGCGCGGCTTCGATCCCAGACGTTTTCTTGGCCTAGTAAAATACTCGGAATAATAATCCTCTGGCAAGTTACCGACTATTTCATCCAACGGTTGGCCATAGATAGCCTTAATTTTTGCCATGAGCTCTAGATCCAAGTGGCAGCCATAATTACGTTTAGTTTCAATATCCTCTAGCTGTTTTCTGGATATATCGAGTAAACGTGCCCCTTCATTCATAGAATATCCAGCATTTATACGCAGAGCCCGAATATTCTTTTTTACTGCAATGGTTAGCGGGGAAAATTTTGTAAATTGCGCGTGACTCATACTACTGGTTCTCGATGTTTGTTTTTACGGACAAGGCTGACGAGGCTCAATTTTATTGCTTCTACCCGTTTCTGAATAAGCAACTTCTGTTTCGGCCAGACGGTACCCAGCTCCAATAAAAGTCGATTTTATGTAGGCTACCACAAAGGTAGAAATTGTGTAGTAAAAGTGTGAGAATCATTATTCATATTTACTTTTTGCTTGGACTCAGCCTGACCACAAGCTTTTCAAAAGCGCGCTTAAACCATCTCTGAGTAGAAGTCTCCTAATCGGAATCGAAATGGCTCTGAGCATCGCTAATAAAGAGCTGCATGTAATTTTTCATATAATTAAATCCACCTCCATTGGAAATCTCAGTAAGAGTTTTTGAGTAATCGCCCAGAATCATCTCATCTATAGAACCAATTCCAGTTTTCCCTACTGCGCTAACAGCCCCCAATTCTGTCTTGGCAATGGAACAAAACTTCCGCTCAGCTTGACGTCGATATGATAATTATCGATATCCTTTGACAGGTTTTCGATATTCAATTCAACTATTCGTATTTGTTCGACCGAATCAAATTTATTGTTGTTTATTTTTTATTTTATCGGATTAAAAATGGCCGAGGCCTACTAATTTTCTTATTTATGGCTTAGTTGCTCTGGTTCTCAGCAACTTAAATTAGGCCAGAAATTACAGACTCAAAATTCATTTTTGTGATCCAATACGCAAAGTTGGATAAAAGCATAAAAATTAATTAGTTAATATTCCGGGGGCTAAAAATAGAGGGCTATGACCGAGAAATAGATCACTAGCCACGAAATATAATATAGCTTAAATATAGTATTGGATTGCACAGTCCTTTAGCGAGGTCTGCGCATTCTGCAACTGTGGTCTACCAAGGTATTTTGCAAAGGAACGCTAATTTCCGTCCGTAAACCAAATCCGGAGTTATCACCATCAAAAATTATGCCTTCATCGGTGTGTACGGATATTTGTATTGGTTGAAACAACTGGTGGTCGCCTGCTCGCATGGTGACTTGTTCGCCGTGAATGTTGGTGTGCTCCATTCCTTCCAGGGCCATAGCTATATCCAGTGGCTCATCAGTTCCTGCGATCTTAATAGCCTTGGCAAGCATTTCAACTACAGTACTAATCCGCGTGTAGGAAACGTCTTGTGCGGGATACTCCTGTTTGAACTTACGTACATATTGGCTATAACGATCGGTAAGTGAAGGATTGAAATGGCCTTCATGAACCAGTCGGAATCTCCCTTTACCAGCTGCGCCCAGTGTCGAAGTAATTCCATCGTAGCCGGCATAGTAGGTATAAACAGGCACATCTATACCTATGCCAGTAATCGCTTTTCCCAGACTAACCATGTCAGCGCCCCAGTTACCAGTAATAATGGCATCAGCTCCGGATGAAGCGATTTTGGTTACATAGGGTGTAAAATCTTTCACCATTTCCATGGGGTGCAACTCATTACCCACAATTTCGATATCCGGACGTTTGGTGGCAAGCATTGCAATTGCCGTTTTCGCTACGGCTTTCCCAAAGGAATAGTCTTGTCCAATTATGTAGACACTTTTGATCATGTCGCGCTGTGCAATTAAATCGGTGAGGGCCTGCATTTTTATACCAGCATGTGCATCGAAACGAAAATGCCAGAAATTGCAGTTCTCGTTGGTTAGCGCCGGGTCGACTGCCGCATAATTGATATAAAGTATTCGTTGCTCGGGATTGCGGCGATTGTGACGGCTAACACTGTCAATCAAGGCGTTGGCTACTGCAGAGCCGTTTCCCTGAATGATGAAATGGATGTCTTCGCTGATGGCGCGATTCAGTTGTATTTGCGATTCCTGTACATTGGCCTTGTTGTCGTAAGGGACAATTTCAAGTCTTCTTCCGCCGAGCAGCCCCCCTTTAGAATTGACTAGTTCCTCCACGGCAAATTGATATTGCCGTAGGCCGTTATAACCGGAAGCAGAAAATGACCCGCTGAGTGGATCAATAAAGGCCAGTCGAATTGGTTCCTGAGCTTGGAGTTGGGTAATACCAAGAAGTAGGCTGGAAATAATAAGTGACACGTATTTAGTACATTGCATAAATAAAGATCCTTCAATTATTCCCATGTTTAGAGGCGCTCTAGCTGGGATTTGACATTAGGTACCTGTTTCGCGCCGCGGCGATGGATTAGCCAACGAATTACTGGTGCTAGAAATTGTTTAAGATCACTAAAGTTACACTCTATACTTAATTCAAGCGAGCTGATTTCAGCTACGTTCTCAATTCGGTAGGTAAAGGTAGTTCTAGCGTCTTCTAGTTCCGCTGTCAAAGGAAAACACTTTCTTGGTTGTCAGTAACTGACGGTTGCCTCGCGGAGTCACCCCCAGGCTTAAGGTGCAAATGGTTGCCTCGCCCAATGTCACCTTCATCGAGCCTTACCAAGTTTTGGGTACTGGTCATCCATTGTGCTGCTTTGGAAAATCAGTCACATAGTGACACCCCGCTTTCGATGTGGCTTGTATTTCTAATTTAGTAACAGCTTTGGTAGTCATGTCTTTATGCTAATGTCTCACGCAGGCGAAATCATCAATGTTTGGGCTACGAGAGTCAATCGCTTGTGTTTGAGTAAAGAGATGAGCAAATAAAATCGACCTGAGATCCGACTCGCCTTAAGCCCGTGTATGTAATAAAAGTGTGACAACCCGTAGGCTTATGGTAGGGTTCTAGCCCACATCCAATAAGCTGTTAGGATAAATTCCTAACGCTGAGAAGAAGAAAATGAATCTTGAAGAAGAGACTGATATAGGTCGACGAAAGATCCTCAAAAGCGCACTCGCCGCAGGAGCGGCGTCAATTTCAAGTTGGGCATTCCCCGCATTGGCGCAGGGTGAGTCTTTAGTACCATTTACCGATGTGCCAGAAGATTTCGCAGTGAGACCGGTGAGCCCGGGGACGAATCACTTTCTCGATACAAGAGAAATCACCAGTTATTTTACGCCCAATGAAGATTACTACATTGTTCAGCATTACGGGCAACCAGAGGTCGATGAGAATTCCTATCGTCTTCGGGTGACAGGCATGGTGGATAATGAACTTGAATTCTCTTTACAGGACATTATAGATAAAGATGCTATTGAATTGCAGGTAGGTTTTGAATGCGGGGGCAACAGAGCGTCGATTTTCCATGGTCTCATTGGCAATGGCCGGTGGCGAGGTATTCAACTTACAAACATATTAGAAGAAGCTGGTATTCAGGATGGCGCTAAGGAAATTGTATTCTTTGGTGCAGATATTGCTACAGAGGAAATACGCGGCAGAGAAGTTGAACAAGCATTTGCCCGGAGTTTGGCTATAGAAGATGCCATGAGTCCTGATAATCTATTGGCCTATGAAATGAATGGAGAGCCACTACCGCATTACCATGGCAAGCCGTTACGCTTACTTGTTCCTGGTTGGTATGGTGTAGCAAACGTTAAGTGGCTAACCCATATCCATGTTCAAGATACACGTTATATGGGCCGATTTATGGGGCGCGATTATGTAACACTTAAGCGAGAGAATATTGGTGGTACTCAGAGGTGGGTTGAAAATTCTGTTACTAAAATGAATCTTAAGTCGGCCATTATTAGAGTAGTCGAGCGCAGCGGTCAGCACCGCATACAGGGCTTTGTATTGAACGATGGAACGCTTATAGACAGCGTGGAAGTCAAAATTGACAACGGCCCTTGGCGCCCGGCTCAGATAAATCCAAGATCTACAAAATACTCGTGGAAATTATTTAATCTGGATTGGAGCGATGTGACCCCTGGGGATCACACAATCGTGTCTCGTGCGACTGATATTAACGGCAATGTTCAGCTAACGCAGGAAGAACTTCCAAAAAAAGTAAGTTTTTGGGAAAACTTTGGCCAGTTCCCACGTACGGTACGAATTTAAATACTGAGGCTAATGCATCAATAAATAAGTAAACGGATAATCAAATTTCGTGTGGCCTTTGGGCGAGGAATTATTATGACAACTTACCTTGTGCTTACGATTATTGGCGATGATAGGCCGGGTCTCGTAGAATCTTTGGGACAGACCGTCGCTAAAAATTCAGGTAACTGGTTGGAAAGCAGCATGTCCCAGGTGGTAGGTAAATATGCGGGAATACTTCGCGTAAGCGTAGCGGACGAATTAGTTGACAATCTGATTTCTGAACTCGAAAAGATGCCTAATAGTTTGAAATTGGTTATCGAAAAAGCGGTATGGATGATTCTCTGGTGGAACCTAGGACGATGAACTTGAGTTTGGTTGCAAATGATCGACCTGGCATTGTTTTAGGTATTTCTCATATACTGGTAGGGCAATCTGTCAATGTAGAAAAGCTAAATACGGTTTTCTCAGCTGCACAAATATCAAGAGAGACATT
>CAVOCG010000036.1:0-20065 GCA_963694095.1 Gammaproteobacteria bacterium
CTGCCGAAACGCCTTTTGGATCTACTATCGCCCATGGCTTCCTGACTCTGTCAATGTTAAGCCTGCTGACATCGATGGGTGGTGGCGTAAAATTGGATAATGCTGTTATGGGAATCAACTACGGCCTGGATAAGGTCAGATTTATCAATGCGGTCAAAGTTGGAAGCAAAATTCGCGCACGTTTTACATTACTTAGCGCAGAAGAGAAAAAACCAGAACACTATTTATTGAAGCACAACGTCACTGTCGAAATAGAGGGCGAGACCAAACCGGCCCTGATAGCCGAATGGTTAGGAATGACCATTTTGGCTTAAGCGCCAGGGCACCTCTGATTTCCCGAGAAATTTTAATGAAAAAATCTGTGTTTTCCATATTACCGCTTTTGACTGCCTGCGCAGGGGAAATACCCCAAAATATTGGCATACAGTCGGGACGGTTAGCCGCTTGCCCGGATTCGCCAAATTGCGTGTCGAGTTTCGAGGCCGATGAGACTCATGGAATCGAACCCCTTGCAGCAACGCTCTCAGAAATCGAACAAATTTTGCTTGGCCTGAATCAAGCAAATATCGTGGATGCAGGGAAAAATTACCTCTATGCAGAATTTACCAGCACAATAATGGGGTATGTGGATGACGTCGAATTTCTATATGATGCGGCTTCTTCAGTTACCCATGTGCGTTCTGCATCGAGATTAGGCTATAGCGATATGGGAGCAAATCGAAAGCGTATTGAGGCGATTCGAAACGCACTATCGTCCAACTGATTTAAAACTCACTACCAAACTCCTACCTCAGATAACGACAGCGAAACCTACAGGAATAACTAGCGAGCTTTAACTATTCCAATCTTAAGGCAAATCACACACAAGTTTGAATTTACTTGTCAGAAAGACCCATTGCCTGACGTGCAAATCCCTGTTTCAGACCGGGGAAAAAATCGATGGAAAACAAGCCGAATTTTCTAAGCCAAACTTTCGCCGTATTGTTGCTAGAGAACAAGCGATTAAGATGATGGGTAAATTCAATCGACCTGCCTTGATCATGGGCCTGAATATCCAGATATTCCTGTAGCACAGACATTGATCCTAATGGCTTACTCTGCCTGACTGCTTCTGTAAGAATGTTCACCAACGATTCGGTATCTCTTAGCGCCAGATTCAGACCCTGTCCACCAACTGGATGAAGTGTGTGTGCCACATTTCCCAGTAGTACCAGTCCGGGGCGTATTTGTTCTTTTGCGACAGATAAACTTAATGGATAAGAAAACCGCTTGCCAATGCGAGTTATCCTACCTAATCGATTCCCAAAACGTTCTTGTAATTTAGCCAATAATTCTTTATCCGAGGTGGACATAAGCTCATCGGCATCAGTTTGATTAATGGTCCAGACCAGTGCGCCCCGATGCCCGTCTTCAATACTCTCAAGAGGCAATATGGCCAGGGGCCCGGTGTCAGTGAATCTTTCAAAAGCAATATATTTATGGGGTTTTTCAAATGCAATGTTGCTGATGATTGCACATTGATGATAATTCTCTATATCGAATGCAATGCCCAGCTGATCGCAAATTGGGGATCGTCCACCATCGGCAAGCACAACCAGCGCTGCATTTACTGTATAACTCTCTTGATCCTTAACTACTTCCAGCGTCATCCCATCAGAATTTGGTTTTATATGATTAATCAATGCAGGACTTAAGACGTTGACTGATTTCGAAGCAGCCATAGCTGTGTTGAGGACAAAACCTAACTTGCGGTTTTCAAAAACGTAACCAAGCGCATCGGTGTGCTGTTGCTCTTGATTCATTTGAGTTGAACCAAACCTTCCTCTATCAGAAACATGAATTTCTTTAATCGGAGTGACTTGCTTACTTAGTGATTCCCACACACCAATTCGCTCAAGGAATTTACTGCTCCCATAAGAGAGTGCGGTGGACCTTGAATCGAAACTTGGTTGTGAGTTTTCATCAAGCGAAGATTTCTGGAATGCCTCCACAACCAATGCTGACATTGATGGTGCCAACACTTTACTTAAAGCGCAGGAAAAACTTGCGCCCACCATCCCACCGCCAACAATTACAATGTCATAATTTTTATCTGGTGAATCTATTAACATGACTCAAGCAACTGATTTTGACATGAGACTTTCAATTTCAATTGTTGTCTTGGGAATGCCTGTGCTTAACACCTTGTATCCCGTTTTTGTAACTAATACATCATCTTCAATCCGAACGCCTATGCCACGCCATTTTTTGGAAACTCTCTTATTATCAGGGGCGATATAAATTCCTGGCTCTATAGTGGTAATCATACCTGGTTTTAAAAGACGCCACTTGTCTTTGATTTTGTATTTGCCCACATCATGCACATCGATTCCAATCCAGTGTCCAGTTTTATGCATATAAAAATCACGATACGCTTCGGCCTTTATTAGTTGTGCCGGCCTACCTTTTAGTATTCCCAACTTGACTAAACCCTGAGTGATAATTTTTACTGCCACATTATGGGACTCATTATAGGGAATTCCTGGAGCAACCGATTCAATGGCCGCTAGTTGCGCTTTTAATACTAAGTCATAAATCGCTTTTTGCTGCAGGTTAAATTTACCATTGGCCGGGAAGGTTCGAGTTATATCCGAGGCGTAATGTTGATATTCGCAACCGGCATCAATTAGCACCAGATCACCATCCGCTACCGTGGCATCATTTTCAGTGTAATGCAGTATGCAGGTATTGTCGCCAGCAGCAACAATCGAGTTATAGGCCGGAGCACGGCTACCGTTTCTGGTGAAGGCATGCAGCAATTCCGCTTCCAGCTCGTATTCTTTAATCCCGGGCCTACAGGTGGCCATGGCACGCCTATGACCTTCTGCGGAAATTTTGCCAGCCTTCTCCATCAACTTCACTTCCTTCGTACTCTTAAACAGCCGAAGTTCATGCAGTAAAGGATCCAGCACAAGAAACTCACCCGGAGCATGGGCACCCAGCCTAGCTTTATTTCGAATCACTTTCACCCAGCCCATAACCCTGTTATCAAACTCAACATTTTTACCCATCAAGGAGTAAACCTTGTCCCGGCCATCGATCAGCCCGGGAAGAACCTCATTGATTTCACCGATTGTATAGGCCTCATCAATTCCCATTTCCTCTCTCACGGCATCAGGACCCATGAGCTTTCCAGTCCATAGCTCTTTCTGTTTGTCTTTTGCCTGGCAGAAAAGCACGGCTTCTCCCTGTTTTCTCCCCGGAATAAGCGCCAATATAGCGTCATCCTCAGTAAAGCCAGTCAAATAATAGAAATCACTATCCTGGCGATAAAGATACTCAGCATCATTGTTTCTCACCCTGGAAGGGGCGGAAGTAAGCAACGCAATACTGTTTGTTCCCATCTGAGCCATCAGCTTTCTTCGGCGTTGCTTCATTTCCTGGTAGTTGCTTCGCATTTATTTCTCTCAGTTAAATAGATTTAATGGCAAGCATATCGGGGTGTTAGACTATATCCAAGCCAAAATTTCGACAGATTGGCACTTTTTTATCGGATCCAATATTGACCCGCCTCAAACACGGCTCTATAGTTACGGAATTGTTAATGTAAATCCTAAACAGTATCCAATAGAGCCTTGCCAGTATTGGGAAATAATAATGACTGAAGAGAAATTTGAATCGCTTAACAATAAAGTCGACGCACTTATCAATCTGTGCGGAGAAATAAAGCAGGAAAATCAGGCGTTAAAGGCTAGTGAGCACAAGTGGCATTCAGAACGCAGTCAATTAGCCGAGAAAAACAAGGAAGCAAAAACAGAGTTAGAAGCGATTCTGGGCCGGCTTAAATCGCTGGGCCAGCCATAGGATATTGCCATGAATGATCAGAGCGCCTCTCTGCAAGTAAAAATTTTGGATAAGGAGTATCAGGTAAACTGCCCTCTATCTGAGCAAGACGCACTGGTGAAATCAGCTCGTTATCTCGATGAAAATATGCGCAAAATCAAAGGGCGGGGCAATATTCATGGGGTTGAGAAAATTGCAGTAATGGCGGCTCTCAATATTACCCACGATATGCTGCGTAAAAACCGTATGATTAATGAATCTCGTCAAGATACTGCGCAGCGGGTCAAGCACCTTGAAGACAAGGTTGATTTGGCCCTTGAGAGTAGTCGTCAGCTGGAGGTTTGACGTCGGCGAAAGTTAGGACACCTCTGAATAATATTTCGCTTGTTACAGTTATTCCTTCCTAGGCCCATCCTGTCCATATATACTTGATTGTGAGTTCCCTAGAACATTTGCCAATCAAAAGTGTTCTTGAGCCGATACCTTTATCACCGGAGGCAACTCGATAGATGTTGTTGTGCACGTCCGCACGTCGGAAAGCCTTATGCATCACGGGAGCCACCACCTGAACCTTTGGGTTCAGGGCATATTTGATAGCGGTGTTCCGGGGGGCCAACTCTATTTTGAGTATGACTGATACTGACCGCAATTCCTTACGCCAATCCCTGAGACAAGAGCGCCGGCAATTATCGTCCGCTGAACAAAGCCAGGCTGCACGTCTAAATTATGAATTAGTAGTTCGGGAAAGCTTTTTCATCGCAGCCGATCGCATTGCGTTTTATATGGCTAGCGATGGTGAGATTGACCCATCTGCCTTAATGACAATGGCTCTGACTCTGGGTAAACAATGCTTCCTTCCTGTTCTCGATAAAAATGATTCTGAACTGCTTGCTTTTGCCCCTTACTCTGAAGATACCAAATTGACACCTAATCGGTGGGGCATTGCCGAACCATCTGTATCCGCGTCAGAACTCATCAATGCAAAAAGCTTTGACCTGCTCTTCGTGCCTTTAGTGGGGTTTGATGAAACTTGTTCCCGGCTAGGGAGGGGAAAAGGGTTTTACGATCGAAGTTTTTCTTTCAAACCTGGTTTTGAGAAGCAAAAGCCGCTTCTGGTTGGTCTGGCCCATGAGTGCCAAAAACAGGATCAGATTCCAGTTTCTGATTGGGATGTAAGGCTGGATTTTATTGTTACTGACAAGAAAAGTTATCGCTCCGATACTACATAGGGCGGTCACACTGAGCTACTACCTATTCTTGACTTAATACGCCCTGTGATTGTCTAAAAATTCGGAACTTTCCCACACAGAATTATGAGAACGTTACATCAGAGCGCTTTGGGCAACATTACTAGCCAGCACACTTACTACGAACAACGTAATTACCACCATGACCATGTCAGGCTTCTTTCTCATATTCATTCTCGGTGAGATTCAACATTCAAAAACCTTAACATTCTACTAAAAAAAATTTTAGTTTTTAATTAATTACTGAACTTTCATACAGCACTACCTCACAAATGGCACTGTTTCTACAACTTATTACTTGCAGAAAATTAATCTTTGCATTACTGTATATTTATACAGTAATTGAGAGGCCTATCCAAAATGACAATAATCAGAAATTCCTCAGAAAATTTGGACGCTACAACTGGCGAGACCTATGGCCATATCGACCACCTTGTCCATGACAACCCTTATCTCTGGCGTGGCTGTGAAATGGCCGGCCAGGGTACCCATGGGCACCCAACCGGCTATCCCGAACTGGATGCTATTTTGCCCGGGCAGGGTTGGCCCAACAGAGGGATGGTGGAAATTGTCAGTTCATCCTGGGGCATGGGTGAATTGCAATTACTCATACCGCTCATGCGCTCAATCGCTGAACAAGGGAAATGGATCCTGTGGATCTCACCTCCTTATCTGTTGTATGCCCCGGCTCTGGTCCAAGCCGGCATCAATACCGAACAGATTCTAGTGCTTGACCTAAACACTTCTTGTAAAGACGCTTTGTGGAGTATGGAAAAAGCATTGCAGACAGAAAGCTGTGGCCTAGTACTGGCCTGGCAGAACTGGCTGCCAGGGAAAGTATTACGCCGTTTACAACTAGCCGCAGACGTGGGAGACACTATAGGGATCCTGTTTCAACGACATGTTAGTAAGCATTCACTTTCCCCATTATGCTTAAAAATAAAGAATCATTTCCCAGAAGATTCACAAAATCAAGCGGAGAGCCAGTACACCAAGATAGATGTTCTAAAAGCCCGTGGCAACTTCCGCCCCCTGTCAGCACACATCAGCCTTTACCAGTAGGCGTTCTATAAATTTAACTCACTAAGGAACAAATCTCTGTGGAAGAACCCGGTAAAAAACCTCAGAGTATAGCCAAAATCCCCCCCAACGCTCCTTCCGGTGCGGGTAATGACAAAAAACAACTGCGCTGTCTCTGGTATGCACTATACTTCCCCCAATTAGCAGAGCTAAATGCAGCACAGCAAACGAAATACCTGCTTGAGTTAGCTACTCTGGGTCAAACCGTTAGCTCTACAATCAGTTTTCACCCTTTAGCCCTAGTTTTTGAAATACGCAGTAGCCTGAGGTATTTCGGCGGCATTGATGTGATTCATGGCAAATTGGAAAAACTGATTTCCCAACAATTAAATGCCTGGCAACTGCCCGAATCTTTGTTTTACTCAGTCAGCCCCACAATCAATGGTAGCCTGTTGCTGGCTAGGTCTGGGCACAATGTTCTGGTCTACCAAAAAGATAATCTGCGCTCGGCTCTGGGCCGATTGCCAACCGAAGTGCTCCAGTTGAATAAGGAGGAGAGCCGGCGCCTGGTTAATATGGGCATTCGTTATTTAAGAGATCTCTGGCGCTTGCCCACCGGCGGTTTGCGCAAGCGCTTTGGTAGTGGCCTTATTAACCAGCTCAACAAAGCCATTGGCAAAGCACCAGAACCAACCAGAAATTACCAACCGCCACCTGCTTTTTCTACCCATTATGATCTGCCCTATGAAATAGAGAACCTAACGCGCCTCTTACCAGTCGCTGATGAGCTTATGGCCCCGCTTTGTGATTTCCTGCGTTGCCGTGATCTCAGCACTAGCCACCTAGTGGTCTCCCTGTTGCACGAAAACCGGAGCAGCACCGAGGTTAATCTGGGGCTTCGTCAACCTAGCCGTTCTCAGGAACACCTCATGTTGCTGCTCGAAAGCCATTTCACCAATCTAGCAATTCCAGCACCGGTCACCGCAATAAAAATTGAAGTAAAGAAGTTCGACGCCTTCCTCGGCCAGAATAGTGAACTGTTATACGAAGGTAAGCCCCGCCCGATTCACTACAGTAGCAACAGGCTCAACCAATTTATGGAGCAACTCCAAGCCAGATTCGGCGACCACTCTATTAAAAGTATTAATAATGTTGCTGCACATTGCCCCGAATATGCGAGCACACAACTGGATTACACAGAGCAGAATACGCTAAATGCAACACAGCAAACGGCACAAAATCCACGCCCGTTCTGGTTGCTCGCAAGCCCCCAGAAGCTCACAGTCAGGCATGGAAAACTTTATCACCATCACCCCATCACCATCCTCAGCGGGCCAGAACGTATCGAAACTCACTGGTGGTCAGGTGTCGATGTTCAGCGGAATTACTATGTCGCGATGGAAAGTAATGGTTCCCGTTTGTGGATTTACCGAGAGGGAGGTGAAACGCAAGCGTGGTATTTGCATGGGGTGTTTGCCTAGATCGAAGGACTCAGTGTCCACTAAGCAAAATCCCGCGACAACAACCGCATCGACCCAAGCCAATGCGTAAGATCAACCAGCTCGCTGGCAATTAGATGGATAACACCATCACTGATTTGCACATGCCCGACAATACCCAATAACACGGCCTGTCTGACAACAGGCCTGTATTTTTCACCGAGACTTGGCCATACGACTACATTCACAAAACCGCTTTCATCTTCCAGAGTTATAAATGTGACTCCTGACGCTGTTATGGGGCGCTGCCGACAAGTAACTATACCTGCAACCTTAGCAGAACTTTCATTTTCCAGACCCCCCAGCTCATTTGCGCGTGACACCTGATAGTTATTTAAATGATCCCGTAGTAGCGCCACCGGATGTCGTCTTAAGGTAAAGCCAGTCGCCGCATAATCGCCAATGATATTTTGGCTTTCAGTGGCTACTGGCAAAAGCACGTCAACACCAAAACCGCTGTCGGCGAAATCAAATAGATCAGGGCTCGGTAAATTCTTAACACCTGATGCTTGCCAGAAAGCACGATATCGATCGCCACTCAGCCCGCGCAAGGCATCGGCTGCCGCCAATGATTCGAGATCCTTCTTGTTAATACCACTGCGGAACACTAGATCCTGAGCCGTGGCGAATGCCTTCTCCCGGCACGCTTCGCTGACTCCAATAGCCCCCCCTTTGGATAGCCCCTTTACCCGATTCAAGCCAAGCCGGAGGTTTAATTCGCGTGAATCAGTAGATTCTAAGGTGCATTCATACGAGCTGACACTTACATCCACCGGCAACACTTTCACACCATGACGTTGGGCATCCTTAATCAGCTGCGCTGGTGCATAAAACCCCATAGGCTGACTATTGAGCAAGGCACAACAAAATGCCGCAGGATGATAATGTTTCATCCATGAAGAAACGTAAGCAATTAATGCAAAGCTGGCTGAGTGCGACTCAGGAAAACCGTAATCGCTAAACCCTTTGATCTGCCGAAAAAGTTGTTCGGCAAATTCATACTCGTATCCCCGCTTTAACATGCCCGCAATAAGTTTGTCTCGATATTGTTCAAGCCCACCCTTGCGCTTCCAGGCTGCCATAGTACGGCGCAACTGATCTGCCTCACCACCGCTGAACCCTGCAGCCACCATAGCCAGCTGCATCACTTGCTCCTGAAAAATTGGCACACCCAATGTGCGTTCTAAGGTTTCTTTTACTGCCTCACTGGGGTAGCTTACTGGTTCTTTACCACTGCGGCGTGATAGATAAGGATGCACTATATCGCCTTGAATAGGGCCAGGTCGCACAATAGCTATTTGAATTACCAAGTCGTAATAATTTCGCGGTTTCAATCGTGGCAACATACTCATCTGGGCACGGGATTCAATCTGAAACACGCCGACTGTATCTGCCTCTCCCATCATGTCGTACACCCTGGGATCTTCTGCCGGAATATTCTGTATCGTTAATGGTTCATCGCTATAACTACTTATCAAGTCCAAACATTTATTTATTGCAGTGAGCATACCCAAAGCCAATACATCAACTTTCAGTAGCCCTAATGATGCCAGGTCATCTTTTTCCCACTGGATTACCGTACGGCCTGCCATCGCCGCATTTTCAATCGGCACCAGGTGGGAAAGCACTCCCTGACTTATAATGAAACCACCTACGTGCTGAGATAGGTGCCTGGGAAACCCGAGTAAGGATTGGGCTAAAAAAATGAGCTGCTGAATAACAGGGTCATCGTAGTCCACTCCCGAGTCAGACAGCTGTTCTTTCAGATTCGATCCCCACCAGGAAATCGACTTGGCAAGGTGATCAAGCAAGGCATCATCCAGACCCAGGGTCTTACCAACATCTCTAATGGCACTACGTGATTTGTAGGTGATCAAGGTCGCAGCAATGGCGGCACGATGGCGCCCATATTTCCGGTAAATATATTGAATAACTTCTTCCCGGCGAGCATTCTCAAAATCCACATCTATATCGGGTGGTTCATTACGTTCCCTGGAGATAAACCGTTCAAACAGTACCTCGATGCGAGCCGGGTCTACCTCGGTAATACCCAGGCAATAGCACACAGCAGAATTTGCTGCCGATCCCCGCCCCTGACAAAGAATGTGTTGGCTGCGGGCGAAAGCAACTATGTCATGAACCGTAAGAAAGAAATGTTCATAGCCCAGCTCTTTAATCAGAATCAGTTCATGCTCAATGATGTTCCGTACTTTGGGTGCTGCACCCTCGGGCCAGCGCTCGCGTATGCCAGTCTCTGTTAATTCTCGCAGCCAGCCATGGGGGGTGTAACCGCTGGGTACTAATTCTCTTGGGTATTCATAGCGAAGCTCGTCCAACGAAAAATTACACTGATCAGCGATAACGAGTGTTTGCTTAAGCAAATTAGAGTCGAATAATTTGCCCAGTTGCTGAATTTTTCGTAAGTGACGTTGGCCGTTAATTTCTCCGTTGAATCCCAGTTCATTAATTTTCAAGCCCAGCCGAATAGCCGTCACTGTATCCTGCAAAATTCTGCGTCCTGGTGAATGCATATAAACTCCCCCGGCCGCACAAAGAGGTATACCGAACTGGTTTCCCAGCTCTTGTAGCCGGCCCAGCTTTAGGCTGTCATCTCCGCCCAATAAGAGCTGTGCAGCAATCCACAACTGCTTCCGAAATAACCGCTGGGCCCACACCAACTGCGACGCAATGACCTCGGGAGTTTGCTTCGATAGGGGTACCCATAACACGACACAGTCACTGGGGAAATTTGCCTCAATCATGGAGCGACTAATGCAATAGCTGCCTTTTTTTGACTCTCTCCTGGCACAGGTAATGAGATGGCTTAACTCACCGTAACCTGCCCGGCTACGTGCTAGTAACACCAGATGGCAACTCTCTTTTGAGCCTTCAGCCTCTTCATGAAAAATAAACTCGGCGCCTATAATCAACTTGATGCCCAGCTTACTGGCGGCCACATGCGCCCGCACCACGCCGGACAGGGAACACTCGTCGGTAATGGCAATAGCGTGGTAACCAAGTGCATCTGCCGTTTCCACTAATTCTTCTGGAAACGATGCCCCGCGTAAGAACGTGAAATTTGAAATGCAGTGCAGTTCTGCATAGGAAAATACAGACAGTGAAGGGTTCGCCCTGGAAGCACTTGAAGATCGGTGTCCGCGTTTTTCAGGAGTTTTTTGTGGCATGATGAAACTAGCTTCTGATACTGTATATTTATACAGTATCAGAAGCAAACTAGATGTCAAATATAGGGAGTATCTCTGTTTGGTGTTTTAAATTTGTATGTGAAATAAAAAGGCTCCCGCAGGAGCCTTTTTATCTAAATGCTAGATAAGCACCCTAAAAAGATTTGCCGAGGGTGAAAATAATTGCTTCACTCCTGTCAGGCTTGCCTGAGGAGGTGAGCTCGCCATTGACTCCGCCAAAATCATCGCTACTGAAAATTGTAGCAACACCTACATCAAAATCAGCAACAGTTGTGCCGTACCCAAATTCCACATGATCGCCAGCGAGCTCATCGCCGAAACTTCCATATTTGCCATAGAACCCACTACCAAAATCCAAAGTTAAGGCAAAGTAATCATAGTCCAGTGACGGACCAAAATTACTATATTCACCTACTGAGTACTCTACGCTGGCGAAGCCATAGCCAAAATTAAAATTAACTTCTTCATAGGTATCGTCAAACTCACCGGTGTAGTAGTAACCAGTGAAACCAACGCTGGCCGTAAAGCCAGATTCCAATTCAACCCCCAGCGCACCGTAAAGGTCATACTCAAGACCATCACCTACATCTGCAGACCAAGCGCCTACGCTAAATCCCCCTTCTTCATAGTCAATTCCTGCGCTGCCTGAAGAGTTCTTTTGTAACGCTCCGCGATAATAGTACTCAGATGCCCAGCCAATGTTATAGGACACCTCAGCTGCGGCGGTGGATGAAACTACCACGCCTGATGCTAATACGAGGCCTGCGGCTAGTTGAATTAGTCTGTTCATGTTTTCCTCCAAAATAGTATTTGATAATGCAATTTCAGCTCGTAAGTGAAGTTAAGTCACTTCCTGCCCACCTGTTTGATTTAGCAAAGAACGGGCCAATAGTTGTAAAGTCCTGTAATCACTGGACTGTAGGTGAAAATCAAGAAAATAAAGAGACGCTATCGCCACATAAAGGTGCAGCAATAGAGCCTCATTATAGTTATGCACCATAATGGGGCCGGTCATTGAGATTAGGTGAAATGGCTAGGCAAAATGTCAGTTAATAGCGCAGAATGTGAAATACACTGGTAATTCACTGTTGGCCTGAAAATTAGACCATTGATTAGCTTAGTAATTATTTGGGGGGCATTTGAAAACATCACAAATTCAATCAAGAAAATCAATTGCCTTGTTTTACGCCAGCTTAATCATTGTGGCTGCTGCCAGCATTTGGGGAGTAGAGCAACCTGCAGCCCAGCAACAGGCCAATCAAAGCTTCTTTATGTCCAACGCGCTTTGGTTTAAGGCAAACGGCGATGCCGAAAAATACGCGGAGTATATCCAGGCTATCAAGCCATTAGTCATTTACGCGCCGAAGCAATTGATGATTCATTACTAATCAGGTTTGACAAATTCTAGAAAATATTGAACAGGGAAAATACCGAAATTGATTTCTAGTACACAACTGATCAAGAACATGAAGCACCTGTTGCCGGTTTTGAGCACAGTTCTTTTAACTTTAAGCTTTTCGGCAACAGCTGACGAAGCCTGGCCCAGTCAGGCGGCCGGAGCTCAAGCTGCTGGATTCACTGCGCAGGGCATAAACCGGCTCGATGCTGCCATGGAAAAAATTGTGAATGACAGCGATGTTGCCGGCATGGTTTGGCTGCTCGCCAAAGACGGTGTGGTCGCCACCTTCGATACGGAGGGTTATAACGCCCTGGAAACTCAAACTCCCATGGAATTGGATTCTTTGTTTCGAATCTATTCCATGACCAAGCCCGTGACCGGCGTAGCTCTGATGATTCTCCACGAACGAGGCCTATGGAATTTCGATGACCCAATAAGCAAGTATGTTCCAGAGCTGGCGGATCTCAGCGTTATGACATCCTATGATGACAATGGTAAGGCCACTACAGTGCCTGTGAACCGAGAACCTACCATGCGCGAATTGCTCAATCACACCGCTGGTTTTGGTTATGGTCTGAGCGGCAGAGACCCAGTAAACACTGCTTTTCGAGAAGCTCGAGTATTAGCTTCGGAAGACCTGGAGCAACTGATTGATAAAATAAAAGAAATCCCGCTACTCTTTCAACCTGGCGAGCAATGGTTTTACTCGATTGCTGTCGATATTCAAGGATATATCGTGCAGCAGATTTCTGGAATGGCATTTGGTGATTTTCTGCAGAAAGAAATTTTTCAACCGCTGGCAATGCGCGATACGAGATTTTTCGTGAAAGAAGAAGACCATGAACGCCTTGCTCAGATACACTCTTGGGACAGCGATAGCAATAGGCTAGTACAGCGATATAATAGCCTTGATTATTTCGACCCCAATCGCATCCAGTCGGGTGGTGACGGTTTAGTTTCTTCAATTCACGACTACGCACGCTTCTTACAGATGCTCGTGAATGAAGGCGAACTGGATGGGCAACGCATTTTTACCCCTGAATCTGTTCGTATCATGCGCACCAACAGCCTGCGTGATGAGCTGAATATCCGCCAAACAAATACCAGCCCAGGCACGGCCGGAGAGGGGTTTGGCGTAGATTTCGCTGTCATTTACGACCCGCATGCTACCAATTCACCACATAGCGCTGGAACCTACTACTGGAGTGGCATCGCAGGCACCTGGTTCTGGATTGATCCAACTCAGGATATGTTTTTAATTGGCATGATTCAGAGTATGGGCACCGACCGACCAGGTGCGGCTGATATGCGCGCCATTGCCCGTGACATCATTTATGGGAGTCTGACTGATTAGTTCATAGATAAGATCGATAGTTGCAGTGGTCATGCGTTCTTCTGTTAAGGAAGCGGAATTGCTAAATTCTGGGGCACGGCATAGCCACGCTGAACCGCAGGCCGCGCAGCAATCTCAAGATACCAGCGATTTAAATTTGGAAACGCATTCAGGTCCATCTGCTGATATTCAAAGCGAGAGATCCAAGGCCAAGTGGCGATATCGGCAATGCAATATTCATTTACCAGATAAGCCCTGTCACGCAATCTGTCCTCCAAAACCTGATAAACACGAAGGTTCTCTTTCCGGTAACGTTGCTCAGCGTATTCGGATACGCCAGGATTGAATTTCACGAAGTGATGGGTTTGGCCCAACATCGGTCCAACACCTCCCATCTGAAACATCAACCACTCCAATTCTTTCCAGTGCTGCTCACCTTTCTGACAAAATAACTGGCCAGTCTTGTGCGCCAGATACATAAGGATTGCACCTGACTCCATTAAGGTAAGATTATTTTCATGATCGACTATGGCTGGAATTTTTTGATTGGGACTAAGCTCAGTGAATTTCTTACTACGCTGTTCTCCTGCTGTAATATCAATTGGAATCACATTATAAGGAAGACCAATTTCCTCTAGCATAATTGATACCTTACGCCCGTTTGGTGTGGGCGAGGTATAAAGATCAATTAATACATCAGCATTAGTTTGGTTCATGGTTTTTAATTTGTCTTCGCATCACTTTCGATTGCCTTATAATCGATGTCTTGGTTCAAATCAATTTTTGTGTGAACCGCATCCATCGGGTATTTCAAACCTGTGGCACAATTAAATAACATGACACTCTCATTCGATTTTATTCGGCCGGATTCCAGCTCCTGAATTAGCGCCGCCAACGTTGCTGCACCTTCTGGGCATAACAAAATCCCTTCCTCTATGGCGCACTCTTTGTGGGCCCGCATTATTGCGTTGTCGCTGACTGCAACGGCGAATCCACCACTCTCTCTTACCGCATCCAGAATTAGAAAATCGCCTACTGCCGCGGGAACCCGAATCCCTGATGCAATTGTGCTTGCGTCAACCCAGGGCTCAGCATGACGTGTTCCCTCTTCAAAGGCTTTGACGATAGGGGCGCAACCGTCGGCCTGCACTGCAACCATACGAGGGCGCTTGGGACCTATCCAGCCGATAGCCTCCAGTTCCGCGAATGCCTTCCACATCCCAATCAGGCCGGTACCGCCACCGGTTGGATACATGATGACATCGGGAACGGTCCAGCCGAGCTGCTCGGCTAATTCTAGCCCCATGGTCTTTTTACCTTCGATCCGATAAGGCTCTTTTAATGTAGAGGCATCAAACCATTGCATGACCTCTTTGCCTTCACCTACGATTCGACCACAGTCATTGATATAACCATTAACCAAAAAAGTATGAGCACCCTGAAAAGCGATTTCTTCAATGTTCACTTTTGGAGTGTCCTCCGGGCAGAACACAAATGTTTCAATATCAACGGCAGAGCAATACGCTGCCAACGCAGCACCAGCATTACCATTGGTGGGCATTGCCATACGGGTAATTCCCAGTTCTTTTGCCATAGCCACTGCCAGTGCCAACCCTCTTGCCTTAAAGGAACCGGTTGGTAAGCGGCCTTCGTCCTTGATTAAGATTTCGCCAGAGCCATATTTCTTTTGTAATCTAGCGGCTGGTAAAATCGGGGTCATTAATTCGCCGAGGCGCACCACATTCGCAGATTTTCGAATGGGTAAAAATTCTCTGTAACGCCAAAATTCGGGCGCTCTGCTTGTTAGCTCGTCCTTGCTAATCGATTTGCCAAGCGCTTCCAGGTCATATCTGACCAGTAACGGCTTGCCAGCTTCTGATAATCCGTGCAGTTGATCTGCCGGGTATTTTTTCCCCGTATAACTACACTCGAGGTGGGTTACAAAAGTTGGAAATTCTTTCACATTGATTACCTTGAAATTCAGAGTCGAAACATGCGCTCAATTACGCCGTCATTTAGAAAAGCGTGGTATAGCGCGGCACTAATGTGCACTGAGATTACCGCCAACAATAACCAGCACGCCCACATATGAATATCAGAAAACAGGATATTCAGCGCTTCGTTTTCTTCACCCCAGGCCGGCAAGTCAATAAACCACCAGAAACTGGTATCCCAGCCACTGAAGGAGGATGAAAGATAGCCACTAAGACAACTCAATACTATTAAAAAATAAACCACAATGTGATCCAGCAGAGCCAGCTTTCTAATCCACCCTGGCTGTTTCAACAGCTTGCCATTTTTTGAATTTACTCCGCTGGAAAATAATACAACCAGTAACAACAACAAGCTGATGCCAATGTTTTTATGCAATTGAAAAGGCAGTGCCCGATAAGTGAATTCATCAGAGGGTAACGGTAACGCCAGCATCCACCAGCTGGATACAAAAAGAAATAAAATCGAAAGGGCCAGAATCCAATGCGAAATTATTAATGTTCTGTTTGGTGTATTTCCCTTCATCAAATCTATCCAATTTTAGAGGCTAAGAAAAAACTCACTTCCTCAACTATACAGTTGAACCGTTTATCTGGCATCTTACTCAGGTCTCGTTCCGGAAACCCCATCAATAAATGAGTTTGTTGCCATGCAAAGGTGAATAAAAAACCACAGCAAGATATTCCAGAGATAGCGAGCTCTTAGCAACGGGCCGGTATTCACCATTGCAAAGAAACTGATTAAATCTACAAGTAGCAGTAGGCCAAAACAGTAGATCGCAACTTGACCTGCCCAGTGCTTGCGTCCTGCCAAACCCAACCCAACAAAAATTGATAGGACCGCGATCAGCGTCCCCGCTATAGAGGTTGGAATTAGCAAACCTCTGACCCACTCCGGCCTCGAAGCTAAAGTAATTTGCACATTGGCTACCATCAGTTCGCATTCACGCAGCGATAGATTTTCTTCTTCCAGCTCGTCTGGCCTACATGCTGCAGAAAGGCCACGATCTGCAGCCGAATCAGGTTCGATAACGAGCAGGCTCAACAATTCATTTGCCTGGGATGCCGCAAAAAGCAATCCGAACAGCACGACAACGATACCGCCCCAATTAATATTGCCCTGACTCTCCGTCGTTATTCCACTAACCAATGACTTCGCTCCAAAGTTTTATGCGCGCAACTGCCTTTATAACGATATTTGTATCAACAAATCACATTCCAATGGGAAGCATGTTACAGCCATCTGCCATCAAATATAAGAGCCTGTTTTTTCTCGATTCCTTACTTGAAATTTGATACTTCATAAAATATTTAGATACTGGATAAATTAGGTATACTCGCTCTTCAGTTAATTACTTGCGAAAAATGGAGGTAGGTAATGTCTTCCTATTTAAAGACGCTTACAGGTTCTGCGCTTGTAGTCCTCGCATCCTGTGGAACCGAGGAGCAAACCGGATCTGCAATAGAGCAGCCTTCCACCACGGATATAACCTCTACCCAGGCCAGCGCCCAACCCGAGCTGGGTAATTTTGGGATCGACCTCAGCCATCAAGATCCTGATACTAGACCAGGCGATGATTTCTTTCGTTATACCAGCGGCGGCTGGCTTGATTCATTCGAAATTCCTGCTTCTAGAAGTAACTACGGCGCCTTTACTGTGCTTCGAGACCGGTCTGATCATCGGGTGCGGAAAATCATTGATGACCTGACCGCTATTGAGCCGGCACAAGGTTCGATGGAGCAAAAAATCAGTGACTACTATCTCAGCTATATGGATACCGGGCGTATAAACAACGCCGGGATTAACCCGCTGCGCCCGGGTCTAGCCAAATTGGCAGAGATCGACTCAGTCCCGGAATTAACGGCTGCCTTTGGCCGCTCCAGAATTGAAACCACTGCCAGCCCATTTAGATTTGGCATCAGTGTAAATCGGGTCGACCCTGATTCCCATCAACTCAGCCTTTCTGTTGGGGGTATTGGCTTACCTGACCGTGATTACTATCTACTGGATACTGATCGCTTCGTTGAGATTAGGGAAGAATATGTGCTACATATTGCACGCATGCTGGACTTTGCCAATGTCGATGATAGTGCGGCAAAGGCTGAGTCCATACTTGCACTTGAAACAAATATAGCGGAGCACCTGTGGACCCGTGCGCAACGCCGCAATCGAGATCTAACCTACAATCCCACAAGCTATGAAGAATTCAAAATTACTTATCCGGGTTTTGACTGGGATGCTTATTTCAATGCAGCGGGTATTGAACAATTGGATGACCTCAATGTTTCATACCCAAGCGCCATGTCACCCATTATACAGCTAGTAACTGAGATCTCTGTTAGTGACTGGACCAGCTATATGACTTATCGTCTGATCTCCAGCAACGCCAGCGTATTACCGGAGGAGATTGACAAAGAGAATTTTAATTTCTATTCAACCACAGTAAATGGTGTTCCTGAACAGCGAGAGCGCTGGGAGCGTGGCGTAGGCAGGGTGGGTTCCTTGAACAGCCTAGGAGAGGCGATAGGCCAGGTTTATGTAAACCGGCATTTCCCAGAATCGGCAAAACGTCAAATGGAAGACCTGGTAGAAAATCTTAGAGCCGCTCTGGCTGAAAGTATTGCCGGGCTGGATTGGATGGGCGATGCAACCAAGTTAGAGGCTAATCTCAAGCTAAACTCCTTCAGACCTAAAATCGCGTATCCAGATGAATGGACCGATTTATCTTCAATCGAAATTACACAGGACGATTTGTATGCCAATGCCCAAAGCGTCAGGGAATTTAATTACTTGGATAACCTGAGCCGGCTTGGCAAGCCAACAAATAGGGAAGAGTGGGGGATGACACCGCAAACTGTTAATGCCTATTACAACTCTTCATTTAATGAAATTGTTTTCCCTGCTGCTATTCTGCAACCTCCCTTCTTCGACCCAGCGGCGGATCTAGCTGTTAACTACGGGGGTATTGGCGCGGTCATCGGTCATGAAATGGGACATGGATTTGATGATCAGGGTTCAAAGGTGGATTCCAAGGGAGTACAGCGCAACTGGTGGACTGATGAGGACCGGGCAAACTTTGATCAGTTAACCAATGCACTTGCCGCGCAATACGATCAATTCGAGCCTGTGACAGAGCAATTCGTTGATGGGAATTTCACCCTAGGTGAGAATATTGGTGATGTGGGTGGGCTCTCATTGGCCTATCGGGCTTACAAAATGGCACTTGCTAGCGAACCGGCTCCGATTATCGATGGATTAACCGGTGATCAAAGGTTTTTCCTTTCCTGGGCACAGGTATGGCAGGCAAAAATTCGCGAAGACGCGCTGGTATCACGACTTAAATCGGACCCCCATTCGCCAGCCGAATTCCGGGTAAACGGCGTGGTAAGAAATTTCGACGAATGGTATGAAGCTTTCAATGTGCAAACGGGTGATGCAATGTACTTGCCGCCTTCAGAGCGAATAAGAATCTGGTAGCTCGGTGACAGGCCGTTTCTACCGGGCAATGAGTTTTAAGGATTAGATTTGCTAGAGTTTGAGCACATAGTTCAGGTAAACGATCTGAGTAACACTACAATAACATCACTCACTCGCCATCAGCTTTGGGAGGGCTTGTTATTGAGAGCTCGCCATCCCGATAAATTCAACCAATCCCTGCAGTGTCGGACTGAGCCCGTGTCGGAAAACGAATTCACTCGCTATATCCAGGCCGGACAGGCTCTGTTTTGTGAACATGTAACCCTCTCCCTTGGGAAGAAAATCTGCACAAAAACCATCGGTGATGAGTCTTTTATGGATGCCGAAAGCACTGCAAGCATTGAGGAGCCTGAAAAAGGCGCATTGTTTGTTCGATTTTCTTATCGCCGACAACTCGAACCACATGATAGCCAGATCGATGTGGGTGAGCACCTGAAATCAGCGTATGTGCAAATTGACCGGGATGCCATTGCCATGATCAGAGTACTTGCTGAGAGTGATATGTTCGACCAAATGGTCAATTGAGCGCTTATTGTCCCTTATCTCTTTGATTGTGGGCTCAATATTGGTTTATTCTCTGGTGACTTCCTAGGATAGGCAAAACATGAAGAAATTTACTGACTTTTTTAATATAGTACGAAAGACTTACTGATCTTGCTGGTTTCGATTATGCTATTTAGATCTACACACGCTCTTGCGCGTTCACTTTTTGTTTGTGGTTTGGCCTTTTCCGCCATGCCTTTATCTGCTGCTGAGTCTGATAATTTCGACGCAGCGGAGAAATATCAGAGTACATGCTATGCCTGCCACACGGCTGGAGCTGCCCATGCTCCCATGATCAACGATACAATCGAATGGGAAATTCGCCTAGAAAAAGGCTTAGAGACATTAGTACAAAACACTATCAATGGATTGAACGGCGTGATGCCGGCACGGGGTCTTTGCACTGACTGTAGTGACAGTGAATTGAAAGTAATCGTGGAATATATGCTTAAAATGAGTCAATAAAACAATTTTGTTACAACAAAATATAGGCGGGAGTTGGGTAATGCTGAATCAAAACCTCATGA
>CAVOCG010000037.1:0-19767 GCA_963694095.1 Gammaproteobacteria bacterium
ATTAAAGTGCCCCCCTCGATGATGATGGGGTCGTGGATGGGTAGCGATTTCACTAACGATGACTTGGTTAAGCAAACCACCCTGACTGACAAGTATACTCTCACGCTTGAAGAAACCGACGAGCTGTACACAATAATTCTGATCCCCAAACAAGAAACCGTTACTGTATGGGGCAAGATCGACTACATAGTCAATAAACAATATATGGTTCCAGTAGCGCAAAATTTCTATGATGATAGAGGTGATCTAATACGCAAACTCGAGTTTACCCAGTTGAAAGATTTTTCCGGCAGGATGATTCCGTCACGACTTGAAATGATTCCGATAAAGAAGGAAGGTAATAAAACCATAATTATTTATGACGAACTTCGGTTTGATCCACCGGATGTTGACGAATCGATCTTCACCCTTCGAAACCTGAGAAGTCGTTTTTAGGGAATTCTTGATGCTGTTGTTGAAACTCGCCTTTCGTAATATATTCCGTCAGCGTCGCCGGTCGTTGTTGACTGCTCTAAGTTTGACCGGTGGGTATATCTTGTGTGTCTTCAGCTTTTCTCTTAGTGAGGGAAGTTACAATACAGCCATCTCTTTTTTTACACTGGATCATACTGGCCATATTCAAATCCATCAGGATGACTATCTGTCGCGACCAAAAATTCACAAAGCCATAGATGACCCACAAGCACTGAGCGAGTTACTCGATGCGAACAATGAAATTGAGAGTCATACCTCACGCGTTTTTGCGCCCGCCATTGCCTACTCAGATACGGACAACACGCCAACTCGGGTAATTGGTGCTGCCTTGGACAGAGAAAGAACCACCAGCACTCTGGCTGCAAAAGTATCAGCGGGAGAATATATCGACAACACGCTGGATGCCGAAGGATATTACTCGGCAATGATAGGGGCTGGCATTGCCAATAGTCTGAATATTACTCTGGGCGATGAGCTTATTCTTATTTCTCAGGGGGCAGATGGCTCGATTGCCAATGATATATTTATTGTCAAAGCGATTATTGGCAACCGAGATTCCCTGGACAAGACGACAGTTTTCTTGCCATTAATAGCGGCGCAAGAATTTCTTAGCATGTACGGTTCTGTGCATGAAGTTTCTATTCTACTGAAAGACGATAACGAAGCAAGGGCTGTAGCCGCTTCACTACAGGAGCAGTTGCCAGAATTGTCCGTGGCCCCCTGGCAAGTTGTAGAGTCAACCTTTTACCAATCCATGCAAACAGACAAACAGGGCAATAATTTTTCCATGGGGTTCATTGTTTTTATCGTATTCATTGGCGTTCTCAATACCATACTCATGTCGGTACTGGAACGTACTCGGGAGTTTGGTGTACTCAAGGCAATTGGCAGCAGGCCATTGAAAATCGCTATGATGATTACCCTAGAGACAGGCATTATGGCTAGCTTAAGTTTACTTGCAGGACTTCTAGTCTCACTCCCACTCATTGCTTGGTTTTCCTCGGCTGGAATTGAGCTTGCCGAGCCCATGGATATCGGCGGCATAGTAATGAGTCATCTTACCGGCGATATGTCACTGTTTGTTTTTACAACACCGCTGCTTCTAATCCTATTTTTCGCCATGCTTATCAGCGTTCCAGCCGGAATAAGAGCAGCAAATATATCGCCGACTGAAGCCATGCGGAGCAACTAGGGCAGCTATGGTTAATGGCATATGATTAAACTAGCGTTTCGAAATTTGTTTCGCAATACCCGCCGCACGGTTCTAACCGCCATGCTGATTGCGCTTAGCCTGGCTGCATTGATTGCTGTTGACGGCATTACGCGGGGCATGCTCACCCTATTGGTAGAAAATGTCACCAGCACGCTCAGTGGTCAAGCGCAGGTTCATCGGCTTGGGTTTCGGGAAAACCTTGACGTTGATCTTTACATGGAAAACTCTGCAGAGATTGAGCAGACACTTGAGCAAAATTCAGCCTTGGCATCCTATAGCCCACGCGTGATTAGCGGTTCCATGATCTCATCCAGTTATAACGTTTCTGCGGGCATGACTTATGGCATCGATGCCGAACGTGAAAAAGCTAATAGCAAGGTGGAGGCGGCAGTGGTGCGGGGGGAATATCTTACTGGTGAGGACGGAGAATTGCTCATCGGCTACACCCTAGCTGAACTACTGGAAGTAGACCTGGGTGACCGCATCGTGCTGACGCTATCCGAAGCGATCACCGGCGAACTTGCCCAGGCCTTGTTCAGAATATCCGGTATCCTAGATTTTGGCATGCGTGAGTTGGACGACAATTTTGTTTTTGTCAATATCACCTCAGCACGCAAAGCACTGGCAATGTCAGAGCAACAAACCCATGAATTCGTACTTACTTTTGTCAATCCACAGGACGCCGAAAATCCGGACAGTGAGATATTTCAACAACTTAACAATGAAGAGATCGAAACCCTGGGCTGGCTGGAAATAAACAGAGAGCTTGGAGCTATTATTGAACTTAGCGCCTATAGCTCTTTTATAGTTGGAGCAATACTATTCTTGCTGGCATCGCTGGGCGTTATTAATTCCATGTTTATGTCAATTTACGAGCGCATCTATGAATTCGGCGTGATTAAAGCCATCGGTACCCGGCCTGCAGAAATCACCAAGCTGATACTTTGCGAAGCATTGTTGCTGGCATTGATTAGCTGCGGCTTTGGTATGTTGCTAGGCTTTGCATTTAGCAGCTGGTCTGCTGCAAATGGGATTAGTTTAGGCGAAATGGAATTTTCAGGCGTCGCTCTTAGTAACAACATCTTTTCTGAATTTCACGTCTCGCAGTTCACCCAATTCCCGATTTATGTCGTGTTACTCACAATTGCTGCCGCCATCTATCCAGCAAGATTTGCAGCAAAAATTGTTCCCTCTGAAGCACTTCAGAGAAGCCTCTAGGAGTTCGTATGACCGCAGTAATTGCCACCAAAGCCGCTTGTCGTTATTTTGGCGACAATGAAGAAACTATAGTTAAGGCCGTGGACAGGGTTTCAATGAAAATAGAGCGCGGAGAATTTACTGCTATCGTTGGGCCCTCAGGCTCAGGTAAAACCACTTTACTGCATTTGCTGGGAGGCCTCGACAATCCAACTTCTGGTTCAATAGAACTATCTGGCATCAATATCGCGAAGATGTCGGGCGCGGCACTTTCAGATTTCAGGAGGGACCACATCGGATTTATCTTCCAGTCTTATAATTTGATCCCAGTATTTTCCGCAGAGGAAAACATCGAGTACATCATGTTACTGCAAGGTGTTGAAGCCTCGGAAAGAAAACGCCGTGTTGTCGACATGCTAAAACAAGTTGGCCTTGAAGGGCTGGCAGATCGTCGCCCTAATAAATTATCCGGGGGACAGCAACAACGAGTGGCAATTGCGCGGGCTATGGTTTCCCATCCAGCAATCATTCTCGCTGATGAACCCACTGCTAATCTCGATTCTAAGACCGGAATCGCCTTACTTGACTTGATGAAAGAATTAAATGAGCAACACAATATGACTTTTGTATTCTCCACCCATGATGAAAAAATCATGAACAGAGCCAGCCGACTTATTCACATACAAGACGGTGAAATAGAACTCGACCAAAGAAAATAATCTATGCGCGGCACTTTTGTAGCCCTTATATGTTTTTGCTTTACCGGTGTTAGTTTTAGCGCTTTTGGTGAGGCCAACTTCTCCGGCTACCTGAAAAATTATAGCGTAATGCAGGAGCCAATAGATAACGCACTACTTAATTTTGATCGTAGTTATAAAATGCAAAATAGTGGTCGTTTTATGCTAGATATTTTCAATGACAACCAGGTCTGGCAATTACATTATGAAATAGGTCTGGAGTCTAATTCTCGATTTTTAGCTAATGCCCCATCGCTTTCAGCTCCGACTCGTCAAAATTATAGACTGACCGACCTAAGTCAAACCATTGGTCCCAGTGACAAAAAAAATTATGCTCTTCAAAATATGGACCGATTCAACGTGCAATTTCAGTTTGAAAGTGGCGATCTTACAATCGGCAGACAGGCAATAACTTTTGGTTCTGCTAGAATAATCAATCCCACCGATGTATTTCTACCTTTCGACGTCAGGACCTTAAACACAGAGTATCGAACCGGTATTGACGCACTGCGCTTCCAAAAACCCATGGGCCAACTTGGTGAACTGGATCTAGGTGTCATTCTTGGTCCGGATGGTAATCCCGAAAATTCGGCCGCATTTCTTCAGTTACTAGCCAACGCATCTGGCAGTGATTATCAATTTACAGCCATACGCTTTGCTGATCAAACCTTGCTTGGCGCTGGTGTTCAGTCTGCGTTCGGAGTGTTTGGCTTCTGGTTAGAAGCGGCTTACGTTAGCGGTGACGACAACTACACTCGTGCTTCAATTGGCATGGACTATGCCTTCAGTGAACGTGTATTTGGCATGATTGAATATCATCTCAATGGCGCCGGTTCAAGTGACCCTGATAACTATCTCACCCAATTCGATGACACCGCCTATACGGCCGGTGGAGTTTTCCTGCTGGGTACAAGCTACCTGATTCCCAGTATCAGTTGGCAGGCAAGCACCCTACTCACTCTATCGTTAACATCATTAACTAACTTAGATGACAGCTCTGCATTCCTAAATTTGAGCGCCGATTATAGCCTTTCGGATAACCTGTATATGGGTATGGGCTATCATCACTTCACGGGACCTGATTTTAATGCCTTTCCAAATGCTAGTACTAGCATTCAGAACCAGCTTCAATTGGGATCGGAATATGGAAGCAATCCGAATTCAGTTTATGTGAGTTTACGTTACTATTTTTAGGCTGGTCTGTTCTTGTTTAAACAAGTAAAGTGTCGTGTCTTACAGAATACGCTTGATAACTATTGCAGAAAGGTTTGTCTACTGTGACTTCCCTTCCACCGTACAATTATTAGAGGTCAGCAGTTTGAATCGAATAGTGTATGTAAACGGCAACTATCTTGCCGAAGAAGATGCAACGGTTTCTATTTTTGATCGGGGTTTTATCTTCGGTGATGGCGTCTATGAAGTTGTCCCTGTAATCAACAGTAAAATAGTCGATAAGCAATATTTTTTAGAGCGCCTCGACAGCAGCCTGTCTAAGCTGAGTTTAAATTGGCCGTGCCCGGAGCAAGATTATTTGGCCATGATGGAAGAACTCATATTACGTAATAAGCTGGAAGAGGGTATAGTTTACTCTCAGGTAACCCGCGGAATAGCTGACAGAGATTTTTTATTTCCGCCTAACACCCCAACCACTCTAGTAGCTTTCACTTCCCCAATTCAATTGATCGATAATCCGTTGGCAGAAACTGGAATCATGGTAATTACTATCGAAGACATCCGCTGGAAGCGGCGGGATATCAAATCAATTAATTTGCTGGCTCAGTGCCTAGCAAAACAGGATGCAGTTAGTCAGGGTGCTAGCGAGGGCTGGATGGTTGAAGACGGCTATGTAACGGAAGGTGTTTCTTCCACTGCTTATATCGTTAAGAACAACAGGCTAATTACACGGCCCTTATCAAATTCAATTCTACCCGGTATCCGGCGGCGAACTTTGCTTGAAATAGCAAAGAAAGAAAATATTGCAACGGAGGAGCGATTGTTTACCGTAGATGAAGCGATAGACGCTGATGAAGCTTTTATCAGTAGCGCAACGACTTTAGTACTTGCGGTGGTGAGTATTGACGGCAATACAATTGGTGACGGATCGCCTGGCAAACTCACTTTGCGTTTAAGAGAGTTATACAAAGCGCGGGTTCTTAGTGAGGCTGGTTTCGGAGCAGCCGGATAGATCGCTCTGAGTTAGGGGTGTAAGCTGCGGAAACAAGGGCATTTTGTAGCGCATTGCGCTTTTTAAAAAACTCTCTAACCTAATGCCATCTATCAGATCTAAACCCTAAATACTTTCTGTTATTGCTTAGACAGAGCTAAAAGGAAAGGCGAGCACTTCATTAATGTTGGAACTGCCGGCAGCGATCATCACTAATCTATCCAGACCAACTGCCACGCCGGAACACGAAGGGATTCCGCTGTGCAATGCCGCAATCAATTTTTCATCTAGCGGATATTCGGTAACACCCATTTTTCGACGTCTTGCTAAATCTGCATTAAATCTATCGCGCTGCTCATTGGCATCGGTCAATTCATAATATCCGTTCGCAATTTCCATTCCGCTTAGAAACAGCTCGAAACGTTTCGCTACTCTAACACCTCGCTGGTATTCCTCTATCGCTGCCAGCGCTGCCTGATCGGCTGGGTAATCATAGATGAAACATTCGGAAGGCATTTTTGGTTCCACAAGATGGGTAAGTAGTAAATGAAAATACTCATCTCTTTGAAGATCGCCACTGCTAATATCCAATAGCTGATTGGACTTTATTGCTAACTCTTCAGTCGAAATTTTATGCGGGTCGATGCCCAGCGTATTCTGAAACAAATCTTTATAAGTAATACGTACTATCTTATCGCAAGCGAGAATTTCCCGCACGAGCTCTTCCACCTCATCCATCAATTGCAACATGGACAATCCAGGTCGGTACCATTCAAGCATGGTAAATTCTGGATTATGCTGTTTACTCTGCTCATCCTGCCGGAAAGCTTTACAGATTTGGAAGATGGGCCCGGAGCCAGATGCTAATAATCGCTTCATGGCGAACTCTGGTGAAACCTGGAGATAATAGGGTTGCTGATCAACCCCCGATACCGATACCGGTAAGGATTCTAAATGAGGGTCGGTTACGGTTGTGGATGTCAGCAGAGGTGTTTCTATTTCCAACACATCGTGCCGAGCAAAAAAATTGCGAATCATTGCCAGCATCCCGGCCCTGATTCGCAAGTTTTCGATTGTTGCTTTTGATTCCCACTCAACCATCAGGTGAAACCGTAAGATTATTTGTTGACGCGATTTTGGTATTCACCAGTACGAGTATCGACTCGTAGTATATCACCGATGTTTACAAACAAAGGAACCTTTACCACGGCGCCGGAGCTCAAAGTAGCAGGCTTGGTGCCGCCCTGAGCTGTATCACCTTTTAGGCCGGGATCCGTGTCCGTCACTTCCAACTCAACAAAATTGGGTGGGGTGACAGAAATCGGTGCCTCATTCCAGGTAATCACCTGGTACTGTTCCTGTTCTTTTAACCAGTTCTTGGCATCCCGAATCGCATTTTCATCGGCGGCAAGCTGCTCAAAACTGCCATCAGTCTTCATGAAATACCAGAATTCACCGTCTTCGTATAAATACTCCATCTCCGTTTCCATCACATCGGCAGCTTCAATAGATTCACCTGACTTATAGGTACGCTCCCAGACTCGGCCATTGATCAGGTTGCGAAATTTTACTCGGTTAAAAGCCTGTCCCTTCCCGGGTTTAACCATTTCATTCTCCATGATGGAGCAAGGCTCACTATCAACGAGTACCTTTAAACCCGATTTAAATTCACTGGTGGAGTAACTCGCCATTTTTTCCTCTCATTCTTTGCTGATATGATTCGAATTCAGATTGTGGATGTTCCACATTGCTTTTGCACTTTATAAACGGGGAAGACCGTGCCAGTTTCTGCTTTGTCAGTCATTAAATCCGACTCGCCCGAAAAATGGCAAGTGATATTATCCGATCTAATTACAGATCCAAAGGAATTACTGCAAATTCTTGAATTGGAGCCCCCTGCAGAAACACTTAGTAAATCAATTCTCAAGCAATTTCCTCTAAAAGCTCCACGTCCCTATGTGGCCAGAATCGAGAAAGGCAATTGGCAGGACCCCTTGTTGAAACAACTTTGGCCCGAGCACCTGGAAGATCAGAGTTCACCTGATTACAGTCTCGACCCGCTGGCCGAGCTTTCGAGCAATCCCGTGCCTGGCCTGCTTCACAAGTATGCCGGCAGGGTATTGCTGACCCCTGTATCGCATTGTGCAATCCATTGCCGTTATTGCTTTCGGCGCCATTTTGACTACCAGCAAAATACACCAAGTAAAGCAGGATGGACTGATGCGCTGGACTATATTCGTCAAGACCAGAGTATTGAAGAGGTTATTTATAGTGGCGGCGATCCGCTAGCCGCTGCTGATCGTCACCTGGCGTGGCTTACAGAACAGATTGAGCAAATTTCTCACGTCAAAACCCTGCGTATCCACACGCGCTTGCCCATCTTGATTCCACAGCGGGTGAATCAGGCGCTGATCAACTGGCTCACTCGCTCACGTCTCAAGGTGGTGATGGTGCTGCATGTCAACCATCCGCGAGAACTGGACCCGGCGGTGGCCCACGCAATTAACACGTTAAGCACAAATGGCATCACGATGTTGAACCAGAGCGTGCTTTTAAAGGATGTTAACGACAATTCGAGTGTTTTAGCTGAATTAAGCAAAGCGCTTTTCTCTATCAATGTACTACCTTATTACCTGCATACATTGGATAAAATTCAGGGCGTTGCCCACTTTGATATTCCCGAACCCAGGGCGCTCGAAATCATCGAGGAACTGCGGAAAATGCTCCCGGGCTATCTGGTTCCGAGATTAGTACGGGAATTGCCAGGTCAGGAGTCGAAGATGGCACTCACCTGACTACTTGGTGCCTGTCCACAAGTAAAACAAATAGAGACAAGGAATGTCCATGCAAAACCCTAAGAGTCATGGCTTACTACCGGCCCAGTTCTTTACCATACTAAACCTCTGCTCCGAGATCCCCTGACGGGCCTGTATAACCGGGACTATTTTATGGCGGTGCTCGAAGAACTCATCCAGGAAAAACTAACAGAGGCAGAATTCACCTCGGTTACGCTGTTACAACTGAAAAATTTCTATGAAATCAGAAGCTAGGTCGGCATCTCGAAAGCCGACCTCCTGTTCGGTGATATTACCCATTTATTGCAAGAATCACTGCCCCAAGGTGCCTTACTCTGCCGCTATCAGCACTATGGATCCACTTTACTGCTATTGGGTGAAAACAGTGCCAAAGCCCACCGTATAGTGGCAACCATTAAAAACGCACTACGCACAGGGGGTAACTGCTTCAATTCCTCCGCAGCTCGAATTGCAATGCGGAATTGGCGCGGCAAAGACCGACCACAAACTTGGTAAACTGGAAGTCCTGTTCGCAAGGGCCCGAAACCAGTTAAGTCTTTCCCATTCCCAGCGCAAATTTGGCAACAGCACGCTGGCGACAGCACCAATTGAGCCGAAATTAATTATCCATTTACTGCGGGACAGGGCGAAAAAGGCTAGTTTTAGGCTTCTCTATCAAACGACTCTTTGTTTCAAAAATGATGGCCTGAAGCACTTTGGAATTCGCTCCCAGCTACGAAATGAACAGGGTAGCCTGCCTTTAGAAAGGGTATTTGAATCGGCTATTTAAAATGCTCTGGGGGAGCAAATAGATCGACAGGTTATTCTGGAGCCCTTGGATTTACAGGCCTAGGCCAAGACTCAACAGCTCAGGTTCACTATTAATATTACGCAAAATTCCCTCGTAAGTGCCGCCTTCTTCCCCTGGTGAGAGCCCGAGCTACAAACCTACCCACTCATTCCGGGCAGTTGGTATTTCAGCTTAGTGAAATAAATATCCTGATTGCCCAACATCACATGGGGTATTTTTACCAAATGTTGGACAAACTGAATATCAAATTATCCATTCGCAATTTTCGCTGCACCATTAACCCATTTCGCTATTTGTCTTTACTGCACGCACATTATGTAAAGTTAGATGTGTCACTGTTTGATAAGCTAGGCAAAAAGCCAAACTGGTAGAGAGATCTGGCCCTTTTGGTCTGTGAGATTCACAAAAACGGGCTTGACGCGATTGGCCCTCTAGTTGAGGCAAGCACCCTCCTGCCAATTTTGTGGCAGGAAGGCTTAAATTTTGCTCAAAGCCACTGCTTCCACAAGCCGGAATCAAAGCTGAGTCTGAAACTTCTCGATTATGAAGAGATCATGCTTCAATAGTGAGCTCGTATTACCCTTGCCACTGTCTGGAGAGCTGTTATTCTTCGCTCAGGATATCTAATTCACTTTCAAGAGTAGTAACTTTGCAAGACGCGCAGCAACAAGATAATAATTCTACCGATGTAAAACCCTCGGCTGCAATTAAGAGCTCCAGCATCTCCCGAAAATTTTCTCTCACCGTCTGCAGCCTGCTGTTTCTGGCAATGTGCGTATTCTGGCTGATTACTAGCTACAACACGCAAAACATACTGCTTCAGCAAGCAAATAATCTGGGGCCCACTCTGGCTCAGCAAACTGCTAGCCTGGTTACGGAAATGGTATTAGCCAATGATTTAATCAGCATAAATGTTGTATTGGGAAATATAATTCAAGATTCAAGCATCGTAGAAGTAGCTGTTATCAATGTAGATAATGAAGTCATCGCTGTCGCTTCGGGGCAATCAGAGCCAAGCTCTTTTTTGTTACCTCTCCCACTTCAGGCAACGCACGCCAATCAAGAATATGTCTCAGAAATAGCATTAGTGGACTCAATTGCTGGTTATGTACGTATCACGCTAGATTTAAGCTACATAGAGGCTGCCATGGTGAATAATCTGTTTTTTGTAGTCGGCGCTACCTTCTTGCTCCTGATCGTCACCGCTGCGCTAACCTCAACCTATTTCCAATATCTGGTGATTTTCCCGGCAAAATTGCTGTCATTTTCCCTTAGCAATATTAGAAAGGGCGATATTGCCACCTGCCCTGAGCCGGATAACAATAATGAATTAGGAATGGTGATTAGACAATTTAATGCAACAGCCGAATTCCTTGCGCAAAACACATTTATTAGCAATATCGGGCAAAAGCTACCCATCAGCGAAAGCGAAAGCTTTACCGATAATACCGGACAGCAAGATCTAACAATTCTTTGCATTAAAATGGCAAATTATCACTATCTATGCTCCACACATAGCGAAGAAGATATTGTTAATTTATTAAACAAATACTATTTTTTCGCCGGCAAGGTTTGCCAACTTTATAACGGCAATATCAGTTACTGCGCTGAGGGTGAAGTGATCGTGGACTTTACTTCCATTAAGTTTGAAGACGAGCAATCATTTTATTCTATTTGCGCAGCGCAACTGTTTCTGCAGCTAATTGGTGACCTGCGCGATATCGGTGGGAAACACATCCCATGTAATTTCAAACTAGCCGTGCATAGCGGACAAACTGTCAGCGGCCTGTATTCACCCATCACTCAGGAAAGTAATTGTTTGATGGGAAAGACTCTGGACCTCACCCGACAAATATGTGACGAATGCCCCGACAATTCTCTGCTTATTAGTAACACCAGCTTTGAGCATGCTGGAGCAGGAACCAGGGTGACTGCAGAAAAGTTTTCTATAGTAGATGATGAGGGTCAGGTCATTACTTATCTAAGCGATGAACCAATGTCAGGGTTTAGATTCCTTCTCGAGCGCCAAGCGATTCAGCTTGTGACCCTCTACATCGGAAGTTAATCTGCGCTTTAGGGCACACCCCTATTTAATCCTTGATTACTACCTCAACACGGTCCACGTTTTGAAATCCTCGAGGTAGTTTGTTACCTCTTCTGCCCCGTTCGCCTCGATAATGCTCAAGGTCTGAAGGTTTCAGAATATGATAGCGCTTTCCAGCAAATACGGTTAACGAATCGGTAGGATCCAACACGGCAAGAGCCACTACAAATTCCAATCGATCCGCCACCCGTGCGGTGGGAATACTGACAATTTTATTACCTTTGCCTTTTGCCAGTTTTGGTAAGTTGCTGAGAGGAAACATCAACATACGCCCCTCATTCGTGATTGCGACAATACAATCCGTTGCATAGTTGTTGACCATCAAGACCGGTAAGACTTGGCTGCCTTTCGATAAATTAAGAATATTCTTGCCGGATCTGTTTTTACTGATCAAGTCACCAACCTTGCCAACAAACCCATAACCGGCATCACTTGCCAGCAGGACATCTTTGTCTTCCTCTCCAATGACGACGCCTTCAAAGGTAGCCCCTGAAGGCGGGTTGACCCGACCCGAGATTGGTTCCCCCTGCCCTCTAGCGGAAGGTAATGTATGTGCTGACAATGAATAGGCCCGGCCGGTGGAATCGATAAATATTGCCTGCTGGTTGCTCTTTCCTCGTACTGCGAATTTGTACCCATCGCCTGATTTATACTGCAACGAAGTCGGATCAACATCGTGCCCCTTCGCCGCACGCATCCAACCACGCTCAGATAACACAATAGTTACCGGTTCAGTGGGCAATAGTTCAGTTTCACTAAATGCTTTGGCCTCGTCTCGTTGCTTCAGCGGTGAACGCCTGGCGTCCCCATATTTTTCTGCATCCGCTACAATCTCTTTCTTGATCAGTGTTTTTAGTCGAATGGAAGATTTGAGTAGTTGTTCAATAGTCTTTCTTTCGTCGCTAAGTTCTTTTTTCTCAGTCCTGATTTTTACTTCTTCAAGCTTTGCCAATTGGCGTAGCTTAATCTCTAGAATCGCTTCTGCTTGCCGTTCACTGATTTTGAATTTTTTTACTAATGCCGGCTTGGGCTTATCCTCGGTCCGAATTAAAAGAATAATTTCATCGATGTTCAGATAGGCAACCAAGAGCCCTTCAAGAATGTGTAGGCGATCAAGAATTTTATCTAGTCTATATTGGAGTCGCCGTTTCACCGTGTTAGTTCGAAACTGCAGCCACTCCTTCAGTAACGAGACAAGATCTTTTACCTGTGGTCGCTTATTGATGCCTATGACGTTGAAATTAACGCGGTAATTTTTTTCCAGATCAGTAGTTGAAAACAGGTGAGACATGACACTATCCATGCCCACCCGATTCGATTTGGGTACGACGATAATCCGAGTCGGGTTTTCGTGATCAGATTCATCTCTAAGATCCACCACCATCGGTAATTTCTTCTTTTTCATCTGTGCCGCAATTTGTTCCAGAACTTTCGCACCAGAAACCTGAAATGGTAAGGCTGTTATAATGATCTCACCGTTTTCTATTACATAGATTGCCCGTGCTTTTAGCGCGCCTCTGCCCGTTTCATATAAATTCAGTATGTCCTGCTTGGGGGTGATGATTTCTGCCTCAGTCGGAAAATCCGGCCCTTTGATGTGCTTACAGAGATCCTTAACTATGGCTTTCGGCTTATCCAGTAAGTGAAGACATGCGCTGGCTACTTCTCGAAGATTGTGTGGAGGGATATCTGTCGTCATCCCTACAGCGATTCCACTGCCGCCATTTAAGAGCACATTGGGTAGTCTGGCCGGAAGGAGTTCGGGCTCGTCTAACGTACCGTCAAAATTAGGCTTCCAATCTACAGTTCCCTGCCCCAACTCCCCGAGGAGCACATCGGCATAGCCTTGCAAACGCGATTCGGTATAGCGCATAGCAGCAAAAGATTTTGGGTCATCCGGTGAGCCCCAGTTGCCTTGCCCATCAACTAACGGATAGCGGTAGGTGAAAGGTTGCGCCATCAACACCATCGCTTCATAGCAAGCAGAATCGCCGTGGGGGTGAAATTTTCCAATGACATCGCCGATGGTCCGAGCTGATTTTTTAAATTTTGAAGAAGCCTTAAGACCAAGTTCCGACATCGCGTAAACAATTCTTCGCTGGACTGGTTTTAGCCCATCGCCAACATGGGGAAGCGCTCGGTCATTAATGACATACATGGCATAATTAAGGTAGGCACTCTGCGTATAGCTCTTGAGCGTAATCTGCTCGACGCCGTCTTCGTTGACTATAATATCTTCGTTCATTAATTTATCTCTGGGTATTTATTCTGCATAGTCAGCAAGATTTCCACTCTTTTCCAGCCAGCGTCTTCTGTCACCAGCCCGATTTTTAGCTAACAACATATCCATAGCTTCAAAGGTGCCGGTTTTCTTCAGCTCAGATGCCGTTGGTTCCAGCGTCAGTTGCACTAGGCGCCGAGTATCTCGAGCCATTGTCGTCTCTCGCAACTGGATGGGATTCATCTCCCCAAGCCCCTTGAACCTTTGTACATTGACTTTGCCCGATTTCTTTTCGGCGACTATTCGGTCTAAAATGCCGACCTTCTCGGCTTCATCCAGGGCATAATGGACTTCTTTGCCGATATCGATTCGAAATAGAGGCGGCATTGCCACATAAACATGCCCAGCATCAACAATTGGTTTGAAATGCATGATGAACAAGGCACACAACAGGGTAGCTATGTGAAGGCCATCGGAATCAGCATCTGCAAGAATACAGATCTTGCCATAGCGTAAGCCATCGATGTTGCTGGAGCCAGGGTCGACTCCCAATGCTACGGCAATATCGTGTACTGTCTGTGAAGCGAGTATCTCGCTTGAATCCACCTCCCAGGTATTCAGAATCTTCCCTCGAAGCGGCAATATTGCCTGCACCTCTCGATCTCTTGCTTGTTTCGCAGAGCCGCCTGCCGAGTCTCCTTCCACTAAAAACAATTCACCCGACATGACATCCTGGGTTGAACAGTCTGCCAGCTTACCCGGCAATGCCGGACCGGAAGTGATCTTTTTACGTGCTACTTTTTTATTGGCCTTTAGTCGTGACTGAGCATTGTTGATGCACAGCTCTGCAATCAACTCAGCTTCTGAGGTGTGTTGGTTTAGCCACAGGCTAAATGAATCTTTCGCCACACCGGCAACAAAAACAGCACACTGGCGCGAAGACAGACGTTCCTTAGTCTGTCCTGAGAATTGCGGATCAAGAATTTTCGATGATAAAACATAACAGCACTTTTCCCACACATCATCTGGAGATAATTTAAGACCACGGGGCAGCAGGTTACGAAACTCGCAGAATTCCCGCAATGCATCCAGTAATCCCGTACGTAGCCCACTCACATGGGTGCCACCCAGTTCAGTTGGAATCAGGTTAACGTAACTCTCTCCGGTAATATCACCACCCTCAGGCAGCCATTGCACTGCCCAATCCACCGCCTCATCATTCCCCTGCACAGACCCGATGAATGGCTCAACAGGAAGGGTTTCATACCCTTCGGTTGACTGTAATAGGTAATCTGTCAATCCGTCTTCATAGCACCAATCTTCGCTTTGGGCTTTCTCAGAGCTGACAGATTTATCGATAAAGCTGACATTAAGCCCAGAGCAAAGTACGGCTTTAGCTCTCAATACATGTTTCAGTTTGGGTATGGAAATTTTGACTGAATCAAAATATTTTCCATCCGGCAAAAATTTTACTGTTGTGCCGGTGTTACGCTTACCCACTTTGCCAATCGCTTTAAGTTCAGAGGCTTTCTCTCCACCTTTGAACCTCATAAAGAAGGCAGTGCTATCTCGCTTCACGGTTACTTCTAAATATTCGGAAAGAGCATTGACTACGGAAACGCCAACCCCATGTAACCCTCCAGAGTATTGATAATTTTTATTGGAAAACTTTGCACCGGCATGAAGACGAGTCAGGATTAATTCCACTCCGCTTACTTTCTCACCCTTATGTCGATCCACAGGCATGCCTCGACCGTCATCAGATACTTCGACCGACCCGTCCTTGTTCAGAATCAATTCGAGGTTTCTGGCATGGCCGGCCAGGGCTTCATCAACACTGTTGTCGATAACTTCCTGAATAAGGTGGTTTGGTCGCGTGGTATCGGTATACATGCCGGGGCGTTTCCTAACCGGTTCCAGCCCCGTTAGCACTTCGATTGCATCGGCGTTATAACTATTTCGCATTAATTAATCTCATAACTCTAGCTGGTGGTGTGGCTGGTTCTTGCCAATAAAAAATCGAATATATTCGGCAATTCCCGATCAAAATTCTCGAAACTGTGATTACCATTTTCCTGAATAATACTGCTTGATGATTTGTACTTGTCTGCCGCCTGCCGGTAATCTAAAGTTTCATCACCCTTTTGCGCCAACAATAAGAAATTCCGGGGATATTTCAAATCGGCTATATCCATTTTGCGTAGCTCATCAATATGTACTTCTGTAACACATTGGAGCTTGCCGCTATAGTAGTTCCGGTGCTCACCCAAGTGAGTATCCCAAAACTGATAGGGACGAACTGCGGGATTAATAAGCGCTGCCTTGAGATTATATTTCTCCGCCAGATACGTCGCATAATAGCCCCCCAGAGAGCTACCAATCAAAAACACCTCATTCCCAGCTCTGGATTCGATTAATTTGCTTATCTGAGCAACGCACTGGTCAGGACTTGCGTCCAGTTCCGGCACACAAATAAAACTCTCCATACCAAACTGATTGCAATATTCAACCGTTTGCAGAGCTTTTTTAGACTGAGGAGAGCTGAGGAACCCGTGAAGATAAATTATATAGCTATCAGCAAGGTAAGTAGAGTCAATAACCGGCACCGCTGTAATCAACCTCGAATTCTATGTCAGTGACTCTGATTACTTCCGACTCGATGTGGCCATCGCTGTACAGCTGAAACGTTCTGTAGCCCGGGTTCATCCTATCCAGGGCAAAATTTTCAATACTTGGCTTAAATTGAATACACGTCGATGGCGTACAGAAGCATCGAATTCCATTGTGCATAAAATCGAGCTCCTGATGGATGTGGCCATACACTACTGACCGAACTACGCTGAATCTACTCAAAATATTAAAAAATTCCTTGCTGTTTTCCAGCCCGAGGCCTTCCATCCAGCCTGAGCTGCCAGGCACAGGGTTGTGATGTATGCAGACAAGACAATGTGCAATATCATCGCCTAACTCCGCTTGTTCGAGGTTCTTTTCCAGAAATGCAAGTTCCTCGTGATTTAATCTACCATGTACTTGGTTATTCACGCTTGAGTTAAGCATCAAAACCAGCCAGTTATTAACGCTAACAGTCTTACCACAAGCATCCGTATCTTTAGCTGCCTGGGCCATTAACTCGGCGTTGTCATGATTACCTACGATCCAGCGATAGGGCACATTGAATGTAGCAATTGATTTTAAAAACTCTTCATAGGCTTGTCGGGATGCATCCTGGGATATATCTCCTGTAGCAACTATAAGATCGATCCTGCTTTCATTCTCTTCAATAGTTCTTAGCACATGACCTAAGCTTTCCCGCGTGTTCATTTTCAACAGCGTTCCCTCCGCAGTAGCACGCAGATGGCTATCGGTAATCTGAACCAGTCGAACCGGCTCTTGTGCAGTTAATCGGCCCATATTGACATTAAGATTATTGTTATGAATTAAGTATTATATCTGGCACTTTTATACTTCTTCCTACTTTCAAACAATGTGATAGCCACTCCCCTAAAAATTTGTTTACCTGCATTTTTTCGTCCGCATGATACATTTTGGAATTGAGCTGAGGATATCGTGACTGTAGATTTCGGTGACCTTGATAAGAAATTACTTCTGCCGTGCTTGCATCGTGATAGACCCTGACCAGCATTGAAGGGTTAGTCATCCATTTCTTTAACTCTGGCTTCTGCGAGATTTCCAGAGTGGTCGTGTATTTGAAAACTTCTGCAATGTGAATTTCCACTCTAACATTGCCCTTCTCTTCGCCAAAATTAGCAATACAAAACTCCACCAAGTCGCCTTCGACCGGCATGGGGCCATGAGGCAGAACAGATTCGTTCTCATCGCTAATACTGCTACTCTCTCCCCTGCCGAGTAGTAAGGACTCGTTAATTCGTGAGGGGTTGCGACAGGATTGCAACTGCGGCACTAATTTGAGAAGACGGATGTAATTAGCATCACATTCTGCCATTTGCTTAATCAAATCAACGCTGTATCGACTCTTGGGCATGTAACACTCTTGCAGTCAACTGGCTTACGGTTAACTGGCTTGCAGTCAACATGCTTCATTGCAGCCTAATTGTAACCAATTTCCGGCTTATTGCGAGCAAATTGGGCAAATTATTGTAGCCGCCTAGCGTGTCAGTAAGCCGCTGAGCATGGACCAAAACATAGGAGTTATTAAGGAGGGGGGCTATTACACCACCTCCCAATCACTTCGGCCTTGTTCAGCTGCAACCATTGCAGCGCAATCACCGTCATTGCATTGTTAATTGCTCCGGAGTTGAGCTCTTCAATCGCGTCATTAAGGCCCATGACCACTATTTCGATGTCTTCATGCTCCTGCGCCAAACCGCCCACACCACCGGCATCTTTTGCGTCTACCTGCCCACAATAGAGGCCAATTTTCTCGTTACTACACCCTGGGCTATTATAATATTCGCAGATACTTATTAGGTGATCCGGCTCGCAATCTGCCTCTTCGATTGCCTCCCGTTTTGCCACCGAGCTATCAGACTCACCTTTCCCGGCCATACCCGCGACTAATTCCAACAACCAGGGATCTTGATCCTCACTCACCAGGCCTACCCTAAATTGGCGCACCAGCACCAGTTCATCTCGCCAGGGGTCGAATAGTAAAACGCCAACCGCTCTGTCCTTTGATATAAATTCCCGTTGCAAGTCAGCGCTCCAGCCACCTTCGAATAGCCGGTGGCGCAACTCCAGAACTTCAACCTTAAAGAACCCGTCATGGATTGCTGTACGAGAAATTACTTCCACATCTTTCTGGTTAAATCTGGAACTTCTGCTTGTCATATTGAAGATTCCGAGTGAGAACCTGAAACCGGCAGGCTTAGTAGCAGGTCCGCTATTCCTGCCTTGATTTACAGACAACTTTGCCGGAAGCATACAGTAATTTCTTCCTCAGTAATGTAGGTGCAGGCCGAATCATCAAGTGGTAAGAAAATTTTGAGTTAGCCTTGGGGAGTAATCGGGAAATTTCCATCTGCATGGGAGCACACAGATACGACCACCTGCGCTTAATCAAGTTGTTTCTGCGAAAGCACTGTGGAATATTGACGCGAAATATCGATACCGAATTCCTGCATTATCGCTACCGCATATGGGTTAAGGCCATGAGCTTCGAGCCCAGCCGATGAACAATTTAAATCCAATTGAGGTAAAATTTATTTTGCAAGCGTTCGCGCCCAGCTTTCGGCCATTTGAGAGCGACAAGAATTACCCGCGCATAGAAAAAGTACTTTCATGGTTTCTAGCTGGATTACACATCCATAAGAAATGTATTCCTGAGAGTGACGCTACTCGGTATTACCAATTATTCACGACTAGTGACCTCAAGCAAGTGATAACCAAACTGGGTTTTAACCGGCCCTTGCAGCGTGGCGACATCAGCACTGAATACAACTTCATCGAATTCCTTTACCATCATACCCGGACCGAATTGACCCAGATCACCACCCTGCGCTTTAGATGGGCAATTGGAATGCGCTTGCGCAACTGTGGCGAAATCCTCTCCCTCATCGATACGGTCTTTGAGTTTAAGGCATTCTTCTTCGCTATCAACTAGTATGTGTCTGGCGCTTGCTGTAGTCATCAGCTTTTCTCCCGCTTATTTATTATAGGGACAATTATGCCTGAATCAAATTCGAAGAGCACACAAATACTTCCACCTAGGTTATAATCCCAGCAAGAGTAGAACCAATAATGACACGGAAGCCGTTATTGCTTGTGCGCTTCACTGCTAACTACTTTTATACACATCAACAATTGGAACATTTGAGTCTCTACCTCTAGAGAACGTATGTTTCCTGAAGATAAGCCAAGGTGTTGTTATGCCATTGTCAGAACCTGCCACACGAAAACTACTGCATACTCGTGCAGTCCAATATAGAGGCTATGAACGTAAAGACGAAATGTGGGACATCGAAGCCCATATGATTGACACCAAAACCTATGACTTCAGTAATAACTGGCGCGGTCAAATCGAAGCGGGAGAACCCTTACATGAAATGTTGTTGCGGGTAACAATTGACTCAA
>CAVOCG010000038.1:0-19194 GCA_963694095.1 Gammaproteobacteria bacterium
GCTAATTTCTTTTGAATTGCTGGTGCTTTTCTTTGTGCAACAACTGCAGTTTTTCTCTTTGCAGTTTTTTTTGTAGATTTTTTAACGACCATGCCCGCTCTCTTTGTTGATTCTTAATTTGCCCATGTAACTCACACCTGAAAGATGTGAGGCCAGAAAGTATTTAGTAACTCTGAATTTTTACACGCAATTTTCTACCCTACCCTTCTATTTAGGGGATGTATTTATAAATCATTCATACCCGCCTCGCAAGTACTTAGTTCAACTAATGGGATTTAAATCAAATTAAAGTTTAATTTGTGATTTATGCGTAATAAGAGTCAACATTCTGTGCAAATATTATGCTGCTCGGGAAAATCTAAATAAGGTACAATGCACAGTTTTTACGCAACAGTGAGCTTTAGGGGTTTTAAGAAGGATGCCAATTTACGAATACCAATGCACAGAATGTGAGCATAAGCTCGAAGCTTTGCAAAAATTTGGCGATGAACCGTTAGCCTATTGCCCTGCTTGCAGTCAATCTGCCTTAAAAAAATTGGTTTCCGCTGCAAGTTTCCGTCTCAAGGGTGGCGGTTGGTATGAAACGGATTTCAAAACAGGGAAGAAGAAACAACTGGCAGATTCTGATTCGCAGCTACAAACTGGTTCAGGCGGCGACAAGGCTAATACGGACCAAACCAAGCCAGCGGCAAAGGAAACTTCGGGAAAAGCCACTTCTACTGCGAAATCAGAGAGCAAATCAACACCTAGCTAACTTTAAGCGGGAATAACGGTTCTTAAGCCAGCCCTTCTGGGGCAGTGATCCATTGAAAGAAACCACAGGAATTCAGTATGCGCAGCCATTATTGCGGAGAATTAAATGAAAAACTCATTGATCAGGAAGTAAACCTGTGTGGATGGGTGCACCGACGCCGCGATCACGGAGGCGTTATCTTTCTCGATGTTCGAGATCGAGAGGGCATCACTCAGGTGGTATATGACCCGGATACAGTTGAGAGTTTCGCTGTTGCAGAAGGCGTGCGCAACGAATTTGTAATTCAGGTAACCGGCAGAGTTCGCTTGCGGCCTGAAGGCACAATGAACGAGGATATGCCCACTGGGAAAATAGAGGTGCTGGGAAAACAATTAACGGTGCTTAATGCCGCGAATACACCTCCCATTCAGTTGGATGAGCACAGCGACGTGAGTGAGGATATTCGCCTTCGCTATCGTTACATTGATTTAAGGCGGCCGGAAATGGCTGAACGGCTCCGTTTTCGTTCCAAGGTAACTAATACGGTACGTAATTTTCTTGATGACAATGGCTTTCTGGATATTGAAACACCGCTTCTAACAAAGGCCACACCAGAAGGTGCTCGGGATTATTTGGTTCCTAGCAGAACCCACCCAGGACACTTCTTTGCTTTGCCCCAGTCTCCTCAGTTGTTTAAACAAATTCTGATGGCTGCCGGGATGGACCGCTATTACCAGATTGCAAAATGCTTTCGTGATGAAGACCTGCGAGCCGATCGGCAGCCGGAGTTCACCCAGATAGACATAGAAACCTCGTTCATGGAAGAAGAGCAGATCATGTCGATGACAGAAGAATTGGTGCAAGTCTTGTTTAAGAGTCATCTTGATGTTGATTTGGGTGATTTTCCTAAGATGTCCCACGCTGAAGCGATGCGCCGCTTTGGTTCGGACAAGCCTGACCTGCGGATTACAACAGAGTTTACAGATATCGCTGACCTGATGCAGAAGGTAGATTTTAAAGTTTTTAGTGGGCCGGCTAACGATCCGGATAGTCGAGTAGTCGCATTGAAAATATCTCAGGGCAGTAAACTCAGTCGAAAACAGATTGATGAATATACAAAATTTGTTGGCATATACGGTGCGAAAGGTCTTGCCTGGGTTAAGGTCAATGATGTGGATGCTGGAATTGAGGGGCTGCAGTCTCCGATTCTGAAGTTCATGCCATTGGAGGTCATTGAGTCATTGATGCAAAGGCTTGGCGCTGAATCTGGCGACATCATATTTTTCGGTGCCGATAAAGCCAAGGTCGTTAATGAAGCAATCGGCGCATTGCGGATCAAGGTAGCAGAAGATCTGGATATGGTTGAGTCTGGCTGGGCGCCATTGTGGGTGTTTGACTTTCCTATGTTCGAGCAGGCTAGTGATGGTAGCTTAACGTCTTTGCACCATCCCTTTACAGCACCATCGTGCGATGCCGATCAGTTGCAAAAAGAGCCTTTGGCTGCTCTGTCCCGCGCCTACGATATGGTGCTTAATGGCACCGAACTGGGCGGTGGCTCGATACGTATACACGACCGAGAGATACAGCAATCGGTATTTAAAGTACTGGGTATTGAGGATGAGGAAGCCAACGAAAAATTTGGTTTTCTACTGGGGGCGCTAAGCTATGGCTGTCCGCCCCATGGCGGGATCGCCTTCGGTCTCGACCGGCTTATAATGTTGATGACTAATACCACTTCGATTAGGGAAGTCATTGCGTTTCCGAAAACCCAGTCGGCGGCGTGTCCATTGACCGATGCGCCAGGTGTGGTATCAAGCAAGCAGCTAAAAGAGTTGAATATTAGATTGCGTGAGAAAACGACTTCATCTTAGAGATGAATGGCTAATTTCCATTGGAGCAGTTTATGGCAGGTCACAGTAAATGGGCCAATATCAAACACCGCAAGGCGGGTCAGGATGCAAAGCGTGGAAAAGTATTTACTAAAATTATCCGGGAGCTGACAGTCGCGGCAAAAGCGGGTGGAGGCAATGTAGCGGATAATCCCAGCCTCCGGGCGGTGGTGGATAAAGCACTGGGCGCAAATATGACCCGCGATACTATTGATCGCGCTGTAGCACGAGGTGCGGGTAATGCCGATAGCGATACGCTGGAAGAGCTAATCTATGAAGGTTATGGCCCGAGTGGCGTGGCAATACTTATAGAGACACTTACCGATAACAAAAATAGAACTGTAGCGGAAGTGCGGCATGGCTTTGTTAAATTTGGTGGCAGTCTGGGAACCAATGGTTCGGTCGCTTATTTGTTCCAGAAGACTGGAGTGATCAGTTTCTCAGTGGGCTGTGACGAAGAAAAAATCATGGGAATTGCAATCGATGCTGGCGCCGACGATGTGGTGATGAATGATGATGGTAGTCTAGATGTAATGACTACCCTGGAAGCATTTGGTTCGGTTCAAGATAATCTAGCCGCAAATGCACTGGAATCAGAAAGTGCAGAAGTCACTATGCTGGCCTCCACTGAAGTCGACCTGGACTTGGAGGGTGCGGAAAAATTGCTCAAGTTAGTGGATCATCTCGAAGATCTGGACGATGTGCAGAATGTGTATTCTAACGCCAGTATAGCGGACGAAGTTGCCAGTCAGTTATCAGCCTGAGATTCTGGCAGGTTATTCTAAAGGAAATTCCATGGCCCTGATTTTAGGTATCGATCCTGGCTCACGCATAACAGGCTATGGCTTGGTGAAGTCGGTGGGGAACAAGCTCGAGTATGTCACTTGTGGCTGCATTCGAACTGACTCTGACTTACAGCCTGATCGTCTTAATACTATATTTAAAGGTATTTGCCAGGTCATTGAAAAATATTCACCACAAGAGAGTGCGATCGAAGAAGTGTTCATGGGAAAAAACGCTTCATCTGCGCTGAAACTAGGGCAAGCTCGGGGCAGCGCAATGGTGGCTTGTCTGCACTATGATCTCCCGGTGGCAGAATATTCAGCAAGAAAAGTAAAACAGGCTCTCGTCGGCAATGGTGGTGCAGACAAAACCCAGGTTCAGCATATGGTTAAAGCCCTCCTTGGGATAAATGATAAAATACAGGAAGATGCTGCCGATGCTTTAGCGATTTCTATATGCCATGCAAATACGCAATCCAGTTTGATTAAAATGACCGGTGCTAAATCGTTCAGCCGCAAAAGATTGAGAGGTTAAGCTGTGATTGGCCGAATTCGTGGAAGGTTGTTAGAAAAAAAAGCGCCGGACATTCTAATGGATGTAGGCGGGATCGCCTATGAATTGCAGGTGCCGATGAGCACCTTGTACCAGTTACCTGATGTTGGAACTGACTTGCTACTGCACACGCATTTTGTGGTCCGGGAAGATGCACAATTGCTTTATGGTTTTTATGATCCCAAGGAGAAAGCCTTATTTAGAGCACTGATCAAGGTGAACGGCGTAGGGCCAAAAATGGCGCTGGCAATTCTATCTGGCATGGAGGTGGAGGAATTTGTCAGAATCGTACGGTCGGATGATGTGACAGCCATGGTCGCCATGCCTGGTGTAGGAAAAAAAACCGCCGAGCGACTGATCATCGAAATGAGGGACCGTCTGGGTGACTTGAGAGAAGGGGAATACGTTGATAGCGATGCCAGCGGATCGATCCAAGTTTCACAAATATCTAAAGATGCGGAAACCGCATTAATCTCGTTAGGTTATAAACCACAGCATGCAGCTAGGGCAATCGCTAAGGTGATGAAAGAGAATGTTGAACTTCAGGACAGCGAAAATTTAATTCGGTTGGTGTTGAAAGGTATGGCTTAGAATGGAAGAAGAACGCTTAATATCTGCACGCTCCAAGCAGGAAGAAGACTTCCAGGACCGAGCAATTCGGCCACTTTGCCTGGCAGATTACGTTGGGCAAAAACAAGTTAAAGAGCAGATGGATATATTTATCCGTGCTGCGCGCAATCGTAGTGAACCGCTCGATCACACGCTGGTATTTGGCCCGCCTGGGCTTGGGAAAACTACATTAGCCTATATTATAGCGAATGAATTACAGGTTGCTATCAAAACCACATCTGGGCCGGTATTGGAGAAGGCTGGTGATCTGGCCGCGATGCTTACCAATCTGGAACAGGGCGATGTGCTGTTCATCGATGAGATTCATCGTTTGAGTCCAGCGATAGAAGAAATTCTTTACCCGGCGATGGAAGATTATCAGCTGGATATCATGATTGGAGAGGGGCCGTCAGCACGATCGATTAAGTTGGACCTGCCAGAATTTACTCTTGTAGGCGCAACCACTCGGGCAGGTTTGTTGACATCGCCGCTGCGCGACAGGTTTGGCATTATTCAGCGGCTTGAGTTTTACTCTATCGAAGAGTTAAGCATCATCGTTACCCGGTCCGCTGGAATCATTGGCACGCCGATGGATGAGGAAGGTTCGCTTGAAATTGCCAGAAGAGCACGCGGAACTCCCCGTATTGCAAATAGGCTACTGCGAAGAGTTAGGGATTATTCTGAAGTAAAGGCTGATGGGCGGGTCAATTTAGATACGGCTGGTAAGGCTCTGGATATGTTGAGTATCGACAAAAACGGATTCGATCATATGGACAGAAGGTTGTTAATGACCATGATCGAGAAATTTGAAGGTGGTCCGGTTGGTATAGATAGTTTGGCTGCAGCTATCAGCGAAGAACGCGACACTATAGAAGATGTGCTGGAACCTTATCTGATCCAACAGGGTTTCATTATGCGAACGCCAAGAGGCCGGGTGGTTACTCAATTTGCTTATCGGCACTTTGGAATTAAGCCGTCAGATCAAGTTATGGATTTGATTAACAATAAGTGAATTTTAGCCCGGTGACTGACTTGTAAGATCACTGACTGGAAATCCCCTTCCGCTGTGCCATATTTAAGCCATATTTGACCAGTATATTGCCCGTATTTATCTGCTGGGAGTTACAATTTTCGGGTTAAATGCAAATTACCAAAACTATTTCACAATTCGGCCGAAATGTGACAGTGAATGAATGGAATTCCTGAGTGGATGCGTGGTCTTAATTTAGAGTGCAGATCCTGACCCCGCTAAAGAGGCTGGGTTAGGGGCTACGCAGTGGATACCAGATGATACAGAGTAAAAAGTGGAGACTGGATAGTGAATGATTCGTTAAACCCGGTGGAGCTAGTCCTGAATGCAAGCCTCCCTGTGCAGCTTGTGTTTCTTATATTATTGGCCTTGTCGATTATATCCTGGGTGATGATAGTGCAGCGCTGGCTCGTCTTATCATCCGCGAAGAAGGGTGTTTTGAGTTTTGAGCAAAGGTTTTGGTCGGGCATGGATCTGAGTCAGCTATATAAAGAAGGCACTCAGATGCAGAAAGAGCAAGTACAAGTGGTAGGGCTGGAAAATATATTTCGCGCCGGCTTTAAAGAATTCATGCGCCTCAGACAGCAGCACTCAGTTGATAAAGAGGCGTTAATGGAAGGTGCGCAACGGGCTATGCGTGTGGCGTACTCTAGAGAAGAAGAGAAGCTTGATCGGAATCTGGCGTTTTTGGCCACTGTAGGGTCTGTAACTCCCTACATCGGTTTATTTGGTACCGTCATTGGTATTATGAACTCTTTTATAGGTCTATCTAACCAGGCTCAGGCGACCCTGCAGGTAGTAGCGCCGGGTATTGCTGAGGCGTTGTTTGCGACGGCAATGGGGCTGTTCGCTGCCATACCGGCGGTGGTTTTCTACAACCGGTATTCTGCCAGCGTTGATAATATAACCGGCTCCTATATTACCTTTAGTGATGAGTTCTCCAGCATATTGCATCGGCAAGTCCATACAGATGAATAACGTTTGTCCCAGGGCTCTGCGTCAATGGAAATAATTTCTCGTAAGAAAAGAAAACCAATGGGGGATATTAATGTAGTTCCATACATTGATGTGATGTTGGTACTGCTTATCGTATTTATGGTAACAGCGCCGCTTTTGAACCAGGGTATCGAAGTGGAATTGCCACAGGCGAACAATGAGCCACTGGATATTGATGAAAATCTCGAAACGCTGGTAGTGTCGATTACAAATGATGGTCAGTATTTTTTGAGTGTTGGTGCAACCGGTGATGATCGTCAATCGGTGCCGTTGGAAGCCGTGGGCGAGCGGGTCGGTATCATTGTCAGGGCCAACCCAACTATCCAGGTTTTGGTGGAAGGTGACACTGACGCCAATTGGGGGGCTATCATTACATTGATAACCACGTTACAAGGTGTCGGTGTCAGTAGTCCGAATTTTATCACCCAGCCCCTTAATTAGCTGAAACTAGGGAGGAAAGCTAGATAGAGTGGCCAGGCAGAATAGAGTGTATGAACAATTCGTTTAATCACATGGTTATTTATAATGGCTACCCGGTATCCATCGTGGTGGCCATTGTTTTCCATTGCCTGCTGCTTGCCGCTTTGCTCTATTTGCAGAATGGTGACCGGAAGGAAGTTCTTGATCTGATACAACCTACGGTAATTAAGGCATTGCTTATTGATGAAAACCCTCAAGTAAGGAATAAACAGGTACTGGAGCGCGAGCGCCTGGAGCGGATCGAAGATCAACGTCAGCGGCGAGAGCAAGAGCAAAGACAGGAACAGCAGCAGTTGGCGGAGGCTGAGCAGCAAAGGCAGGAGGCCGTAGCAGAGCGAGAGCGAGCGGCGCTGCGGGAAAGACAGGAGCTGGATAGGCTGCAAGCGGAGCAATTACGACAAGTACAAGAGGAAGAAAAGACAAGAAAAGAGGCTGAAACCCAACGCGAGCGGGAATTGGTAGCGGAGCAGGAGCGGCAACGCCAGGCTGCGCAGCGTGCCAGTAAGAGGCAACAAGAAGTCGCTGAAGCGGCGGCTGAGGCTGCGAGAACTGAATTTGAACTGGTGCAGAGCGCAACCGGTCTAATACAGCAGGTGGTACAGGAAAACTGGTCTCGACCGCCAAGTGCCAGAAATGGTATGCGGGTGTTGATCCAAATTCGGATGCTGCCTACCGGTGAGGTAATTGACGTAAATATTACCCAAAGCAGTGGTGACGCCGCGTTTGACAGGGCAGCGGAAACAGCAGTTTTTCGGGCGGAGCCATTCACAGAATTGAGCGTATTGCCGATTAAGGTCTTTAATGACAACTTTCGCTCGCTAACATTAATATTCCAACCTGAGGATTTGTTGAATTGAAAACACGACACATTTTTCCAGCACTTGCGCTGTGGTTAGTTTGCTTGCCGAGTCAGGCAGAACTGAGTATTCAGATTACTCAGGGCATAGATAACCCAATTCCGATCGCTGTAGTGCCGTTTTCTATGCAAGGGAGTGGAATCCTCAGCGAGGATGTAAGTCAAATTGTAATTAATGACCTAGAGCAGGTGGGCGAATTTCGGGCCTTGTCGCGTTCAAACATGCTTGGCCTGCCGAGTCAGGAAAGTGAAGTGTTTTATCGGGACTGGCGTATTCTGGCACAGGATTATCTACTTGTGGGCAGAATCAATCAGGAACCGGGCAGCCAATTGGTGCAGGTTCAGTACGAGTTTTTCGACATAAACCGCGAATTAAAGCTAGCGGGTGAGGTGTTAACCGGCAGTGTCTCTCAATTGCGGGATATCGGGCACGAGATCAGTAATGTGGTTTTTGAGCAAGTGACCGGCATCAGAGGTGCCTTTACTACGCAACTGCTGTATATCGTGTCTGAATATGTGTCCCCGGAGCTGACTTATTTTCGCCTCGAGAAATCTGATTATGACGGGCAGCGCGCCCAGGTTTTATTGGAATCCCGGGAACCTGTTATGTCACCATCTTGGTCGCCGAATGGCCAGGACGTGGCCTATGTCTCTTTTGAGACCAACTTGCCCCGCATCTACATCCAGAACATCGCCACGGGTCAAAAACGGCAAATTACCAATTATCCCAATATAAATAGCTCGCCAGTTTGGTCGCCGGACGGTAACAAGCTGGCCATGGTGCTCTCAAAAGACGGCAGCCCTGATATCTATGTGCAGGACCTGATGACGAATGAATTAGTCCGTATTACGGATCATCCGGCCATCGAGACAGAGCCTAGTTGGACGCCTGATGGCAGCGCTATTGTGTTTATGTCCGATAGGACAGGGCAGCCACAAATTTACCAGATAGCCCTTGGTGCCAGCTCCTTTGACGTAGAAAGGTTAACCTATGACTGCTTCCAGTGTGCCAAGGCCAAATTTTTGCCCGATGGTGTGAATTTGATGCATGTGCGCCGGGAAACCCGTCAAGATCCTAGTTATCAGATTGCAATTTTGAATATTGAGACACTGCGAGTGATGACTTTAACTAGCACTTCTCTGGATGAGTCGCCAAGTCTGGCACCCAATGGAAGCATGATTATGTATGCGACTAAATTCGCTGGCAGGGGTGTGTTAGATGCTGTATCCATTGACGGCCGTGTTAAGTTCCGTTTACCATCTAAACAGGGCGATGTGCGGGAGCCATCTTGGTCTCCGTTCTTGAATTGAGTGTGAGTGGTATTGAATGTTGGACATTTTAAATAACGATAAAAGTTTTTGGAGGACTGAAAGAGTGGTTAAGCAAAGCATGCAATTTCTAAAAGTGGGTCTGATTATTTCATTGTATACGCTGGCGGCGTGCAGCTCATCCAGTGATGTGGAAGAAGGTATGGAAGGAAATCAGTCGACTTCAGGTAGCAACAATTCTGGCTCCTCAGCCACAACCAATCCGGGTGGCAGTGGTAACCAGCTATCGCAAGACCAAATTCGTGCTCAGGCAGCACTAAGACAGACTGTATTCTATTTCCAGTTCGATGTAGCAGAGTTCGATGCTGGGGACAGAGATACGCTGACTTATCATGCCCGGGATTTAGCTACTAATTCAGGTAAGCGCATTCGGCTGGAAGGCCATGCTGATGAGCGCGGAACCCGCGAATACAACCTGGCTTTGGGCGAGCGCCGAGCAAATGGCATACTGAACTACCTTATCGTGAACGGGGCTGCCCGATCGCAAATCGAAGTAGTGAGCTATGGTGAAGAACGACTCGCTCAAAGCGGTTCGACTGAAGGTGCCTATCGTCAAAATCGACGTGTGGAAATCGTAGGAAACTAAACGCTTTATGAGAAAGTCCCTGTTGGCTGCAGCAATCATCGTGCAATCTGGCGTTTATGGACTCTGTTTAAGTCCGACTGCTGCAGGGCAGGGAGCAAGCTCCGTGGTTGAATCCCAGCCATTTACACCCGGTCAGGGAGTAAGTAACAACCAGAACAGCCCCACTTCAAACAATGATGCTATGTCTTTATTGCTTGATCAGCTGCGAGGTTTGCAAACCGAAGTGCAGGCGTTAAGGGGCTTGGTGGAAGAGCAGAGTTTTGAAGTCCGAAAACTGCAACGTGACTCGCTTAGCCGTTATACCAATATCGATGACCGTCTTACTGCAGTTGAAACGGCGGCGCCCGCACTGGTGGCAGTCAGCCCTAGTACCACAGCTACCTCGTCAATTACACAGATTCAAAGAGATCCGAGCCGTGGCGCAGCACCAATTGCTAGCAATACAGCGCGAGGAACCTCAGCAATCAATAACCCCTTGACGACCACGCCACCAACACCGCTAGCACCGGTGGCGAGTAGTGCTGATAGTAACCCCATACGCAGAACGCTGGAACCGGCCGTGCTCAGTGAGCAACAACTTTACCAGATGGCTTACGACTCTGTTATAAACAGCAATTTTGAACGATCAATCGCTGAATTTGATCAATACTTGAGCATTTATGCTAGCGGCCGATTTGTAACCAATGCCCATTATTGGAAAGGCCAGGCTTTTTTATATCTCGCGCGATTCGACGAGGCCCGTGCGTCTTATCAAATTATTCTTGATCAGTATTCTGAGCCCGAAGCGCCGAAAATGCCTGATGCGATGTACGGGCTTGCTCTGGCCTATGAAGGTTTGGGAAATATCAGTCGAGCACGTCAGCTTTTAATAGATATCAAGCGGCGATATCCTAACCAGGGCGTATCAAACCTTGCGGACACACGTCTACTCTCCCTAGATTAGATACCACATAACTTAATTCAAATCGATTTCACTTTCTGTGTCGCTCCAAAGAAATTATCGAGATGGACACTAGCTAGTCTGAACAGTCACAATGTCCAAGTCACGCACATTACGAATAACTGAAATTTTTCATTCTCTGCAAGGTGAGTCGAAAACTGTTGGAATACCTACCGTATTCGTGCGCCTAACTGGTTGTCCGCTTAGATGTCAGTATTGCGATACTGCCTATGCTTTTGAGGGAGGAACGCTGACACAGCTGGATGAAATCGTCGCCCAGGTTGCGAGTTATAACTGCAATTACGTCACCGTCACTGGTGGGGAGCCGTTGGCTCAACCACACGCTGTTGAACTACTAGATTCGCTTTGTAACCAAGGCTATATGGTGTCGATTGAAACTGGCGGAGCACTCTCTATTGCCAATATCAATGAACGTGTTTCCATCGTGATGGATTTAAAGACACCTGGCTCTATGGAAAGCGAAAAAAACTGTTATGAGAATATCGCCCTATTAAAACCGAGTGATCAGGTGAAATTTGTTATCTGTGATCGAAAAGACTATGAGTGGTCGAAGGCGAAAATTGACCAATTCGATTTGTACAGCAAAGTTGAAGAAATACTTTTCTCCCCGAGCTATGAAACGCAATCTCCAAAACAGCTTGCAGAGTGGTTGCTTGAAGATCGATTGCGCGTTCGACTGCAACTGCAAATGCACAAATTCTTGTGGGGATCAGGCCCTGGATATTAATTAAATTAATAGATTTATAAAATGGAACCAAGCAATAAAGTAGTAGTACTTGTATCAGGCGGATTGGACTCGGCTACCTGCCTAGCGATGGCCTCTGCCCAAGGGTATGACTGCTACGCAATGAGTTTCGATTACGGACAGCGTTCTCGTAGCGAGCTTAAGGCTGCACGCAAAATAGCTAGTAAGCTGGGTACAAATGAGCATCGGGTGATAGAACTTAATATTGGGGAATTAGGTGGGTCTTCGCTTACTGATTCGGCAATTGATGTTCCCGAAGAAGAATCTAATGGTATTCCCACAACCTATGTGCCAGCCAGGAATACGGTTTTTCTTTCCTGCGCACTGGCTTGGACAGAAGTGCTCGATGCGGATGCTATCTATATTGGGGTGAATGCACTGGATTATTCGGGTTACCCGGATTGTCGACCTGAATACATTGCTGCCTTTCAAAATTTGGTTAACCTGGCGACCAAAGCAGGAGTGGAGGGAAAAGTAATCCGCATCGAAACGCCACTCATCGATTTGAGTAAAGCCGAGATCATCAAGACCGGCATCCGGCTTGGTTTGGACTACAGTGCCACCGTTTCCTGCTATCAGGCCGATGCTAAAGGAAGAGCGTGCGGGCGTTGTGAAAGCTGCCGGTTACGTAAGAAAGGATTTATTGATGCCGGGGAGCAGGATTCAACCTGCTATCAATAAGCGTAACTCAAATTAATTTTTTGCACGATTATGGAAAGCATGACTTGTCTTTTTTTATTTTGATAGTACTATGTCGGCCTTTCGTGGGGCGTTAGCTCAGTCGGTAGAGCAGTTGGCTTTTAACCAATTGGTCGTGCGTTCAAGTCGCACACGCCCCACCATTTTCTTCTGCAAAACAATCAGGGTTTTCCTCAAAGCCCCCGGCCCAGGTCCCCAAAGCAAACTCTTAGCCCAAAAGTTCGTATGTGTTAGAATCTCCCGTCAAATAACTAATAAGAATAAGGCCCCAGACATGAACAAGCTGCTAGAGGCGTTAAAGCGGCGCACGGTATTCAGGGCGGTCACAGTGTATGCCATTGTAGGCTGGGTATTACTAGATAGTAGACAACTGCTAAAGGGCAAGCTGCTTTTGGTGTGGCTCGCCTTATCCTGCTTACCGCTATTGGCAGGCAATGCGCTTTCCCAAGGGCGGTCATCACTCGAAGTTTCAGAAGCTATCAGCGATTATCGCATCCCTCGTGAAAGGCTTATCGTTGAAGATTTTATCGAACTTCTAGCCTTTCCAAATGTCGCTACAAACCTTGACGACATGGACCGAAATGTTGTCCACATAAGGGGTCTTTTGGAGGCGAGAGACTTTACGACGCGACGACTCCAATCCGGCGGCGCACCCTACATTTATGCCGAACTTTTGAATCCGGAGGCAACAGAGACTTTGCTGCTCTATGCCCATTTCGATGGGCAGCCGGTGCTGGTCGAAAATTGGACCTACCCGCCGTTTAGTCCAGTGCTGCTGGATGCACCGCTGCAAGATGGTGGGCAGCCTGTTATTGTTGATCAGATTACTGGTCGCTTTGACCCCGAGTGGCGGCTGTATGCGCGTTCTGCCGGTGATGACAAGATGCCCATTGTCGCGCTTATCCATGTTATTGATGCCATGCGCGCTAATAACATTCCATTATCAGTTAATCTAAAGCTTTTGCTGGATGGCGAAGAAGAGCAGGGGTCTCCTACCCTGGGTCAGTTGATTGATGATAATCCCGGCGTCCTGGGTGCTGATCTGCTGTTGTTTAGCGATGGCCCCATGCACCAGTCTCGAAACGCCCAATTAGTATTTGGTGTGCGCGGGGGCAGAACGCTGGATATTACATCATATGGCGCCACCAGCCCGCTGCATTCAGGCCACTACGGCAATTGGGCGCCGAACCCTATTATGCAACTCGCCTATTTGCTCACCAGCATGCGGGATGAAGTCGGCCGCATTTCGATTGATGGCTATTACGACAACGTGGCGACACTTACCGAGCTTGAACGAAGCGCCATCGCTGCCATGCCTGATATTACCAAAAGCCTGAAAGATGAACTGTCGATCCACACACCAGAAGGCGCTGGCACACGATTGGAGGAACTGGTGACATTACCTGCATTAAACGCCAGAGGTATCGTGGCAGGGAGTGTGGGTGATTTGGGGCGCAATATTATTCTATCGACTGCCACCGTATCCTTAAATCTCAGACTTGTTCCTAATCAGCAACCAGAGAGAATACGGCAATTGATTGAGGCTCACACAATCGCCGAAGGCTTTCACATTGTCCACGAGGATCCGATCGAGGAGATACTGAGAAACAATCCCAAAGTGGTTAAGCTGGATTGGAGGGGTGGAGGTAGTTCGGGGTTACGAACCTCGATGAATGGGGAAATGGCCCAACGCCTGATTGCTCTTATGCAGGAGATCACTCCCGATTTAATACTGACGCCCAGTATGGGCGGTGGCCTACCTCTAAATGATTTTGATGATAGGATGGATACACCGATCATCGTGTTGCCACTGGCCAATCATGACAATAACCAACACGGTGAAAACGAGAACTTACGTTTGCAGAACCTGTGGGATGCTATGTCTGTTTACGGGGTGATTCTGGCGAATTTTGGTTCGCTGTGAATAAATAATTATCGGGCTAGACTTAGTTACTATTAATCTCCACGAGTTCGTTTTGCCAGTTAACTACCTCTCAGCTGAAGCCAGCCTTAAACAGCGTATTGCTGTGGTATGATTGCTGTTCGTTATCTAAAATTAGCAGTGATGTCAGAGACTAAAGAACCGAACTTTCCCTTGGCGGCTGATAAGGCCATCGTCAAGCAATATCTGGACTTGGCGGAATTACCGCCGCAGTTGGATGTTGCTGAGAAACAGCATTATGAGGCCAGCATCAGGACCTTGCTGGCTGAAAAGAACGCAGCGCTGATAGCCCATTACTATACTGATTCAGTGTTGCAGGAGCTGGCTGAATCCAGCGGTGGTTTTGTCGGGGATTCATTGGAAATGGCCCGCTTTGGGAGTGAATGTGAAGCCGACACCCTGGTAGTGGCAGGGGTTAAGTTTATGGGCCAATCGGCTAAAATTCTGAGCCCTGAGAAAACGGTTTTGATGCCTTCCCTGAGCGCCACCTGCTCACTGGATATTGCCTGTCCTGTCGATGAGTTTTCTGCCTTTTGTGATGTCCACCCCGACCGCACTGTCGTAGTTTATGCCAATACCTCTGCTGCGGTGAAAGCCCGGTCTGATTGGGTGGTTACTTCCAGTATCGCGCTAGAAGTTGTTGAGCACCTAGCGGCACAGGGGGATAAAATCCTATGGGCTCCGGACCGACATCTGGGGGCGTATGTGCAAAAACAAACGGGTGCGGATATGTTGTTGTGGGATGCCGCCTGCATTGTGCATGAAGAATTCAAGGCGCGGGGTCTAGAGGCCATACGCAAAGTCTATCCAGATGCTGCCATATTGGCGCACCCGGAATCACCGGGTTCAGTGCTGGAAATGGCCGATGTTATAGGCTCAACTACTCAAATTATTAACGCGGCAAAATCTCTGCCTAATACCCAATTTATTGTTGCAACAGACAGCGGAATATTTCACAAACTACAACAGGTGGCACCAGACAAGGAGTTTATCATCGCGCCTACCGCTGGCGAGGACGCGACCTGTCGAAGTTGTGCCCGCTGTCCATGGATGGCCATGAATGCATTAGAAAACACCTTTGAATCTCTGCTAACCCGAAGCAATGAAGTACTGGTGGATAAGGCACTGGGAGAAAAGGCGATGCTGCCGCTGCAGCGTATGTTGGATTTTGCGGCCAACAACCAGCTAAAAGTAAAGGGAAAAGCCTAGCAGGCTGTTGAGAAGCTTTCGCACTCGACTGAAAGCTTCCTACAGCCTCCTAGATAAAGGTTGACAGCGGATTAGTTTCTGGCTTGCTGCTGAGAGGTTTCAATGTTTCTGATTTTCTGCCTTAGCCGAGCTTCCGTCGCGGCGGTAATACCATTTTCAGCTTCGACTCGCAGGGCAAACTGAAGTTGATCTCTGGCACTGCGGTAATCGCCGATGAGCATAAAATATTCTGACCGTGCCTGGTGAACCTTACTGATATCACCTGCTTGTCCCTGGATTTCGGCGATTCGAAACCAAAGGCTGAAATCATTAGGGCGGAGCAGGGCGTGCCCTTCCAGAACGGTGGCCGCTTGCTGGTAATCTCGGGCCTCTATCAGTGCATCGGCGAATGCCATTGTTAGAGGGTGATTATCAGGATTAATATCCAAATGACGTCGTAAGAAGTTGATACTAAGGTTAGGCTCGTTTTGGGAGGTGAGAATCTCGGCCCGGGTTACCGCATAGCTGATCCGGTTGGGCTCTTTTTCCAGCAGCACGGCCAGATTCTCAGCGGCCTTGGCAAATTGCTCATCTTCCCAATAAGCCACAGCCAATCCGTAGCGATTGGAATCAAGCTGCAATTCAGTATCGCTCTCATCCAATGCCTGCTGAAAATCCCCGACAAGCCGTTCTTTGTCCTCCGCGTAATGGCCAATTACCCGCGCTCGCATTATTAAATATTCGAGATTATCCCCGAAGGATTTTTCTGGATAGCGGGACGCACGTCCCCGAGCATCGGCAACACGTGATTCGGTTACCGGGTGGGAGAGAAGAAATTCGGGTGGACGTCTACCATATCTATTGATGGCAACGAGTCGTTCAAACAGTGCAGACATAGCGTTGGGGTCGAAACCCGCATCGAACATAGTGTCCTGGCCTATTCTATCCGCTTCCGCCTCATTACTCCTGCTGAAGCGTAGCTGGTTATCCACAGCTCGGCCCTGCGCGGCGGTCAATGCGGCAGCACCGTGTTCAGTATCTGAAGTTACCATCACCACGATAGCTGCCATCATAGTGGCTAATTGCGGGAGGCGCCCGGCCTGTGCTTCATCTACGCCTCTGGCAAAGTGACGCTGGCTTACGTGGGCGATCTCATGGGCCATTACAGAGGCGAATTCCGCCTCGCTCTGGGCATTGATGAACAACCCGCTGTTGACACCTATGACTCCTCCTGGGGATGCAAATGCATTTAACTCTTCGCTATCGATGATGACAAAGGACAAGCGATGATCCTGTAACTGGCTCCTGGAAGCCAATCGATACGTGACACTTTCTAGGTATTCGTTGAGTAAGGCATCAGAAATGGTGGGCGCACTACGACGCAGGCTACGCAATAAGCCCTGGCCCATTGCGTACTCCTGGTCGAGCGAAACGGTGCCGGATATACGGTCTCCCAGTGATGGGAGTGAATTCTGGGCCAACGAAAACAGTGGTATTGAGCCACTTGTAATCACTAAAACCAGTGAAAGCCAATAGCGCATAGGTTTCATTACCTTTCAGGTTAGAATCAAGACTACCATAAAAAAGGGTATTTACTTTGGGAATTGGCATCAAACTGCTTGATTTTGCTGGTAGGCAGGCGGGGTAATTGCTTGGTAAAATGTAGAGATGGAGATAAATGTTGATTTAGAAATTGATCTTAGCGGGCTGCAGTGCCCCATGCCGCTGTTGAAGGCTAAACTGGCTCTAAATGGGATGGAACCTCACCAGGTGTTAAAGGTAGTAGCCACTGACCCCGGCTCAGAAAAGGATTTTTATCTTTTTATTGAGCAGAGCCAGCACCAGATACTCGGCTTTCAGAAAGATGAAGGGGCTTATTTTTACTGGATCCAGAAAGGCTGATCTGATTGCCGGAGTAGGAATTTAATGAAGAAGTTGCTCAATGATTTTTTTGATCGTTATTTTCATGATGAAGAATCGATCATTCTGGTGATATTGCTCGCTTCAGTGTTGGCAGTGTTTCTATTGTTTGGCGAAATGCTCGCGCCCTTAATTACCGCGGTTATCTTGGCCTATTTGATGCAGGGCCTGGTCACTGTGTTGCTGCGCCATGGTCTAAGCACAAGGTTAGCGTTTGGCTTGGTTTACATTCTGTTTATTGGCCTGTTTATGCTCATGCTGCTGATCCTGCTGCCCCAGGCATGGAACCAGTTCAGGCGGTTAGTGACAGAATTACCAAACCTTTTGAGCGCTTGGCAATCGTCGTTGATGTTGCTTCCTGAGAATTACCCAAGTGTAGTGTCCGAGCAACAGGTTGAGGATATTATTAATAGTATCAGCGGTGAGATGGCAAGCTGGGGACAGGTGGTGCTGGAATTTTCCCTCGCAAGTATACCCAGTGTGATCGCTTGGATAGTATTTGTCATATTGGTCCCTATCCTAGTGTTTTTCATGATGAAAGATCAGAAGATGTTAATTGCATGGATCGGGAATTTTTTACCGCGAAACCGTCCACTTATGAGCCGCATTTGGCTGGAAATGGACCAGCAAATTTCAAATTACATACGCGGAAAAGCAGTTGAGATTATAATTGTCGGCAGTGTGTCTTATTTGGTATTTGTAATATTAGGATTAAATTATGCTCTGCTACTGTCAATCCTGGTAGGGCTGTCAGTTATCGTGCCGTATATTGGCGCAACTGTAATTACCATACCGATAGCCGCGGTTGCTTATGTGCAATGGGGTGTGGATGGCAGCTTCTACACAGTGCTGATTGCTTATGGAATTCTGCAACTAGTCGATGGTAACGTGTTGGTGCCGGTAATTTTCTCGGAAACGGTGAACCTTCATCCTGTCGCAATCATAAGCGCGGTTCTCGTGTTTGGTGGTTTGTGGGGGTTAGCCGGTGTGTTCTTCGCAATTCCTCTGGCAACTTTACTAAAAGCGATAATTAATGCTTGGCCTGGTAAAGCCCAGTCAGAGTCTCTGGTATTGCCTGATGCAGAGCAATAGCTTTGGTGACAGAAACGCCCTTGTGATAAAATATACCGTTATACCGGCGTGATTTGTAGAGGATTTCAATGATAGAAGGCAGTATCGTGGCTATAGTGACGCCCATGCTAGAAGATGGGTCGATAGACTATGAGATATTCGACAAATTATTGGAGTGGCACATTGCCTCGGGAACCGGTGCTATCGTCGTTGTTGGCACGACAGGGGAGTCAGCAACGCTAACCGCAGATGAACATTGTCAATTGGTGAAGCATTGCGTGCAACTGGTTAATCAGCGAGTCCCGGTCATTGCTGGAACTGGTTCTAATAATACGCAGGAAGCCCTGTTTTTTACCCAATCGGCGAAAGAACATGGCGCGGATGCCTGTCTACTAGTTACACCTTATTATAACAGGCCGAGCCAGGAAGGTCTTTTTCAACATTTTAAAACCATAGCTGACTTGGTGGATATTCCACAAATTCTCTATAATGTACCAAGTCGCGCAGCTTGCGATATTCTTAATGAAACCGTTGCGCGACTGGTAGATCATAAAAATATTATAGGCTTGAAGGACGCAACCGGCGATGTTCAGCGTGGTTTGGAACTGATTGATCTCTGTGCTGACCGGATTGCTATTTATAGCGGTGAAGATGCAATATCACTCCGGTTGATGCTGGGCGGGGCGAAGGGTGCAATATCAGTTACCGCGAATGTAGCGCCAGAGCTAATGTCGCAAATGTGTAAGTTGGCAATCGCTGGGAATCACAAAGCAGCGACAGCGATAGATCAAAAACTAATGCCGCTACATCAAAAACTATTCGCAG
>CAVOCG010000039.1:0-19100 GCA_963694095.1 Gammaproteobacteria bacterium
GACTCCTAGCCCTATTCCAGAGGATGGTATCTGGGAAACCAACATCACTTTTGATGAGCCAGGTGAATACATTTTATGGGGCAGAGCTGATGACGGTGGCTTGTACCATGATGTCTACGTGACGGTGAATGTTACTCGTTAGTTAGAAATCTTCTATAACTGATGATTTAAAAAAGGCGGTTGATTTACCAAGCCACTTTTTCAATGCAATGAGGAACAAGCAATGAATGTCACCTACTCTCGATTACTCCATGCTGTATCTACTGTCCGTTTTGTCTTGCTCCCTTGGCAGCACCACTACCTGAAGTAGCAGATAGCGCCGATTAAATAGTGGCGCTGCATTTGACTCCAGAGCAGGTCTCGCTTTGGGGCCTTTTCTTTATGTATAGAGAGGCAAGACTGGAAAAAAGGAAGGATTATGATTTTCGAAAGCAAAAATTTACGAAAGATACTGCTGTCCGGGTTTGCTCTGGTACTGATAAGTTCCAGTTTGATCCAGGTAGCGCAAGCTCAGCCCAGCTATCGCAAGGGACAGCATATTGAACCGGCCTATGAGGGCTGGAAAAGAAACGAAGACGGCACCGTTACTTTAATTTTTGGTTATTTTAACGAGAATTGGGAAGAGGAACCTAATGTCCCGGTAGGTGACAATAATTTTTTCTCTCCAGGTAATCCGGACCGTGGGCAACCCACCCACTTTCTGCCGCGTCGCAATCGTTTTACCTGGGAAGTTGATATGCCCAGAGGCTGGGATGAAGACGAAGAGTTGACCTGGACTGTGACTTCCGGCGCTGGAATTACACGGACGGCCTACGCCAGTATGAACATCGATTACGTCGTTGATACAATGGTTATTGCCTCGGAAAACGGTTCTCTTGGGGCAGGGACCAGCAGCCCTGAATCGAGATCCAATGTTCCACCGATCGCTACCGTGTTAGGTGATGCCCAACGCACAGCACAAGTTGGTGAGCCAATTATTGTCAGGACTTTGGTAGTAGATGACGGCATCCCCAAGCCACGTGAATTTAGCGGTTTCTTTCGAAGCTCGACTGAGGACGAGGATGCGCCAGTACGAACGCCAGAAGAAATTTTTAGGTCACGTATTCTACGCAGACCAACTCAGGTCACAGTAGGCAAGACCAATGGTCTATTTATGTCGTGGAATGTCTATCGTGGAGATGGTGCCGCTTCATTCGAGCCACAACAGGTCAAGCCTTGGGAAGATACCCGTACCTCGGCCAACTCTCCCTGGGGTGCACTGTGGACTCCTAGCCCTATTCCAGAGGATGGTATCTGGGAAACCAACATCACTTTTGATGAGCCAGGTGAATACATTTTATGGGGCAGAGCTGATGACGGTGGCTTGTACCATGATGTTTACGTGACGGTGAATGTTACCCGCTAGTCAGAGGTTTTAAAAAGAAGGATTTATGTGCCATATCAGAGGTTGGAGGAATCTAAATAATTCCTCCAACTTTTTTTGTCAAGAAAACAGGCAGAAGCAACAGTAACTCATGCAGCGCTGTGCTCTATCTCAGGGATATAGTGTTAATATAAAAAGCATTCCTAATCGTATAAGGCCAATGAATATCGGCACCAGTAAATCGCGTGCCTGATAGCTTAAAAGAAATTGCAGAACACACCTATTCTCCCAGTTTAATTGACCTTCCCATGCCACCTCTGTGGGCTACCACGGCGGAAGGTTAATTGAGTAATGCCGCCATAAGTATCCATTTGCTGGCTGGTGACCTTGTTAATCCACATTGGAAACGCTGCTAATCTTTTTTGAATGCAGGTATATCAAATGTCTTTATGTGGCTTAGCAGCCAGACGCGTATGTAATCGCCCAAATTGCCCAGGCCATACTTCCCAGCAGCAATTTCATCTATCAGATTGGTTAAGTCAGTCGATAGTTGTTGGTGGTTAGCTGCGTGAGCTCTCCTAAATGATGTGCCTAAGAGGTATTCTTCTTGTTAGAAATGATGTGTGGAATAAGCATGCAGTATTTCTAGTGCAGCATTGGCGCTGTGCTGGTTTTTATCTCTCTTGAGGTTGAGATAGAAACGGTTTACATGGGCGAAAAGAGCCTGGTGCTCCCGGTTAACATCAGGGTTATCAGTGTCATATTTTGGAGACCACAAGACAAACGATAAATTTGTCCTCATCATGATCATCAAATAGCGACCAGCAACTTTGGTCTTCGAATAATGCGTGCTCTATGAGATCGGAACGAATTTTCGAGACGGCAGCTGCCGTTGATTATTTATAATAAATGACTAATTATTGATCTGTATTGGTTTGTAGCTGTAATTATCTCGCACTTTAATTAAGCGGTAAAAGTATTCCGCTAGATTCGGGTGAAAATCATTTGTCACCGACCCCTGAGGGGAGTTCTTTTATGTAGAGGTCTTGTTTGGAGTAGGGGATTTCGATTTTGTGTTCGTTGAATGCTAGGTATATTGAGCAGTTCAGGCTGTCAACAACGCTGCCACGTAATACGGGATTGGTGATCCATACCAGCAAGTCAAAGTCGAGGCTTGATGCGCCGAACAAGCGAAAGCGCACTTTAGGCTCGGGGTTCTTTCGGACGTGCTCGTCAGCCAGGGCAATAGCTAGTAAAATTTCCCGCACCTTATCGATATCCGAGCCATAGGCTACGCCAACCGAAACCCGACAACGGAATTTCTCGTGGGGACCGCCCGATTCGTTGATTATCTTGGTATTGCCCATGACTGAATTGGGGATAGTTACCTCGACATCGTCACGGGTGAGTATGCGCGTACTTCTAATGCCAATGTGGGTAACTTCACCTCGTTCGGCCGTATCCAGCACAATTACATCACCGATCTTATAGGGTGCGTCTGCCATAATAAACACACCGGAAAACAGGTTGGCTAGGGTATCCTTTGCTGCAAAACCAACGGCGATTCCCACAATGCCGGCAGAGGCCAGCCAGGCTGTCATATCGACATTCCAGGCAGAAAACAGAAAGTAGACAGTCATTACGACAATGACAATATTGATCAGGTTAAGAAACAGGGGCAGAGTCTGCTGGTGAACTATTTTTATGCGCTTCTCATTGCGGGCAATGCGTGTCAGCAAGGTACGATTGGCGCGCAGCAAGAAAGTAGCCCAGATCAGTAAGGCAGTAGTTTGAATCAAGGAAAAAATAATATTAAGAGTCAACTCTGGTGGCGACAGAATCAGCGTCGCGCTGGCCAGCCCTAATAACAGGATGCTGTTATAGATGGGCGAATGTAATAGGCCAAATACATGATCATCAAGATCAAAAAGGGTCTTAAGTGCCAGTCGTTTCAAACTCGTGATAATAATGTTTTTAAACAACCAAGCCGCTAAAAAAGACAACGCCACAGCCAGTGTTGCCTGTATGTAGCGATTGTCACCAAAAATAGTTAACAGAGGCAAGATGGCAGACTGTAATTGTTCAAACATAATTCTTGTCCATTAGGCCGATCCAAGTTCCAGTTCATAGTGTACTTGAAAATAGTCCCATTCCAAGCTGTCATTCAATCGACATAGTTGGTGTAATCGATATCAGCCGGGGCTTAAGGTAAAAAGGCAATGGCTTTTTGAAAGTAAAAGGGCGCCGTACTGGTTTGTTGTGTCTAGAAGAAGCTTGCCCAGGTGTATTCGATGGAAAAAGTGATTGTATTGTTTATTGCCTCATTCGCACTGTTCGATGCAAATAGTGTGCATGCCGACGGCGGCTGGAGAATTAGAAAAGACGAAGACAGCATACAAGTGTTCACCAGAGACGTGGATGGTTCGCCCTATGATGAGGTGAGAGCGACCACCGTGGTGCAAGATGTCAGGCTCGCCTCACTGGCCGCGTTAATACTCGATGCCCAGGCCTGCCCTAACTGGGCAAGCCGCTGCACAGAATCTTATATATTTGAGCGCCCGAAAGAAACAGAGGCCTATGTCTATACACACAGCAGGATGCCATTTCCGGTGAAGGACAGAGACATGCTCACCCACGCTGTTTGGAATCAGGATGAGTCCAGTTTAGTTGTCACGGTTAATAGTCAAGCTACCACTGGCATTATGGATGACATCACGGGCAGGCTGCGCATGACCGAGGTTAAATTAAGCTGGAAATTTGAGCCACTGGATTCTGGCGCGGTTGCGATTACCAATCAAGCCCATTTCAATCTTGGCACAGTTCTGCCCGGGTGGATTACCAATATGTTGTTGGTAAGTGTTCCCTACGACACCATGCAATCCTACGTGCATGAAGTCGCCAAACCACAATACCGGGATGCGGTGGTTGGGTTTGTTCGGGAGCCCTCTGCGCGGAATTTGACCGAGTCAACTCACTGACTTACGATGGCACTGAGGCCAGTAATTTGGCGAATGCGCCGCCAGTTACTCATTCAGTAATTTTTGTATCGCGACCTCAGTTTCAAGAGAGCTCACAATGCTCATGCCGCGATGAACGCCCTGGGTTATTGTCAACGGGGTCCATCCTTGTTCATTTTCCTGATACCAGATAGAAATTTCTGCTCCAGAATCTGCTAGCAACTGAACAACCTGGGGAACATGTTTATAGGCGGCGCCATGCATCGCAGTTTCTCCATGGTCGTTTACTGCATTAATGTCTCCGCCCAGAACTAGCGCCAACTTCACGGCCTCCAGAACTTCCAGTTCAGTTCCGGGGTCTTCGCCTGGAGCCGCTGTCCCTAATCCGGCAGCAACCATCAAGGGAGTGGAATAGTTTTCATTGGGCATTAGTGGATCTGCACCCAGCTCGGCTAGTAAAGACATCAATTCGACATCGGCAGTTCGAGCCGCCAATAGAAACGGTGTGCCACCTTTCATGTTTAAATCAGTGACGCCAGCAGGGGGGCGTTCTGTCACCCGCGCATTTAGCTCAGCGCCGTGCTCGACTAGTTTGCGTGCAAACTCCAGGCTACCTAATGAGCCAGAACCTTCCGGAGCTGGGTTGTTACTACCAGCCTGACCTGCCTTGCGGACCCAGGATAGTTGGTGCAGTGCGGTCCAACCTAAAGGGCTTTGATTGGGATCGGCACCTTCTTCTAACAGTAATGCTGCCAGTTCAAAATGGGCGCTTCCTGAAGCCAGCAGCAGAGGAGTTATGCCGGTTTTTGCACCCGCGCTTTCCCCTGATTCTGCTCTCACGGATTCTCGGGCAGGTAGCGTTTCATCGACCTTCGCCCCAGCTCTTAGTAGCGGTCTTATTAATTCAACATGGCCCTCGCGTGACGCAAACAGAAGCGGTGTAAAACCTCTGTCTGAACGTGCCTGTACTTCAGCACCGTGGTCTAACAAAATCTGCGCCACTTCCAGGTTGCCTTCTCCGGCCGCCCACATTAATGCGGTCTGCCCACGCCAGCTTTCTTTCGCATTTACATCGGCACCGTATTCCAGGAGCAGCTGGACCGCTTCTACCACTCCTGTGCGTGAGGCAGTCATTAGTACGGTTTCATTTTCTGCTAGCGATGTACTTGGATCAGCACCGGCATCCAATAGCAGTTTCAGCATGTCGGCATTGCCGTTAACAGCGGCGAGAGAAAGTGGAGCAACTCCATACCGATTTCTAGCTGCTACATCTGCGCCGGCTTCGAGCAACGCATTCACCATCTCGATGTTATTTCTGTGTGCAGCCCAATGCAGGGCGGTAGTACCATCAGCCTCAACCATGTTAACGTTAACGCGTTGATCAAGCACCGCGCGGAAAGCCGGCATGTCCTGCTTTTCAACAGCATCTATCAACCGAATATCGCTTTGTGCAAATGCTGTGACAGAGATTGACACCAATAGCGCGAAACTTGTACTTAACTTTATGCTCAAAATTTTCATGATGAAGTCTTATGCTTGTATTAATTCATCGAGCCTGCCGGAGTTGTCGGCAAAATTGTCGAGACGAACCCCCATGCTGTCCATCAGGGTCAGATGAAGATTTGCCAAAGGAGTTTGTTCATCGTATTTAATATGACGACCACCAATTATGTTGGTGTTATCTCCACTTGCTACCACGATGGGTAAGTTTGAATGGTCATGCACGTCCGGATTGCCCATGCCACTACCTAACAAATAAGTAGAATGATCAAACAATGTCCCGTCGCCGTCTTCCACAGATTGCAATTTTTTCAGAAGGTAGGCAAAGAGTGACACATGGTACGCATTAATTTTCGCCAGCTTATCTAAATTTGCTGGATCATTGGCATGATGTGATATGGGGTGGTGGGGCTCAGGCACACCAATTTGCGGGTAAGTTCTGGTACTGGCTTCTCGCGCCAATTGAAAGGAAATAATGCGAGTCAGATCAGCCTGCAGCGCCAGAGTCTGCAGGTCGATCATCATTTTCACATGCTCTTCCCACTCGTCCGGTATGCTGGTCGGCCGCTGCAACTCGGGCATCGGTGTGTCGACTGATTGCTGTTGTGACCTTTGGATGCGGCGCTCGACTTCTCGCACCGTATCCAGATACTCATTCACCTTGGTGCGATCGCCGGCGCCTAGCTTTCGCTGGTGCCGTGCTAGGTCTTCCATTACACCATCGAGCAAACTGGCATTGGTATCCAATTGCGCGCGCCGTTGTTCCGGGCTACCGCCATCGCCAAACAGACGTTCAAACAATACTCTGGGGTCTGATTCGGTGGGTAGCGGCGTAGTGGGAGAAGACCAGGATAGGCTGTTCATATAAACGCAGGCGTAGCCATTGTCACAATTGCCCACTTGGGCAATCAAATCAGTTCCAAGTTCCAATGAGGGAAAAGGAGTCTCACGGCCAATCTGTTGAGCAGCGATCTGGTCGATTGAGGTTCCGAGCTCGTAGTCGCTACCTTCTGTGCGTTTGGCCCGCGCACAACTGAGAAAAGCACAATTGGCTGCTGCATGATTACCGGTTGTATAGGCATTACGTATTTCCAGATTCGACAGCACATTGATGTTGTTTATAAACGGCGTGAGTGCGGACAGTGATGGGGATAGCTCCGTTAACTTACCCGTTTCCCTGGGCATCCATTCGGTAGGGTTGGAGCCCATGGGAATGTAGAAATAACCAAGGCGCTTTATCGGTTCAGCCAAAACATTGGATTGTGCTGACAGTGCCGGGAACATTGCATCCAGTAAGGGTAATGCGACACTGGCACCCAAGCCGCGCAGGAAGGTGCGACGGGGCAATGCTTTCTTGGTGATAATCATAGTGATTTCCTCATCCGGAAGGGAGTGCTATTGACGATGGCTAAAATCATGGTAGAGAAGCGGTAATCGTTATCTTCAACCTCACGCAATATTGTTCGGATAGCAGGCGCATCGTAATATTCTAGCCCTCGACCAAGGGCATAGGTGAGTAATTTTTCGCTCATGGTGCCAACAAAGGCTTCAGGGTTTTCAAGCAATGCGCTTCGTAGTCCGCTGACGCCGGCAAATTCATTGCTGCCGGGTAGGTGGCCTGAAACATCGATAGACAAGTTGTCTGCATTTTCTGAACGCCAGCGCCCCACAGCGTCAAAGTTCTCCATGGTGAGCCCGACCGGGTCCATAACGCGGTGACAGGTGGCACACGCCGGGTTGGCACGATGCTGAACCATTCGCTCACGCATGGTAAGCACCTTAACGTTGGTTTCGCTTTCACTTAATGCCGGCACATTATCCGGTGGGGGTGGGGGTGGAATACCCAAGATGTTTTCAAGCACCCATTTGCCCCGACGTACAGGCGAGGTTCGGTTCGCATAGGAGGTCACTGTCAATATACTGCCGTGCCCCAGTAGTCCGAGTCGCGCACCATCGGAGGCCAGTTCGACGCGTCTGAAATGATCGCCGTAGATATTGGGCATACCATAATGTTTGGCCAGCCTTTCGTTGAGAAAAGTATAGTCGGCAGATAGGAGTTCCGTGACGTTTTTGTCTTGTTGCATCACACTGGTAAACAGCAATTCTGTTTCCTGGCGCATGGCCTGTCGCAAGTTATCGTCAAAGTTGGGGAATAACCGGGTATTGGGATCTACCGCATCCAAATTACGCAAATACAGCCACTGGCTGGCGAAGTTATTAGCCAAAGTTCTGGAACGAGAGTCTTTCAACATGCGCCGCACTTGTAGATTTAGTACTTCGGGATTGCTTAGCTCTCCGGCGGCTGCAAGATCTAATAATTCATCATCCGGAATACTGCTCCACAGGAAAAATGACAGGCGAGATGCTAGATCTAGGTCGCTGATCGAGTATATTGTATCGCTTGCTAGGGCTTCAGGTTCCTGTTCAATGCGAAATATAAACTCCGGACTAACTAGCACGGCTCTCAGTGCCGTTTCAATTCCTGCTTCGAAGCCGCTTAATTCACGAGCAATCTGGTAATAGGCTAGCGGTGATTGAATGTCATCTTCGGTAACAGGGCGTCTGAATGCGCGACGTGCGAGTGTTGAAATAATCTCTCTGGCACAGGCAACCTCCGCGCTAATCTGTTCGGGATAGCAGACAAACAAGCGTTGTCTGCTAAGCGTTTCAGAAACGCCGCTCGTATCATAGGGGCCTGCAATGGATAAGGAATGCACCGCCGGTTGAATGCGTGGATGTCGGTCCCGGTTGAAATGGGCGAGATAGGGTTGGCGTGTGGATTCAATCAGGGCAGAATTTTTCTTTAAGAAAGAGACACCCACTTTGTGTGCTCCTGCCGTCACTGGAATATCAACTTCCAGGCCGGTGCCAGCAGTCTCATCAGAATAGTAGAATGTACCAAAGCGTTCTGACCTTTCTGGTTTTACTTCAAACAGCCCGATGCGTTCGCCATCCAGCGTGATTTCTAATTCATGGGCCTCGGTCAAACCTTCTAAATTTTCATTACGGTCGCGCGCGAGGCGCACCTGCATCTTGTAGTTACCATTGAGGGGGAAATTATAGAAAAATGTAATTCCGCCGCGAGTGCCAAATGGTAAGCCTTCAAAGCGGTCTTCTTGTGTAAGATCTGCAGCTACCAATTCCACATGGCTTGCCGGGCTCAGCATCGGTGCCCCGACAGCTAGACGGCTAATTTTTTGTGCAGCGGCGAGGTAGCGCTCCATCAATGTGGGTGAAAAGTTGGTTACGTTGACATTGTCAAAACCGAAGCTGGAGTCATCTGTTGGTAGTAGTGAAGACACATCGATTTCTAGAGCCAGCATATCCCGAATCGCATTTTGGTATTCGGTTCGATTGAGCCGGCTGAAGGCTGGTGTGCGACCCGGGTTAGGGTTGGCCTGCGCTATTGCGTCCAGTGAGCCTTCAAGGTAAAGAACAAGCTCTTGCAGACTGCCGTCATTGGGCCTAGGCATGCCGGATGGGGGCATGGCATTGGCACGTAGCTTGCGCAACACCTTTTCCCAGATTGCGGGATTTTCATGCAGGTCGTTGACATTTATTGTCTCTAGCTGCAGGCCACCCGTTTGCAGGGCTTCGCTGTGACAACTGACGCAGTATTGATCAAGCAAAGCTCGCTGCGAGTCAGCTGAGGCCACGAGCTGAGCGGGCGCTTCAGCAAGTGACTGTGGTTCTGGGGCGGTGAGATAAGCAACGCCAATACTGCCTACCATAAGGCCGAGCGCGCTATAAATTAGCCAGGGTCGCATCATTTTTTATTCCAACCAGTTTGGTTCTTTGGTGCAATGCTTCTTGTAGCTATTCACATAGTTGAATAAGCGGTCCTTACTCCCTTGCCACTTTATGAATAATACAGTAAGCCGAGCTATTTGACCTGTCAAGCAATATCAAGCGACTTCCGTTTGAATATCTGGGCTAGACTCAGTAGTGAAGGGTGTTTATGCTAGTCGTCAGGTAAATTGCAATGGATTACTGGTATTAATCATTGCGGAAATTTAATTGGTACCAGCATGCGGCCGGTGTAGATGATTATGGGAAATGTGCGAAAAGACAGCCCTATTTACGGCCATGGACAAAGGTAACACCGGGAGGCTAGATGAATACTTACACATTAAATAAAGCGGCCGTGCAAATACTGATTGGTATTGTCATAGGGCTTACTGCACATTTGTCAACGGCGCAGAATCCACCGGCTATGACTACCGAAGCCGATTTCCATCGTGCGATGGATGAATTATCCAACTGGGGGCGCTGGGGCGATGACGATGAACTGGGAGCGGCTAATTTAATTACACCTGAGAAACGCATACGGGCTGCCGCTTTGGTAACCGAAGGGATTACGGTGTCTATGGCTCATAATGTTATTCAAGAGGATGCTGTTGATGCCTCGGCCATACTCAACCGGCAAGTATTGCGCGTTAGTCCAACCGGTGCATCAGATATGTACCAGTACAGCGGTAGCTATCATGGCACTATTCATAGCCACCTTGATGCACTGGATTGCCATATTATGTATGAAGGTATGGGCTACAACGGCGTTCCTTATGAGGATGTGGAGGCGGCTGGTGGTTGTCATCGCGGCAGCATAATGACCCATAAGGATGGCATTGTTACCCGGGGTATTTTATTTGATGCGACCTTGCTTCCAGGCAGGGCAACAGCAGAGGGTTGGCTGGAACCTGGCACTGCAATTACCTATGCTGACCTGATTGAATTGGAGAAAATCCAGGGGGTGACAGTTGAGCCTGGCGATGTGATCCTGTTGCATACCGGTCGTTGGCAGCGGCGCGCAGCGTTGGGAGCCTGGCCCACATCTGAAGGTGTTGCTGGCTATCATTCCGACGTAGCCTATTTTATGAAAGAACGAGGGGTCTCATTTATCGGCCATGATATGTGGAATGATGTTTCTCCTAGTGGCATTCCAAACGTGCGCTTGCCGATGCACAGTCTAGCGCTGGTCTCTCTCGGAGTATCAATTTTTGATAATCTGGATTTTGGTGACGTCGCAGAGGTGGCAAAGGAGTTAGGGCGCTACGAATTTTTGTTCACTGCTGCGCCGCTTAGGATTGAAATGGGAATGGGCTCCCCGCTTAACCCAATTGCCACTTTCTAGTTTCTATGTTGCAGGGTGTGAGTAAGCTACTGGTGGCGCATGCCACCAGTTGATATTGGCTCGTGTTTCGACTATGGTACGCGCCAGTTTTGCTGCGGTTTGTAGCAGTTAGCCTTAGTGAGTAGTCGATGAGCAGTCATAGTTCGAAATTCACAGGAAATCTCTGGTTGGCAGTATCCACCCTGGTGGTGCTGTTCGTGCCGTGGGCTTCCGCGCAGGAAATTGTCTCCCGAGTCGTCACCCCCACCACTACGGCCTTTCAACTTGATTCCGCGCCGGAAATAGATGGGGAAGTTCTGGACGACCCAGTCTGGTCCGCAGTCAACCCGACCAGCGGCTTCTGGCAGGTTAGGCCCGATGAAGGACAAAGAGCAACTCAACGAACTGAAGTGTTTGTCGCCTACACCGATGACGCCCTCTATATTGGCGTGATGGCCTATGATGATGATCCGGCAGGGATCATCGTGGCAGATAGTCGGCGTGACTCTTCGTTGACGGACACCGACAGTTTTCAAGTGGTTATCGATGGCCTGCAGGATCGGCAAAATGGTTTCGTGTTCGGCACTAACCCGGCGGGTCTGGAATACGATGGTCAGGTGACCAATGAAGGCTCAGGCTCCTTTCGTTCAGGTGGTGGTGGGTTCAATCTAGCCTGGGACACTACTTGGACTGTTAACGCCAAGATAAATGAGTTGGGCTGGAGCGCGGAGATGGAAATTCCGTTTAGTTCTCTTCGTTATGGTGGCGATGAAATACAAACCTGGGGGATTAATTTTCAACGTAACATACGTCGCAACAATGAGATTGCCTACTGGGCACCACTGGACAGGCAATACAATCTGTATCGTGTTTCCCAAGCGGGTTTTATCGACGGTATTCGAGTACCCGACCAGCGCAATCTACAAATCACACCCTATGCACTTAGCGATGGGACCCGTGGCGGGAGCTTAAGCGGCGGTACTAATCTAAATGAAGAATATGGCATCGACCTGAAGTATTCCATCACCCCCAGCCTGACGCTGGACGCTACTTACAACACCGATTTTGCTCAGGTCGAAGTAGATGAGTTACAGGTTAACCTGGATAGATTCAGCCTGTTCTTCCCAGAAAAAAGACCATTTTTCCTGGAGAATGCCGGTCAGTTTGGCGTCGGCAATCCACGCGAGGTGGAATTATTTTTCAGTCGCCGCATCGGTGTCGGTGCCGGCGGCGCTCAATTACCTATTGAAGGTGGTGCTCGACTCAGTGGAAAAATTGGCAGCAACACTAACATTGGCTTGTTGCAAATGCGTTCGGAAGGCATAGAGGGTGTGGCATCGAGTAACGACTATAGTGTGGCACGCGTTAACCAGGAGTTCAGCAACCGTTCTGCTGTTGGTGTCTTGTACGTGGAACGTCAGGGCGATGGTAGCGTATTGAATAATCGCAGCGAGGACCACAACCGTACTTATGCTGTTGACAGTCGCTGGGGTATCGGTGATTCCACACTTATATCCGGCTTTGTCGCCAAAACTGACACCCCTGGTATATCTGGTAGTGACCATGCCGGTTCGATCAATGCGGATTATAACTCACCAGAATGGGCAATAAACGGAGGCTATGCCGTCGTAGCTGAGAATTTTAATCCGGAAGTAGGTTTTCTCAACAGGCGCGGCTACCGCAAGGCCGATTTGGGTATCCGGTATCACTACCGACCGGAGGATATGTGGGGCCTGCATGAACTGCGCCCCCATATGGCCTATCGCGGGTACTGGGATTTTGATGGATTCCAGGAGACTGGCTATCTTCATGTGGACAACCACTGGGAGTTTCAAACAGGCATGGAAATTCATACCGGCATGAATTTCACCCAAGAGGGAGTGAAGGAGCCATTCGAGATTGTAGAAGGGGTGTTTGTACCGGTTAATGAATATGAGCATGAAGAAACCCAACTGGTATTTATGAGTAACCAGAGTGCGCCATTGAGCGTGAATTTGCGTAGCACTATAGGTGGTTTTTTTGGTGGTGACCGGGTTAATTTTGAGCCAACCCTACGCTACCGTGTCGGTGAAAAACTCACCACCGAATTTTCCTGGAGCTACAGCGATATTGATTTGCCGGTGCCTGGTGGTGATTTTGAAGTAAACTTGGCACGTGCGCGCGTGTCTTATTCGTTTACACCCAAAATTTCGGTGCAGGCTTTGGTGCAATATAACGATCGTGATGATCTGGTGGCAACCAACCTGCGGTTTTCTTGGATACAGTCGGCCAATGCTGGTTTGTACTTGGTGTACAATGAAGTAGATGAGAGTGGCTTCGGTGCGCCAAGTGAGCGGGCGCGGCAATTCGTGCTCAAGTACAGCCGCATCATTGATGTGTTCAACTAAAACTCTATCTTTGCCACGGCAATTCCGGCTTCGCCACCTACGGCATAAAATAAATAAACGTCGTCATCTTCGATGTAGATAGCGGGGTCACGCAGTTGATTTACGTAGCCATACGCTGTGCTTCGCACAGAGGGTTCAAGCGGAGAATTGGCGCCTTCCCATTCGGTTTCAGGTTGCATAACCAGGATTTCTTCTGATTCCTGCCATTGCTCCCAGTCGCCACTTATATCGATGGTGCTCAGCAGAATACTTTCTGGGGAGTCTCCCACTCTGGTCCAGAATACATAGAGCGCATCATCGCGTACTAGCAGCGCCGAATGACGCATATTGGGCACGAACAGGCGCGGGCCTGTCTCAAAATTTGTAAAGCCATCAGCAGAGCGATAAAACTGCCCTGGCATGGACATAATATAGGTCATGCCATCATGCTGGAACGCACGCATATAGCTTCGTCCCAGCCGTTGGGGCTGTGCGGTGAAGTTAATTCCGTCAGTCGATGTGGCGACGCGGGAGAACTGGGTGCCAACATCGGCCAGTCCATGGTAGTACATAATTATTTGCTGGCTGTTCTCATCCACGGTTACGTCCGGTGATGCAATATGGGGTGTGGTCAGTTCTTTAACCCAATCATGAGAATACTTCACACCATTTGCCTGCCGCGCTGCCACCAACTCATCCAGTCGCTCTGGCGACACGTCAGGTGGTTCGGGTAAAAAATATGATTCTGCTATCTGCAAACTGCCTGGGGCATGTATTTGCCAGGGCCCAGTGATTTCATCTGCATAGGCCAATCGAATATAGAGCCCTTTGTGGTCGGCGAAATACATGTAATAGCGACCCAGCGGGTTGCGCACCCACTCCGGAACCCGGATCACTGTCGGGCCTTGGATGTTTTCGCCAATACTGGGGTGAATGCCGGGATGGATGGCAGGTTGATTAGGCAATCGGGTTACTGTGATGTCAGTATTGTTGTCGCTTTGTGCCATCAATAAAGTTGGCTTTCCAAGCAGGAGAAGTATAAATCCCAAAAGGGTAATGTGTCGTAGGTATCGGGCCATTATTTTAAGCACTCAATTGAATTCACAAATAGCAGGATAGAGTTCTAAACTACAAATGTCTAGCGCACTGAATTGTCGCTTAAGTTGCCATGCAAGGCCTATGAAGAGTACGCTAACAACTGAGATCTGAGTCGGGCTTGATAAACCAGTAGTGCTATTAACCAGAGGAATAAGAATAATGAGTCATACAAGACGTTGCAGTACTTACGTATTTTCTGCAATTCTACTTGCCTTTTCGTTCAACCTAGCGTTTGCCGCGGATGACCTGACAGCTATCGAACAGAAGTTTATAGGTAACTGGGAATTGGTGACTTACTTTACCTTTCCAGCGGAAGGAGCCGCGCGAGAAATGAATTATACCGGTTCACTCATCTATGATGAATTCGGCAATATGTATGGGCAAGGCATGCCTATTAATTTGCCAGAGAGAGCAGCACAATCGAGCGAGCAGCTAAGCGCTGGTTTTGCTTATTGGGGCTCAGTGCGTTATGACCTGGATAAAAATATCGTAATTCATCATGTTGAAGGGTCGGCTATCAGGCCACAATGGGTGGGCGGAGATAATATCCGCCATTTTGAATTTGTTGGTGATATGCTGCAGCTCTCTCTCAAGGATACCGAAGGCAGGATAACCGGCACCTTGACCTGGAGAAAATTGAAGTGAGCTAACCCGGTTAGCAAAGCGCTAGCAGTGGTTCGATTAGGAGCGAGAGCTTTGCTGCCAGTGGCTAAGGCGGTGGTCCTCTGCCAGGCGGTGGTCCTCCGCCAGACGGTGGTCCACCAGCGGTTTTATTAAAGGAAGAGTGTGGGGTTCCTTTGTAGCAAGCTAAGACCCAGGGATACTCATTCACGACGTAATAACCGTAAACCCCTGCCTGCATCATGCCATTGCACTCATCCAGATCACCACTATCAGCCACGTATTCGTAATCATCGACAAAAGTCCCGTCATAGCTTCCACCAGGATTGCCTGCCCCAATGGGACGCGAACCTGACTTTAATTGATAGCTGCTGGTCACCGCCCGCATGTTACCTGCATCATCTATATAACTACCGAAAATAGGAAATCCATCGGCGGCGAAGCCTACCACCGGCGATACCACAGTTGGGCTCTGAGTAAACAGAGCCAGCGGGTTGCCGTGGTAGTGATATGAGCCATCGGGCTGGGTATGTGCATTGTGTCCATCAGTTCCGAAATTGTTATTTGGGCTCATGGGGTCGAAACGCCACGGCTGCGCCATGTCGTTACAACCAATTTTTTCATTAGCAACGCCAAAACAGGCAGCAGCGAGCAAGTCCAGTTTTGCCCCACTGAGTAAAATAGCACTATCTGTTTGCAGTGAGATGACTGTGTTGCCCGCTGCGAAGCGAGGTTCTGTGGAAATTTTGAACTGAGCATCCACGGCACTTACATTGGTGGCGAATGCGGCAGAATTATTATTGAAGTCGTGATTGGGAATGGAATTGGTTTTGAATACGCACTCATCACCGTCTATTGTGATTTGCAAGCTGCCGGCAAACAGGATATTGCGTTTTAAATCCAGTACTGATGAGAACAAGTTGTCAGCATAATAAGTACATTCACTGCGTCGATTATTGAGTATAGCATCGCTGATATCGGACTCCGCTACACTAATAAAATCACTTAACTTGCCTGCATAAATGACGTCGGGGCCAAGCTGCTCTCCAAGGGCATAAATATCGTCACCTTTGACACCGAGATAAATATCGGTGTCGCTGTATTGGCGAACATAATAACCCTGTAGTTCCTGTGTGACTGGCGCCGTCGGGCTAAGTAAAGCTGGGTAGCTGGATTCTGCGAATGTAAAAAAAGAATTCGCGTTAACAAGCGTATCGGAAAGCGAATAGTTGAATGGCACTGCACATGCTAATAACAGATAAGCCTTACAATACTTCATATACGCCACTTTCCTATCATTAGTGAGGTCGCTCAATTTAGCACAACGCTTATGTCTCCATTAGGCATACGTTCAACCAACAGAAATCAGTCTAAAAAAATAGTATGAGAGTGGGTATAACAAGAATCTCTTGGCAAGATTCAGGCGGACATGCCTCGAGCGGCAATCTGCCATACGGCTTCTACTTTTTCATTCCTGATGGCGTACATCTGGTTGTAAAGATTTACTACTGGGTCACAATGGGAAACAATCAGTTCGAGTTTATCGCCGACTTTGTAGGTGCGCGATGGGTCATCTTGATAACGAATAGTGCCGAATTCATCGGAACCGGAGGTGTAACTCATGCCAGTTTCATCTTTGATAATGGGCCAGGGTCGGTTAATGGTGCAGGCCTTAGCGCCAGCATCAGTTGTCGCGCGCCCCGCATACTGATCATTAAGGACAGTAGTCAGGATTGTAAGAGAGGGTTGGAAATCAGTATAAACATCGCCGCTGGTTTCACCACCGATATCAAGATATTGGGCATCCATAAATACATAGCTTCCCACCTGGATATCAGTTAGGCCCCTGGTCTCATGATCGATATTATAGGTGCCGGTGCCACCACCGCTGAATATCTCAGTATTAAGACCTGCGCGTTGCATGAGGTCAAAGGTATCCGTTGCCGCCACCCCAGACTCCAGTGCCCGTAGTTTCCGTGCTTCAAAACCCTTAATGTGTTGTGCGCCACCATCATAGCAAAGCATACCGCGCAAACGGAGTGCCGGGAGTTGTTCGATAAGCTGGGCTAATTCGAGTGCCGGTTGACGAGCAGTTATTCCAGTGCGGTGCCCCCCCGGGTCCACATCAATCACCACGTCGGCTGTAATCCCCATGGCCTGCGCAGCCTCAGACAAAAGGCGGGCATTTTGCGCCGAGTCAGTGGCCTGGATAAAGCCGGCGCATTGTTCGCGCAATTTCATGGCGCGACCGATCTTGGTCGGTGTCACATTAGTTGTTGTCATTAAAATGTCTTCGATGCCATTTTGGAACATAACGTCAGCTTCGCCGATTTTCGCGGTGCAAATACCTAGCGCACCGGCATCGATTTGCAACTGAGCTATAGTCGGGCACTTGTGTGTCTTGGCATGTGGGCGTGCAGCAATAGCATTGCTTGTAACTGTGCGCTGTAGTTTGCCAATATTGGACTCTAATAAATCGAGATCCACGCACAAGGCGGGTGTATCGAGTTCCGATTTTGCAACGTCTTGCTGCATGACCCCGTTGGCATAGAAGGCTTGCATTTCCGCCGAAGTGTATCCGTGCATTGTGCTAGGTACCCAGATCGCTGCTGCTCCCGTACTTTGCAAAAACCGACGTCGGGAAATAGATTTTTTTATCATTGCATCACACCTCGTGGATAGAAGACATGGCAGCCAGTCTAGCACAGCAGTGGCGCTAGGCAACCGGGCGTGGCGAGGTCAAGCTGAAAACCGAGATCGGCCATTACAATTGCCCTCAAAATAATTGACTTCTACAAGAAGCCATCGTTATGTCCTAAGCTAGGGGACCGATTTTACAGAATAACACCTTGCTTGCGCAGTAAATCGATATCGGTGATTCCGATTTCAGTCAGTACCTCATCGTTATGCTCACCAAGTGCTGGCGCAGGCCATGGCTCCTCTTTAATTTGCTCAGTAAAACGAGCGGCTGGCCGTGGTGAGCGCATTGCGCCTGCTTGCGGATGCTCGGTCTCAATAATTAGTTCATTGTGCGCGATCTGTGGGTCAGTGAACAATTCCTGCAATGAGTTTACATGGGCACAGGGAACCTGTTCCGCATCCAGCTTTGCTACCCATTCGGCGGTTGAGCCCTCTCGCACACTGGCTCTAAGGAGTTCATAAAGTTCCATGTTATGTTTCGCCCTGTTCGGCACAGTCTGAAATCGTTGATCCTCAAATAGCTCGGCTCGACCACTGGCCCGCACGAAGCCCTGCCATTCATCATCGGAGACGATCATAACCATAATGAAGCCGTCGCTGGTTTCAAACGCTTTGTAGTAGGCGCCAGGCTTAACCGGTGGTGATACACCATCACCAATCAGCGTATCGTTCAACAACACATCTGGCCACAGCCAGGCTATGGTTGAATCGATCATTGATAGGCGCACATGTTCACCTTCACCAGAATTTTCTCGACCAAGCAACGCGGCGGTAATTGCCTGCGCTGCGGTCAATGCGGTGATTTTATCGGCTAATAATGTGCGCATGACTCGAGGCGATTGATCCAAGCCTTGCCTGGCCATCACCCCAGACAGCGCCTGGATAATCGGATCATAAACGCGCTTATGAGAGTAGGGTCCAGATTCCCCAAAACCGCTAATTGATACGAAAATAATGTCGCTTTTCAGGGAACGGACCTCCTCTTCGCTAAACCCCATACGTTCAATAGCACCCGGACGGAAATTTTGTACGAAGACATCGGCACGCTCAATCAATCGGCGCAGAACATTTTTGCCCGCGTCATGTTTAAGGTCGAGCGCAATGGATCGCTTATTCCTGTTATTCAGTAAGAATTGAGAACTAACACCGCCGCGCATTGGACCCAGTCTACGCATGAGGTCTCCGCTTAGCGGTTCGACTTTGATCACATCGGCGCCTTGGTCGCCAAGTAACTGAGTGGCGTAGGGGCCTGAAATGATTGAGGTGAGATCGACAATCCGGTAATTACTTAATGGACCGGGCATTACTACTCCTTAATTGGGCTTTCTTACTTTATTAATTATCAAACATCAACTATCGGCAGAGTACAGGCCTCGTAATTTGGA
>CAVOCG010000040.1:0-19014 GCA_963694095.1 Gammaproteobacteria bacterium
TATCTCTCTGGCAATGGCAATGTGCTCCATTACCGGACCCAATCGATTAAACGGTGCGCATATCACATCGAATTCATCATGCTCAATCAACCTGCAGTCCTTTAAGCCTTCAATGGCATTTACCAGAGCGTTGTCCGGCTTTTCTGCGCTGCATTCAGGCCACTTTTCCTCAACTGATTTTGGCGAGGCTTGTTTAATCACCAAAGCATCGGTGCTTATCCGCAAATATTCAGTGATTGCCACCGGACTGTCTGCGTGACATAACTCCTGCGGTGGAATAGGTTTGCCGATAGTCAGAGCCAATTCCGACCCGCGTTTATTGGACAGTTGCCGGGGTAATAGTAGGGTTCTCAAGCGCGGATGAATCACGCCGGCCGCATAGAAGTACATACTGTTTTTGCCACCCACATGAACAGGCAAGCTGACCGCCTCGTAGCGCCTGACTAGCTGCCCAACCAATCGATTCCAGCGCCGGTCTCGAATACTACGGTGCTTTAGATCCAGCACAGAGACCATTCCGGCAGGGAAAATCAAAATAGCGCCGGCTTGTTTCAAATGGCGGTGAACCTGTTTGATACCCGACACATTGCCGTTAGCTGCATTGGAGGACAGCACATCCACCCCGATAAATGTATCTGACAACTCGGGTATACGAGTCAATAATTGATTTGTGAGCACCTTCAAATCTGGCCTGAATCTGAACAGGACTGAGGCGACCGCCACACCCTCTAGTCCACCAAGCGGGTGATTTGCAACAACCAGCAAAGGGCCCGTCGCGGGAATCTCTTCGAGATGCACCGAGTTATGGATCTTCAGGCGAACACCCAATCCATTTAGCGTATGTTGCAAAAATTCTGCAGGCGTTGAATTAGTAGGCCGATCATCATAAACCTTGACCAGAGGCGACAAACCCAGAACCCTTTCAAGTAGGGCTGCAAGCATTCGGGGGTTAATAGGCAATTTACAGGGGTTAGTCATTTTCTGGATAATTTATTGTTAAATTAGCTTCATAGCGCCAGGCTTTATAAAGTGCTGCCAATCCGGGAGGATTATAGCCTCTTTTCCTGTTGGCTTGGCCAAGTTTAAACAGTGTGCGGTATTGCTGCATCAAAGTCCCAACTGCTTCAAAAAACCCAGTATTGCGGTCCCATATACTAATAGACTCGGAACTGGCTCCATTTATTTCGATAATGGCAAATTTTTCGCCCTTGCAAAGCGATTCTACATCCCTGAACTTAATGTCGAGCCGACCATAGTAGAATTCAGAGATATCGTCGAAAATGGCATCAAGTTTTTGGCACAGCTCGCCGGTAATCAATGTCTCGGCGTCACGAAATATGGCGCCACGGCAATGGCTGGCAGAGAATACTAATCTGTAAGGCTCCCCACTCGCGAGCACCTTATCCCAGTTTTTTGCGTGGCGGATTTTATACAGATGGGCTAATTCTCCTGCGCGGGGGTCAGATTCAACCAACTCACCCAGGCTGCGCTCGCCATCACCCAAAACATAGGGTGTGTACTTTAACGTCATCGAAGTGATCTCACCCCCAGCCTGCTCTGGATAGCGAACGTAAAACACCCCTACCTCCGCATCCCAATCAGCCAGACGTTGGAATTGTATAGCACCGGTTAAAGGAAATTGCCGTAGGTATTGTTCGAGCTCTACACTGTTCTTTATCAGTTGTACGCCGGTTCCTCTGCAACCTATATCAGGCTTCCCAACGATCGGTAATTGCAACCCCGCTGCTTCTATTAAGCCCTGTACAATTTGACATTGTTCTGTAATGGGGGCATCTGATACTTGGTATACCAGCCAGGGGAGTATCCATTCCCTTGCCTCAACCCCCGCCAAATCAAAAACAGAAGATTTCGGTACCCCGACCATGCCGGACAAGGGAATGCCCGGATTGGCGATAAGTGGAAGACTCAAACTGCGATAACGAATTGCCAACAACAACCAAAGCACGCCCACTGGCAAATACATTAGCCACGAAGGCCAAAATTCAAAAAACGAGGTGGATTTTCCTGACAGATCTAGCGCCGGCATGCCTTCGGGTGCGTATACTAACTTTGCAGTCTCGGAACTTGACAAAATAGTTATGAACTCTTGAAGCATTGACGCAATTCTAGGCCCCGAACCATCGAATAGTCTTTCATCAGGCTCAACAGGGCTCCCATCTTGTATCTATACACTGATCCGTTAATTCTGGCAGGTTGTTGGTACGAAAGATTGGCAATTATTGCACCTGTGTGAACTGGTCACAATAATGTCTTGGCGTAATAAAGCCAAATCTACCTCTGTTATTGTTGCGCATTCCTCAGTAGGATTGAGCTATTACAGACAGCTTACTAAGGAATCAGGGCATTGTCAGTCCCTTGCTATCGGAGATATCCGGCAATATTTTATGTTTAGTAAATTATTACTCACGCTCGCTGTTATCGTTGCTGCCTTCACTTTCGTCAGACGACGAAATAGAGCGGCGGCTTCTACCTCTCCGCCCATCGACAAGAAACGCGAAAATACCGTCACTCCAATACCAGATACAGCGACCGTGTCGTCAGACTTACGCCTGGCTGCCTACCTATTCCTGGCGCTAGTTATCGGTCTCGGCGCATCAATGTATTATTATCAGTATCAGGATGATCACACTGTTCTCAATGTGACGCTATTTCGGGATGGATCTAATTCAATCACCTACCAGGTGTATAAATTTCAACTTGGCACTCGCTCATTTACCACTCTAGATGGACTCTCGGTAACTGTCGCCAGCAGCGAGCGCATGGAAGTCGATGGCTTGGCTGCGCAGTGAGAATCTGGCGCCTGCTGAGAAAAGCCTTACCAAGCCAGCCGACAACCAATGCCGGATAACTATCTAGCCGCCTAGTTAGCATCAATGTCCAGGTCAACCAACTCGTCAATGTTAAATCGGCGTCCGAGCGCAGTGATGTCGTTAGCATTGATATCTCCTACTATATTAACCAATACCGTTTTACCCGGCTCAGCAACCATGATGGCAATTCCATGGATAAACTCCGCACTTTCAGAAATCCGGAAATAAACGTCAACATGCTCACTGCCCTCACGGATGCGCATCATGCGGTCCCAGCCCTCAGTATCCAGTTCGTCTGCAATAATGACCATTGAATCAATTACTTCGTCAATGTCGATATTATCGCTTTCATAAATACTTACCGTTACTTGCATCAGCTTGGAGATGAACTGGGCTACTTCTTCATCTTCTGCACTGATCAAATTGGTAATCAAGTCCAATAAGGGAGTTTTCAAGCTCACTTCGACATTCGCTTCTACGCCCGAGAGCCCCGACAAATTCGTTAAATCGACGTAACCTGGATGGTTCTGAATATTATCGTCATCAGCTGCATAGGTAACCTGTGCAAGGACAAGTAGTGCCAATGGTGCAATCAGTATTTTTAGTAGTCTCATATCATAGCCCGCATCAATAAAGATGATTTCTAAACCTTGTTAAATTGGGTCATCGCTAAGCGAATTATTGTTACGACGCCCAATACTTTGAAAAGACGCATCCAGAGATTCCTGTATAGGTCTGATCAGGAATCGATCACCTATTATTACCTCTGTGCGCCGACTGATGTCGCTCAAATAATCAATTGCCAAATTCAAATCTTGCAAAGTCTAAAAAATATCTTTGCGTGAATACTACTAAATAATCTCGGCGGGCACCTAGGGTACTGCCGCCAACTGTGAACTGTTTCCCTCAAACGCTGGTGTTGCGGCATACACAGCAGCGAATAGGATTGCCACCAGCACCATTGGAAAGGCGTAGCGTGCAAACAACGGCCCATCATAAAAAAGTCTCCGTAATCTGTTTTCAAAGACTGTGTGCTTGCGGAATGCGTATCAGCACCGCCTCCCGACAAACGATGGATAGGCATCAGGACCATCCAGCAGAGGCAAATCTCCAACAGTATCTAACATGACTTGTGCGCAGCGCAATTCCTGCTCGCAAGCTTGGCAGCCACCAATATGACTTTCAAATGCCTCAGCCTGCAAGATATTCAGCAGCATATCGTTGCATAAGCAGCCCCCCTTGAGGGCGATCACCCATTACTCCTTCCCTTGGGTGGACACCCTCTTTTCTTATTCACATTTAACTTCGATAGATGTGTTTAGTGCCCTGCCCAACTCTTTCCTCTCTATTTATTCGATTCCACGCGGTAAGCTGCGCCAATAAAATACAAAGCTTATTTGCGGATTAATTATCGCGCCAGAATGGTGCTTTTACTAATGACATGGTAAAGTTTCGATGTCTTTTGGCAACAACCAGCTACTTTTCAAAAATTAAAAAAAATAGAGGCTGTAGCTGCCGATTCACTTCCGTTAAAACTGCCAGGAAACCGTCTAAAATTGATGCAGGAGCAAAATAATGAAACTAATAACCGCAATCATAAAGCCGTTCAAATCTGACGATGTACGTGAGGCATTGTCTGAGTTGGGCGTCAGCGGAATGACCCTAACCGAAGTAAAAGGATTTGGCCGCCAGAAAGGTCACACAGAACTCTATCGTGGCGCCGAGTATGTAATTGATTTTCTCCCCAAGGCCAAGGTCGAAATCGCCGTGGAAGATAGCCAACTCGATCAGGCCGTAGAAGCTATTTGCAAGGCTGCCCATACAGGGAAGATTGGCGATGGCAAAATTTTTGTTAGCAATCTGGAACAAACAATACGTATTCGAACTGGTGAAACCGGCAATGATGCCCTCTAAGGGAAGACTAAGATAATGATAAAAATACTAACTAAGAAAACACTCTTTCTACTTATCCTGCTATTTTTTCCATCCCTGACTTTTGCCCAAAGTGGCGAACTCAACGGTGCAAACACTGCATGGATATTGACTTCTACTGCCCTGGTGTTATTTATGACCCTACCAGGTTTGTCACTGTTTTACGGTGGCCTAGTTCGGACCAAAAACGTGCTGTCCGTGCTGATGCAGTGTTTTTCCATAGCCGTTGTGATTTCTATTCTCTGGCTAGTGGTTGGATACAGTATCGCATTTGGCCCATCGGAATCGCTGTATTGGGGTGGCTTAAGTAAAGCCATGTTCAATGGAATAGTGGTCGATTCCATGTCTGGGGATATACCAGAAACAGTATTCGCCTCATTTCAGATGACATTTGCCATCATTACGCCAGCTCTGGTTGTGGGTGCTTTTGTTGAAAGAATTAAGTTCTCTTCCATGTTGATATTCAGCATGCTTTGGACTCTGTTGGTTTATTTTCCCATCGCCAATTGGGTCTGGGGAGGAGGATGGCTTGGCCAAATGGGTTTGATAGATTTTGCCGGTGGCACCGTTGTGCATATCACTGCAGGTGTTGCCGCCATTGTTACAGCCGTAGTGCTGGGCCAGCGCACAGGATTCCCAACCACACCCATGATGCCTCACAACCTAACCATGAGCTTCACAGGCGCTGCGATGTTATGGGTCGGATGGTTCGGATTCAACGCAGGTAGTGCATTGGCAGCCGATGGCAGTGCCGGTATGGCTATGTTTGTGACCCATATATCCGCAGCTACCGGTGCAGTAACCTGGATGCTCATCGAAAAAATAAAATACGGCAAATCCAGTGGTCTCGGTGCCATTACAGGAATGGTAGCAGGTCTTGCGACTATCACCCCGGCCTCCGGTTCAGTTGGCCCAGCAGGTGCGCTGATAGTGGGTCTATCCGGCGGTGTGATTTGCTATTACGCCACCACTTACTTAAAGCAGGTAGTTAAGATTGATGATTCTTTGGACGTCTTTCCGGTCCACGGTGTGGGCGGTATAGTTGGAACGTTTCTAGCTGGCATCATGGTATCCGGAAATCTCGGCATATTCAGTGGTAACGGTTACGCCGAAGGTGTCACCATGGCATCACAAGTGGGGGTCCAATTGACCGGCATTATCGCCACGGCTATTTATACAGCTATTATCACCTTCGCTCTGCTTAAGTTCGTTGGCGTTCTGACTTCTGGCATTCGTGTAGACGGCGAGCAGGAACAGGTAGGCCTAGATATTACCGACCATGATGAGACGGGTTACTCGATGTAGGTATTTGCAAGGGGCACCCCGCTGCCCCTTATTTGCGAATTGTGTGGCATCTTGGCTGAAACAAGAATGAGAGCAACGCTCTCGATGTGGTGAGTTCAATATCCTGTATTGTTTTCACTGTCGTTCTCAGGAATTGATTAATGGGCATGGTTTCACCTGCTCCTAATAAAATTTTAGTTGGTTTTATGCACATCCGCTCAGCTTGAGTGAAGTTCTCTAAAAACTGAGCTCTAAGCCAACAGCAAAACTCGAGTCTTTATCCGACAGCTGCGGGCTGTCTCTTTCGATCTGGATATAGTTTACAAAGATAATCGTGTCGCTATTTAAAATTCGATCAACACCGATGGCCGATTGTGTATCTTTCCGCCCGTTGCCGTAGTCGGTATTTCCGTATTGAGATTTCAGGCGCCAATTAGTACTGAGATCGTGTGTGGCACTAATGAACCAGGAGTCTTCCGATGCGCTCCCATCCGTTTTATCTGCTTCTTGCCACAGCCCACCTAATTTCGTTTTACCGAGGGTAAAATCGGCAACAGCACGCGTCGTATCCTGCGAGTCAACGTCAGTATTACGGATAATAGCTGCGCTGAGCAATTGACTGCTGTAATTCAGAGAATAAGATGTCCCGTCAGCCAGACCACCATCACCGCTCGAACCAGCTGAATCCTCAGCAGGAATGAACGCCGCCCGTGCGAAGAAGCCTTTCAGTGTTGGCGAGGTGTACATCACCACGTTACTAAGACGGTCCTCACCTTCCATGTAGTTCTTGATATCACCCAACACCTGGTCATTGAACCGATCTAATCTGTTCGTCGTCAATTTCATGGGTGTGTCGTGCTTACCCGCAATGATCTCCCCGAAACCACCACGCAGGCCTAAATAACTATTGCGCTGCTCTAAGGTGTCCTTGCCTTTGCTTGCTACACTCTTCCCATCATCTATCTGCACTTCATATTCAAGCTGATAGATCGCTTCAAACCCATCACTAATAGCATGCGTACCCCTTACGCCAAGCCGGGAGGCGTTGCTATTTAACTGCCATTCGTCAACACCTGCGCCGCTGCTTTGCTGCTTGAAGTCATTCAAGGTTAAGTTAGCCTTGCCATAAAAAGTATTATCTGCGTAGCTGTTGAAACACAGAAATGTGGTGGCCAATATTGGCAAGGTTAAAAATATTCTGTTCATCATCTGGTTGCAGCGCGTCTCGGTGCAGCCCTTACCCTGTCAATTAACTCTTTGGGGCTGAATGGTTTCACAATATAGTCATCGGCACCAATTCCCAGGCCCAATACCACATCACTTTCCACGCCTTTGGCGGTGACCATAATGACTGGAATATTTTTTCTGCGTTCTAATTTTTTGAGTTGCCGGCATATCTCCAGCCCATCCATGCCAGGAAGCATTAGGTCTAGTAGCACAAGGCTTGGTCGTGTTCGTTGAATCAGATCAAGGCCTTCAGCGCCATCCTGGGAACTTGTCACCACAAAATCTTCCAGTTGCAGTTTATAGCTCAATACATCCAGTATGTCTCGTTCATCTTCAACAATGATAATTTGATTTTGGGGCATAAGAAACACTTAAACAGGCCAGTGTGAAACTCAAGTCTATCATGCCTTGGTAAAGAACCTGTAAAGACAAAACGCATTATTCCATCGAAATTAAAACCCGGAGCATACTCTATCCCGGACATTTATATGCTGATATAGAAACAAAAAAAGGGATCTGTCTGAGATCTCTTTTCATTGCTACTTAGTCTATTAGCGGCTAATTATTTAGAAGTTCGTAAATACGTCGAATCGCCCTGGGATCGACCCCTGGCTCTGTTAACCGCGCATAATTACTTTGATGATTCGACATATCTATTTGCTCGGCTGCCTCTGCTGCGCTAAATCCACGCTGATGCATTTCGCCAGTCTTCTGCCAGAGATCAGCAAGATACACTTGGAAATTGTTGATTGGATCTAGCCCCCTGAATGGAGCACCATGTCCGGGCAGTACTACTTCAAAATCTAGCCCCTTCAACGCTTCAAGAGTAGCCGGCCATTCATCAACATGGCCGTCACCCATGTAAGCAAGGCCTGGCAGCATCATGTCTCCGGTGAACACTACCTTTTCCTGGGGTAAATAAATCACCACATCACCACCGGTATGCGCCCTGCCCAGATGCAACAACTGAATTTCACGACTGCCCCGCGCAACGACCTGAAATAAGGTCATTTTGGTATCGAGAGTAATATTCGGTGGAGTTGGAACAACTTCCTGTATCGCGTTCATGTAATCCCTTTGCACACGATGCCTTTCTTCCAGGGTCGCCTTGAGTGTCGGGTCGGACTCAGCTGCAGCCTGGCTTTCCAGACGTGCCACAAGTGTCGGCACACCATCGGAAAAACTCTTGAATGTAGTTTCCTCCAGTACATTACCCATTTCACCATTGAGCTTTGCACGGGTAAAACTGTGGCCGATAATCTCAACGCCTTCCGGAAACGATTGGTTGCCATGCGCATGGTCAAAGTGATAATGGCTGTTAACCAGGTAACGTATTGGCTTGTCGGTTATTACTGACAGGGAATCCAACAAAGCCCGGGATGCTGCAGGCGTCACATGTGAATCCACCACCAACACATCAAATTCACCAACCAATACCATCGCATTACTCATGGTGTGCACCGATCCCGTACCAGACACAAACCACACGCCGTCGGCGATTTCATTGAAGCGATGAGTATCGGATTCCACCACCAGATTTTGTGCAGTTAATGTTAGGGGATTCAAAACCATAGCTATTAGAGTCAGACAGATAAATGCATACTTTCTTCCTGGTATATTCATCAATAGATTCCTTTGATTGCTATTCGTTATTTTTTCTTTAGGTCAGAAATAAACCCTGACATGTAGTCCATGGAAAGTGGCCGTTGGCCATCAAGTAAATACTGAGAGATTCCTTTAACCCAGCGTGCTTGATAGCCGAGCTGTTTGTCAGTTTATCAGACTATTCGCAACATGTACCTCAATTGCTCTTTGTGCGCATTACCATTGTAAACACTAGTCTTACTGGTTGAGCCCATAGCATGCATTCTGTAAAGTAGCCCGTGATTTAGCCAATCCCACCATTCAGTATAGTAAATGTCACTACTCAACTGCTATGAAATAGCAGCATTCCAACTCCAACTTATTGTTTTTATAATATATTAAATGCCGGCAAGCTTATTGCTCTGTATGATGAAAGAGAAACAGGAAGGGAACCAGGACGCGAGTCATAAAATATAAAAAGAACGTAGTAGCAGCAACTTTGTTAGCAATGTTGTTGGGTGGGTACCCTCTACTCTGGGAATGCAGAAGCTGACGAGCGACGGGATATAAATCTGTGCAAAGAAGTTAACCTTGATATCGATGGCAATGCCGAAGTGGGTGAAATAATCAAACACTGCCAATAATGGATTGATAGGCAGTATGTAGTGACTATTTATTCTTGCTGATTTTTGACTTCTATTCGGTTCGTTCGTAATGGCCCATTAACATGCCAGTTGCCAGAACATGCCCATCAATTGCCTCCAGTAGCTGGCCTTTATCGAGACCGGCATCCAGATTTAAAGCAGAATCCAGAGCATAAATGCGAAAATGGTAGGCATGCAACTTCCCGTCAAGTGGTGGCCGCGCACCAAAATATCCTGGCTGGCGGATGCCATTCAGTCCGTTAATCATACCTGCCAAGTTGGCTATACCAGTTACGTTTGCTTCCTTGGTTATTCCTGCAGGAATTTGACCTGCTGAGGCGGGAATATTATAGGCAACCCAATGTACGAAAGGCTCTGGAGTTGGCGTGACCTGATCGTCACAAATCAGGGCTAATTGCACCGTGCCGGCAGGTAAATCAGACCAACTAAGACTAATAGGCTCGTTATCGCCGTAAGCGGTATTCTCCAACGGAATCGTGCCGTGATGATCAAACGTAGAACTGGTAACTGTTATGGTCTCAGGGACATCGGCTGCAAAGGCACTAATGCTGAAGCCACTCACTACAAGATTACTCAGTATCAACCAGGAGAGGACTGCATTATTATTCAATGTGTTCACTGTTGGTTTCCTTCCTATTTTCCGCATTCAATCTGCGAGCTCTGCCTTCTCTCTCAGCAAGTATTTTTGCACTTTCCCGGTCGAGGTCTTATCGATTGATCCAAACACTACTTTTTTGGGAGTTTTAAAACCCGCCAGCTCTTCACGACAATATGCGATCAGCTCTTCCTTGGTCATCTCCTGCCCAGATTTCAAGCTCACAAAAGCACAGGGCACTTCGCCCCATTTTTCATCTGAACTGGCAACGACCGCCGCCTCTAATATTTTAGGATGCTTGAATAATACTGATTCAACTTCGAGCGATGAGATATTTTCGCCGCCGGAGATAATGATATCTTTGGATCTATCCTTTATTTGTGTGTAACCATCAGCATGCCATACGGCGAGGTCGCCTGAATGAAACCAGCCCCCTGCAAAAGACGCCTCAGTAGTATTAGGATTTTTTAGGTAGCCCTTCATAACGAGGTTTCCGCGCATAAAAATCTCTCCCATCGTCTTACCATCTTTTGGAACCGGCTGCAGGGTTTCCGGGTCGGCCACCATAAGCTCATCCTGCAGATGGGCTCGCACACCCTGCCGAGCCAGCAATTCTGCTCGGTCATCTATTGACAGATCACTCCACTCAGTTTGTGGTGCACAGACTACACAGGGGCCATACGTTTCGGTCAGTCCATACACATGGGTTACAGCGATTTCCATATTTTCCATGCCTGCTAATACCGCCGCTGGCGGGGCTGCTCCAGCGGTCATGGCGAGCACTTTATGTTCGATACCCTGTTTCAGTTCGTCATCGGCATTGATCAATGTATTCATTACAACTGGCGCCCCACAAAAATGGGTTACATGGTGCTCTTTAATAGCATCAAAAATCGCTTTATCGCGCACGTGCCTCAGGCAAACACTGGTACCTGCAACAGCCGCTAAACTCCAAGGCCAGCACCAACCATTGCAATGGAACATCGGCAAGGTCCAAAGGTAAACGGGATGTGAGGTCATATCCCAGCCCAGGACGTTGGATACTGCGTTGAGATATGCGCCACGGTGATGAAACACCACGCCTTTGGGATCACCTGTAGTGCCGGAGGTGTAATTGAGTGATATTGCCTGCCATTCGTCTTCGATTTGAAAGTTAGCGTAACTCCCATCACCTGTTTTCAATAGATCATCATAGGTCTGATCGCCCAATAGTTCTCCCTCGTGAAAGTAAGGGTCATCGATATCGATGACTATGGGTTTATTGGGTAAAATTTCCAACGCACCCTTGATGGTATTGCTGTATTCCTTATCAGTAAAAAGAACTTTGGTTTCTGCATGCTCCAAAATGAATGCGATGGCCTTCGCATCCAGTCTCACGTTCAATGCATTGAGTACCGCACCCATCATGGGCACACCAAAATGCGCTTCAAATACCTCTGGCGTATTTGCCCCCATAAAAGACACGGTGTCACCCGTCGAGATTCCTAACTTCTTTAACGCCGAGGCCAACAAACAACAACGCTTATAAGTTTCCGACCACGTGTATCTGGATTCACCATGGATTATAGAAATATGATGGGGATAAACACTAGCCGACCTCTCTATAAAACTCAGCGGTGTTAAATGCGCAAAATTGGCCGAATTTTTATCGAGCCCTTGTTCATAAATATTGTCAGTATTCATATTTAATTTGATTCCCTGATGCACGAAGCCTTTGTGTGAGTAAAAATATCTCTAGCATTCAGCATGGCTTGAGCGAAGCACTACGGTACTCATTGCCCACCAATATTCCTGCTCGCCAACTGCGTTGCAATATAACCTGCCCAATCCACTTTGCATAGACTATAAGGGCTGTGTTTTCAGCACACTGACAAGCAGTGGAATATCCGAGCTAATATTTGGTTTCTTGTGCGCTGCTTTTCAGTACAATGTGATGATGGCAGTCACGGATAGAGATTCAGGTATTTTAGGCCTCTTAGTTCCCCCCTACTCCGCAGAAGGGGGGAACTCAGGCCGCCTTTCGCTTCAGCGCTTATTACTGTTGCGCCTTATCTTGACTGCCATCAGTAGCGTAGGATTGATCATATTTCGGCTGCTCTCACAGATTGAAGTGCCAACCCTGCTCATCTTAAGTCTGATTACCTGTATTTTGTTCTCTGTAGCGACGGGTTTTTGGCGCTTACGTACCTCTTGGACTGTTACCCACACAGAGTTATTTTCTCACCTTCTACTCGATGTCTTCTTTTTGGTCATACTTCTTATTTATACTGGTGGTGCCGGTAATCCGCTGATTTCCTATCTACTGGTCTTGCTGGCAGTTGGTGCAACCTTGTTAAGCCAGTTTTTTGTGAATGTATTTGCACTAGGTAGCATTATTATTTACACCTTCTTTATTTTACTGGAATTGCAAGCCAACTCCAATGGCAATACAGAGGTGATGAATTTTCAATTCCACCTTATTGGTATGTGGGTGATTTTCGTAGTGAGCGCAATTCTAATCACTGTTTTTGTTACCAATATGGCGAAAGCCATTCGTGAGCGTGAATTGAATTTGGCAAAAGCCAGAGAAACAGAAATGCTGAATGAACAACTTGTAGCAATAGGCACTCTGGCAGCGGGCACTGCTCACGCCTTGGGCACGCCGCTTTCCACAATGGCTGTATTGCTCACAGAACTAAACAAAAAAAGCGAAGAGGAACTAAAAAACTCCGAAATAAAGATAGAAATCTCTCTACTGAAGGAACAGGTCAGTCGATGCAAGGATTCATTAAGTGAGTTGATCCGTTATTACCACAAAGAGAATGACAATCGCAATGAAAAAGTTTTTCTTACAACTTTTATAAATGACATAGAGGACTACATTGTTAACATTCACCCATTCGCCTCTGTGGAATTCGCGGTAGACAGCAGCACCACAGATCCTTATATTTCTGCCGATCTCAGTGCGAAGCATGCCATCATCAACATTATTGAAAATGGGATAAAAGCGTCAACCAATCATGTAGATGTCTTATTTAAATGGGTAGAGGGTGATCTAAAACATTTCGAAATTTCTGTGAATGACGATGGTTCCGGCATTCCAACCGAAGTGATGGAGAACATGGGTGAGCCATTCAAATCGAGCCGAAAAGACAGCATGGGTTTAGGTATCTTCTTGGCCAATGCCGCCATTCAGAAAATGGGGGGGACCATCGAGATGTTTAACTTAAAAATGGGCGGAGCACTAACTCTGATAAAGCTACCGGCTAGAACTATCAGTTAGGAATCATTGATCGATGGAAGTATTAAGTATATTGATAGTTGAAGATGACGAGGCATTTGCCCGGACCATCAGTCGGGTGCTAAATCAACGAGGGTATGCCGCGACTCACGCCTTGGAGATTGAGGCAGCAAGAAGCTTACTTCGTGATCATCGCTTTAACTATGCCATATTGGATTTAAATCTCGGCAAGCAAACCTCATTGCATTTGATTCCGGAGTTAAAAAAATCAAACCCTGAAATGAAAATATTAATTCTCACAGGTTATGCAAGCATTGCTACAGCGATTGAAGCCATCAAGCTCGGTGCTGATAATTATCTATCAAAGCCGGCAGATATTGACGAAATTTTAGCCGCCCTACTGCTCGGTGAGCGTTTTGGCTCTATCCCCTCTCCTGTTACAGAGTCTATGTCTGTGCGGCGATTGGAGTGGGAACATATTCAAAAAATATTGCAGACAAACGATGGCAATATCTCGGCAACAGCACGTCAGTTGAAGATGCACCGCAGAACGCTGCAACGAAAATTACAAAAGCGCCCAGTGTCTACATAGCCAGAACTACGTGACAGCATGATTATCGCCGAGTTAGCGGAGTCATGCTCAGATGTCTTCCACCATCCACAATCAGTGTTTCTCCAGTGACTATTTGAGGGCCGGTAATAAAACAAAGAATGGCATCAGCAACGGTTTCTGCTGTTGCGGTAACTCCTAAGGCGGAGTTCTTACGGTTAAAGTTCATCAATTCCTCATATTTTTTATCACCAAATCCCTCCCTTAGCCATTCACCTTCGATAAAGCCTGGGCAAACAGCATTGACCCGTAACTCAGGTCCCATTGAACGCGCCAGGGAAAGTGTCATGGTAACCAGAGCACCTTTCGAAGCTGCATAGGCGATACAACTGCCTATGCCAGTCACGCCAGCGGTGGATGCGACATTTACTATAACGCCCCCTTCTTCCTGAGATTTCATGGGAGTACTCACCGCACGGACCATTTGATAGGCACCGACGACATTGACGCCGTATATCCGATGAAAATCATCGCTATCCAGGCCCTCTAGATTGGCATGGTCACAAAACTTGGTGGTTCCCGCATTATTCACCAGAATATCCACACGCCCCCACTTCCCGATTGCCTGCTCGACCATTGCCCGGCAGTCAATGTCTTCAGCTACATTGCCCTGGCAAACTAGAGTTTCTGCACCCTCACCGATACAGTCTTCAGCTACCTCGTTTGCTCCATCTGCGTTTGAGTTGTAATTAATAACTACATGGCACCCCAGCGAAGCAAGTAATCTAGCCGTTGCTGCACCCACACCACTGCTTGATCCGGTGACAATTGCCACATTGTTTGATAAATCTTTCACGAATTAGCCCACCTCTTTGTATAACTATTGTGTAACTGAAAAGGATATTCAGTGTACTAATCTAGCAAAATTTTGGTGTTCTTGAAATAACTAAAAACCTCGCCGTTACGCGCTGTGCACCAAATATAATATTGCATTTTCAGAAGATTTGCTTACAATGCGTAACACTTTTGGTGAGCGTCCGTGCAGACACCAAGTAGTAGGACACTAGTATTACTCACAATCCCGAAGCTCCCGCGTGCATCTAACAACAGAGACGATTGCCCCGAACTAAATTGTTGAACTTATCTGCAATGTTTGGCGTATTAGTTTGGAGCAGTTTTAAGACCTCTGGGAGTTATGAACCAATTCTGAGGTCTTGTTATTCAAAGTCCAGCCGTTATTTAAACCGCTGCATCTCTAGCTCACATCGCGAATCACGGAGGCAAAGAAGTGAAGAAGCAACACATAGTAGCTCTATTGATACTGGTCGTCGTGGGGGCGTGGATGGTGGTGCCCAAACCGGCAAGCAGTATTAGCGAAGACGCTTTGGCTACTCCTGCCAGTGTTACAGTGATTCCCGAAGGCCAGGCGCCAGATGAAAGCAGTGGCGCTTTTACAGTAAGAGCAGCTACGATTTCCGCCCAAACCTATGTAGAGCAGGTCAGAGTGCGAGGTCGCACGCAAGCGTTCCGTCATGTACAAGTTCGTGCAGAGCAGGCCGGACGTATTGTTGGGAACCCCATTCAGCGTGGCGCACGGGTCAATACCGGTGATGTTTTATGTGAGATAGCCATCGATAGCCGCGAATCCGATCTACAAGAGGCTGTCAGTCGCCGCGAACAGGCACGATTTGAATATGAAGCAGGCTTAGATTTACAAGAGCGCGGATTGCAATCTGATGTGGCGGTAGCACAAATGAAAGCGGCCCTAGACTCCGCTATCGCCGGCGTCAGCAGGGCTACACTGGCCTTGGAAAAAACCAAAATTGTCTCACCCTTCGATGGCATTGTGGAATTTCGAACAGTCGAAGTCGGCGATCTATTAGACCGAGGTGGCGTATGTGCATCGGTGTTGGATGACAGCCCAATGTTGCTTGTAGGCCTAGTACCAGAACAAGATATTAGCAAGGTGAAGCTGGACGCTGCAGTAACAGCGCAATTACTTACAGGGAGCCAGTTAAAAGGAGTAGTTACCTATTTATCGCGTACCGCTGAAACCACTTCTCGAAGTTACCGGATCGAAGTTGAATTGGATCCTAGCCACCAGGATATACGTGTGGGTATTACCGCTGAAATCTTGGTAAAAGCAGCCGAAATTAGTGCTCACTTAATCCCTTCCTCAGCATTAACTCTGGACGACGAAGGTGTAATTGGCGTTAAGCTAGTTGATCCGAATAATAAAATTTTGTTTCGCAACATAGAAATTGTTGGCGATAACACCAGTCAGCTCAACCCAGGTGTCTGGGTTACTGGCCTGAACGACACCATTAACCTGGTCACTGTTGGGCAGGAGATTGTATTTCCCGGGCAAACAGTTATTAGCGATTTTTCCTGGTCAAACCAGCAGCATGCATTGCGAACAAACAAATAAACTCAGATGAAGAATTACATTGACGCCGCAGTATCGAGATCCCGAACCACGCTCAGCGTATTCGTGGCTATTATGCTCACAGGGTTTGTATCCTACCTTTCCATTCCGGTAGAGCTTAACCCTGATGTAACTGTTCCGATCATTGTTTCAACTATTATCCATGAAGGTATATCCCCGGAAGATGCTGAGCGTCTTTTGGCCAGACCTGCCGAACTGGAGCTGAAAACACTGGATGGAATTTCCCAGATTAGCTCGGTATCCAGCGAAGGTGCTGCCACCGTGATAACCGAGTTTGATATCGATTTCGAATCCAGCAATGCGCTTATTGAAGTGCGTGAAGCCATCAATAGAGCAAAGGTCAGATTCCCTCAGTCTACTGAGGAGCCGATTATTCAAGAAGTTTCTGCGGCTGAAATGCCTATCGTGCAAATTGCTATTGGCGGTGAAGGTGTTCCGGAACGCGTGCTTCTGCGTATTGCTGAGAACTTACAACGCGAAATAGAAATCCTTCCCCAGGTTCTTGAAGCACTAATGGTGGGCAATCGTGAGGAGTTACTTGAAGTTATTATCAACCCTACCAAGTTGGAAACCTATGGTATATCAGCTAGTCAAATTGCCCAAACTGTAACCAGCAATAACCGCTTGATCCCGGCCGGAGCGGTGGACACTGGCCAGGGCAGGTTTTCCATAAAAGTTCCGGGCTTGATTGAAACCTCCAGTGATTTGTTCGAACTACCACTGGCTTCCACTGATTTAGGCGTGGTGACTGTTAGCGATATTGCGGACGTGCGCCGTACCTTCAAAGATGCCACGCGCTACTCGTACGCCAATGGCTCAGCCTCTATATCTCTCAATGTGATGAAGCGCAAAGGAGCGAATCTGGTTCAGGCCATGGAGGGAATCGATACCCTGATAGAGGAAATAAAACCGACCCTACCTCCTTCGGTGGCAGTGTCTTATATAAACAATACCGCCCCATTGGTGATAGAACAAAACATGGGGTTACAGGGTAATATGGCAACTGCCATGGTGCTCGTGCTGATAGTTGTAATCGCCTCGGTGGGAATCCGTTCTGGCCTGCTGGTTACACTGGCTGTTCCATTCTCTTTCTTCTTCGCCTTCATCGTCATCCGCATGCTGGGATTCACCTATAATTTTATGGTGATTTTTGGGTTGCTGTTGGGTCTCGGTATGCTCATCGATGGGGCTATCGTGATGGTGGAATATGCAGATCGAAAAATGGCAGAAGGTCTGGATAGTCAAGAGGCCTACAAGCAAGCTGTCCACAGGATGTTTTGGCCAATTTTAGCATCCACGGCGACTACTCTGGCAGCATTTCTACCTATCATGTTCTGGCCGGGTGTGGCCGGCCAATTCATGAGTTACCTGCCTATCACAGTCTTTTCCGTACTGATCGGCTCACTGCTTTACGCCCTGGTTTTTGCCCCGACTATTGGCGCTCTAATTGGTAAATCTAGCGGCACAACTAAAGATCGTTCATACCTGAGAAATCTGGAAGAAGGTGATCCGCGTAAAGCCCATGGCATCACCGGCATCTATGCAAATATATTGAATGTTGCTGTTAAATACCCACTTTCAGTATTCGTGCTGAGTATCGTTACCATGGTTACCATCGTTGTCATGTATGGCCGCTTCGGAAAAGGTGTTGAGTTTTTTACTTCAGTTGAGCCCAATCAGACACAAATTCAGGTTTTTGCCCGGGGTAATTTTTCACCTGCTGAATTGCGTGATGTGATGCTGGATGTCGAAACTAGAATTCGAGAAGTTGGCCATTTTAAAGGCATCCTGACTCAGTCTGGAGCAGGGCAGCAAATGGGTGGAGGCCAACAAGCAGCCCCTGACCTGGTAGGCACTATATTCCTGGAATTGACCGACCGACGGGAGAGGGACGTAAACGGTTTCGAAGTAGAAAATATGTACCGGGACGCTATCACAAATATCCCAGGCGTAAAGGCAGAAGTTGTAACTATCGAACAGGGCCCACCCGTCGGCAAAGAAATTCAATTGGAATTATCCGGTGAAGATCTGGACGCCTTGTTTTCGGACGGTGCACGCATTCGTGAATTTATGGAAAATGAAATGGTCGGCCTGATTGATGTCGACGACACGACTCCAGTACCTGGAATCGAATGGGAAATTGTTGTGGATAGAGCGCGTGCTGCTATGCTTGGCGCAAACATGACCGAAATAGGCACAGCGATTCAACTCATGACCAATGGCGTATTCATGGGAGACTATCGCCCCGACGATAGCGAGGAAGAAGTAGATATCCGAATTCGCTATCCTGCCGAATATCGCAGTTTGGAGCAGTTGGACACCATCCGTATCGCCACGGCTAGCGGGCCAGTTCCAATTAGCAGTTTCGTGACGCGTGAGGCCAAACCTAAAGTAAGCTCAATACAGCGAGTAAATGGCAGCCGTGTCATTTATGTACGAGCAAATCCCGCACCTGGATTTGTGGCTGACAATTTGGTGGGAGAATTGGAGCAATACCTGAGCGCGAATCCTACCATGCCAGGTGTCATTTATCAGTTCCGTGGAGCTAATGAAGAGCAGGAGCAATCCGCTGCTTTTCTCGGACAAGCATTTGCTCTAGCAATGGCGTTGATGGCCATTTTGTTAGTAACTCAATTTAATAGCTATTATCAAGCGATTCTCATTCTTTCTTCCGTGTTGT
>CAVOCG010000041.1:0-18775 GCA_963694095.1 Gammaproteobacteria bacterium
TGATGACCCGACTGTTAGAGAGATTCTGCCGCTGGTGTCACGGCCAAAGATTACATATGGCTTTTCTGCCGATGCTGATTTTCGTATTGAAAATTTGTCACAGTCTGGGCAGCAATTGGAATTTGAGGTGGCAAGGCCAGAAAAGAGCGAGAATCTTAAAGTCGAACTGAATTTACCCGGCGAACACAACGCATTGAACGCAACTGCAGCAATAGTAATTGCGACGGATGAAGGCATCATTGATGAACATATTCGTCAAGGGCTAAGTAAATTCTCTGGTGTTGGAAGGCGGTTTGATGTGCATGGTGATATTGAAATTTCCACTGGCAAAGTGCTTTTGATAGACGACTACGGACATCATCCCAGCGAAGTTGCAGCAACTGTTAAAGCCTTGCGCGCTGGTTGGCCAGATACTCGATTGGTAATGATTTATCAACCACATCGATATAGCCGTACTAGAGATTTGTATGAGGATTTTGTTGATGTGCTGTCGGAGACAGATGTACTGCTCTTGCTTGAGGTCTATTCTGCAGGAGAGACGAAAATTTCTGGTGCAGATTCGAGAAGTCTATGTCGCAGTATCCGTTTACGTGGAAAAGTTGATCCTGTTTATGTGCAGAAACCAGAGGATGTGCAGGACATATTGCGTGACCTGCTAGAGGACGGAGATATTGTATTAACTCAGGGCGCAGGTAGCGTTGGCACCCTTGCAAAACAACTAGCTGGTGAAGGCTTTGGTGTCTGACCAGCCTTCGCGAAATTCAATCAGAAACAGACGTCAAGAAATTTGGGTATGAGAACGATAAATAGACAGCAGATAATCAGTGAAGCAGGGCGAGTCGCCGTGTTGATGGGTGGGTTGTCAGCCGAGCGCGATGTTTCGCTTGAAAGTGGCCGTGCTGCCTTGGCTGGATTATTGAGGTTAGGTATAGAGGCCAGCGCAATCGATGTGTCGTTGGAAATAGCGGAACAACTCATAGCACTTAAGCCCGATTGTGCGCTCAATATGCTGCATGGAAGTGGTGGAGAAGATGGAGTAATTCAAGGCCTACTAGAGGCCATGGCGATTCCTTATACAGGGAGTGATGTTTGCGCATCTGCACTGGCGATGGATAAAGTGAAAAGCAAATTGCTGTGGCAGCAATTGAATCTAAGCACCGCTAATTTTTTAATGCTGCATGAGTCTTCAGATTGCCATGGAATTATCGAAAAGTTTGGGCAGGTAGTAGTGAAACCAGTTAACGGGGGTTCGAGTATCGGAATATCCATTGTCGCCGATGCTGAAGCGTTAAAAAAAGCATTGGCAAAGGCCTCTGCATACGATTCTAAGGTAATGGCTGAAAAATACATCGAAGGGAAAGAGTTTTCCGTAGGTATTCTAGGTGGTGAAGTTTTGCCTATAGTGCAACTGAAAACAAATAATGAGTTCTTTGATTTTGATGCTAAATATGTTGCTGAAGATACACAAATAATATGTCCAGCCGAATTAAAGGAAGCGGAGGAAAAAGAATTGACCTCTTTGGCGTTGGCAGCGTATGAGAGCTTCGGTTGTGATGGATTGGCTCGAGTAGATTTCATGCAGGATAGAAGAGGTATGTTTTATTTGCTAGAGCTCAATACCGTGCCAGGTATGACCGGACACAGTTTTGTGCCGATTGCAGCAAAACAAGCTGGAATAGATTTTGATGAGCTGCTGTTGAGAATATTGCAGGTCAGGAGAGTTAGCCAATGAGTGCTTATACAAAGAGAGCACAACGCGGGAGAGTAACGGAAAGAGGAATGAGTGGGATTCGTCCTAAGCGGAGTGTTCCTTTTGTTAATCATCAGCCATTAAAGCCCAAGTATTCTCCAAACCTAACGTTGATTTTATTTATTGGGATACTAATTGCATTGACGCTATTGCTACAACAAAATTTCCAAACAGTGATAGCTCATTTAAATCGACCCATCGTCGTACTTCGCATTGAAAATGAACTGCATCAACTGCATCAAAACGAAGTGGGCGCAATGCTGTTGGAATATATGGGGAAGGGCTTTTTTAGCTTTGATGTAAGAGGCGCCAAGAAAAAGTTGGAGCAGAACCCCTGGGTGGCTATAGCAGCTGTTAAACGGATATGGCCTGATACATTGGAAATAGGCCTGATTGAAGAAGTTGCAATTGCTCGATGGGGTGAAGCGGATTTATTAAGTCAATACGGAGAAATATTTCGGGTTGAAAATAGCGAGCAATCAGCACCGTTGCCTAATCTGGCTGGTCCAGATAATAGTCAGTTTCGAGTAATGGCGCAGTACCAAGTATTGAATCAAGTGTTGGTCCCTGCTGGGCTGAGAATGAAGAGTTTGTCCTTAAGTGCAAGAGGTAGTTGGAGTTTGATGCTCAATAATGGCGTTAAAGTAAACATTGGCAGGGTCGAAGCGATAGGGAGGGTGAAGCGGTTTGTAAGGTTTTATAACGGTGAGTTTCGTGCTGATACCGCGTTAATAGAGTCAGTTGATTTGCGTTACAACAATGGATTTTCTGTTAGAAGAAAATCCGATGATATAAATGGGATAGCTATTAGATGAATTTGATGACTGTTTTATCGAGTAGATTAATATATAGGCGCCCAGCGCCCGGGGAATCCTCACGATGAATGATGTCGAAAAGGAAAACATGGTAGTTGGATTAGATATTGGCACCTCTAAGGTAGTCGCGATTGTCGGCGATATAAACACTGATGGCTCGCTGGATATCGTTGGAATTGGAAGTCATCGGTCCAGAGGTTTAAAGAAAGGTACCGTAGTAAATATTGAATCTACGGTGGAATCGATTCAACGAGCTATTGAAGAAGCTGAGTTAATGGCAGGATGTCAAATTCATTCTGTGTATGCAGGCATCGCTGGGAGCCACATACGAAGTATGAATTCCCATGGTATTGTTGCCATTCGGGATGGCGAAGTGATGAAGCCTGATATTGAACGGGTGATTGACGCGGCTCAGGCAGTAGCTATTCCGGCGGATCAAAAAGTACTACACATCCTGCCGCAGGAATACATCATTGATTCCCAGGAAGGTGTTAAGGAGCCTCTGGGCATGTCAGGGGTTCGACTGGAGGCAAAAGTGCACCTGGTTACCTGTGCCATTAATGCAGTTCAGAACATTGAAAAATGCATTAAGCGTTGCGGGCTTGAAACTGACGAAATTATTTTAGAGCAACTTGCATCGAGTTATTCCGTATTAACTGACGACGAGAAAGAGCTTGGTGTGTGTTTAGTTGATATCGGAGGCGGCACTTCGGATATAGCTATATTCACCGAGGGTGCTATTCGGCATACAGGAGTGATTCCAATAGCAGGGGATCAAGTAACCAACGATATTGCCATGGCGCTCAGAACCCCTACTGAAAATGCCGAAGAGATTAAAATCAAGTATGCCTGTGCCCTAACTCAACTCGCGAGCGCTGAAGAGTCGATCAAAGTACCTAGTGTGGGTGATCGCGCTTCGAGGGAATTGTCTCGCCAGGCTCTAGCTGAAGTAGTTGAACCGCGGTATGACGAATTGTTTACTTTGGTACAGGCCGAGTTACAGCGCAGTGGATTTGAGAATCTGTTGGCAGCTGGTGTAGTGCTCACTGGAGGTACTAGCAAAATGGAGGGTGTTGTGGATCTGGCGGAAGAAATATTTCATGCGCCAGTGAGGATAGGAACTCCTCATAAAGTCAATGGATTAGCCGATATTGTAAGGAACCCCATTTATTCTACCGGAGTCGGGTTACTTCTCTATGGATTGAAACAATTTCAGGAAAGAGACGGAATAAGCCTAAAAAAAGAACCGCAGGGACACCTGGTGGAAAGAGTAAAAAACTGGTTTCAAGGTAATTTCTGAAACAGCCAAAAACTGAAACGGTTAAAACGATGAATTTTAAGAGTGAATGAGGGGACTATATGTTTGAATTAGTCGAAAATGTATCACAAAGTGCTGTAATCAAGGTCATTGGCGTTGGTGGTGGCGGTGGTAATGCAGTGCATCATATGATCAATAATCAGGTAGATGGCGTAGATTTTATTTGTGCCAATACCGACGCGCAAGCCCTCAGCAGTTTGAAGGCCAAAACTGTTTTGCAACTCGGTAGTGACATTACCAAGGGTCTCGGTGCTGGAGCAAACCCAGAAATTGGCCGTCAGGCTGCCTTGGAAGACAGGGAGCAGATTGCAGAGGTTTTATCTGGTGCTGATATGGTATTTATCACAGCGGGTATGGGCGGCGGCACCGGCACAGGTGCAGGGCCAGTTGTGGCAGAAGTGGCACGTGAAATGGGAATATTGACTGTTGCCATAGTGACTCGGCCCTTTCCGTTCGAAGGTAAAAAGCGCGCTACTGTTGCAGATGAAGGGATTCAGCTATTGCACCAAAGTGTGGATTCATTGATTACCATCCCCAATGAAAGATTACTGGATGTACTGGGTAAAGACGCAACCTTATTGGAAGCGTTCAAAGCGGCCAACGATGTTTTGTTAGGCGCAGTAAAAGGAATCGCCGACCTGATTATGCACCGCGGTATGATCAACGTCGATTTTTCAGATGTAAAAACGGTGATGTCTGAAATGGGTATGGCAATGATGGGAACAGGCTTTGCGACTGGTGAAGATCGCGCCCGGGAAGCAGCTGAATCTGCGATTCGTAGTCCGTTGCTAGAAGATGTGAACCTACAGGGTGCCAGAGGTATACTGGTGAATATTACTGCTGGTGAGGATCTATCGTTGGGCGAGTTTGCAGAGGTGGGTGATACCATCAAGGAGTTCGCATCGGATGACGCAACAGTAGTTATCGGCACCGTAATCGACCCGTCTCTGGAAGGGGACATGCGTGTGACAGTTGTTGCGACTGGTCTTGGAGCTGGTCACGAACGACCCACAAAAGTTGTGGACAACACGGAGCCCAGCGCAGCTGACTACCGTAAACTGGATCAACCAGCGGGTATGCGAGGCAGGCAGGGTTCTGCTCAGCGTCAGCCTGAAATGGCACAGGAGGTTGGTGCCGAAGCCGATATGGATTATCTGGATATTCCCGCGTTTCTAAGAAAGCAAGCAGATTGAGCTAATTAATGACCAATTTTAAGGCATTGCTTTGAGAACGCGGAATCACAAATTGATAGTCTGGATATATTGGGTTCTTGCAACTTATTTGATACCATGCAGCAGTTTTGCTGGATGGGAACAGTGGTACGACAAGATAGCGTGAATCTTTTGTTGTTATTCAAGTAGATTATATGGTTTGCCATAAACATACTGAATGTCAGCCACTAAGAATGAAAAATGAAGCATTGCAGCCAATTGGCTGAGCTGTACTGCATACGAGGGCTTGGCAACAATCAATGCTTAAGCAAAGAACCCTGAAAAATGTTATTCGAGCCACCGGCGTAGGTCTTCACACGGGTGAGAAGATTTATCTGACGCTTCGACCAGCACCGGTAAATACCGGAATTGTTTTTACACGCATAGACCTCGATCCAGTTATTCAGATCGAGGCTAGGGCAAGTAACGTTGGCGATACTACCCTGTCGACTACACTGGTCAAAGATAACGTAAGAATCTCTACCATTGAGCACTTGATGTCAGCCATGTCCGGTCTGGGTATTGATAATGCTTATGTGGATGTCAGCGCTCCAGAGGTCCCAATAATGGATGGCAGCGCGGGTCCTTTTGTCTTTCTAATTCAATCTGCTGGCATCGAAGAACAGCAGGCTCCCAAGAAATTTATTCGAATTAAACATCCGCTAAGGCTGGAGCAGGGTGATAAATCAGTCAGCCTTGAGCCTTTCGATGGTTTTAAAGTCAGCTATACATTGCTTTACGATCACCCTGTCTACAAAAAACATACCAAGAGCGCCACTATCGATTTTTCCAGTACGTCCTTTGTCAAAGAAGTTAGCCGGGCGCGTACTTTTGGGTTTATGCACGATTTTGAAGATCTCAGGAATCGGAATCTGGCGTTGGGGGCTAGCATGGATAATTCCATCGCTGTGGGCGATTATAAAGTACTAAATGAAGATGGCTTGCGGTATGAGGATGAGTTTGTAAAGCACAAGATTCTCGACTCCATTGGCGATTTGTATCTCCTTGGTAACAGTCTGATCGGTGAGTTCAAAGGATATAAATCTGGACATGCTCTCAATAATGCTTTATTAAGAATGCTCGAAGTTAATGAAGATGCTTGGGAAATTGTCAGTTTCGATAAAGAAACAAATGTGCCTATTTCCTACATGAAACCAGTACTGGCAGCGTAAGCTAACAGCGCCCTCCTAACGGATTGACTTTAAAGGGATTTAGTCAAGGGGTTGAGGTTTCTTGTTTTGCCCCCAAGTATGCTTCGAAGTTAAAGAGAATTTCGCTTAACAATGAAAGTAATACTTGTCGACCAGCGTCATGGTCATACTAAAACCATAGTATTCAAGGGCTGGATTAAAGGCCTCCTTTCGCTATGCCTGCTCGGCACACCTATTGCTCTGGGCTACTTCGGCTATCAGTTAGCTGTAACCCAGAACGGCTTCCTATTTACTGAAACGACCGCACTTAACTGGGAGCGTCAACTAGAATTGCAAACTGAGGAATTGGCCGGCATTAAGCTTAAGTCGGAACAACAACTCGAAGCACTGACTTTGAGGCTGGCCCTGCTTCAAGCGCGACTAATGAGATTAGATGCAGTGGGTGAGCGTATTACCGTTATAGCCAATCTTGATGAAGGTGAATTCGATTTTAGTCAGCAAGTAGCAGTTGGTGGTCCGAGTGCAGGCGATTCTGTTGCTTACGGCACGATTAATTTATTGGATTCGGTTACCCAGCTAGAGCGCCAGCTGGAAGACCGACAGCAGCAACTGGAAATTCTGGAAAGCTTGATGGTTGATAGAAAAATTCAATCGGATGTCTTCATTGCCGGGCGCCCAGTTGAAAAAGGATGGATTTCCTCTCACTTTGGTCGTCGCCCAGATCCTTTTACAGGCAGATTAGCACTCCATACTGGTATTGATTTCTCAACTGGTAAAGCCGGCAGCGATATTAATACCGTAGCATCCGGTGTAGTAACCTGGTCTGGGGCTCGTTATGGTTACGGCTTGATGGTTGAGGTAAACCATGGAAATGGCTACATGACCCGCTATGCCCATGCAGAAAAATTGCTGGTAGATGTAGGTGACATAGTAATGAAGGGGCAGAACGTAGCCCTAGTTGGCTCAACCGGCAGGTCGACAGGCCCCCACGTACATTTTGAAGTATATAAAAACGGCAGAGTTGTCGATCCTGCAGCCTATATTCATCGCACCGCTAGATAATTCTTTTCCTCCCCGCATTAAAAGCATGCTCCGGTTCTGAACTAGCAGAGATCGGTTCGAGCTTGCTGTGTAGCAACATCCCCCTTAATTAAGTAGTGAGACAGTCTTAAATAATGAATTTTTTTAGCAAAATATTTGGCAGCAGTAATAGCAGGAAGCTCAAAAAGTTAGAGCGCACAGTCGTCGTTATTAACACTTTTGAAGAAGCGCTAAAAGTCTTATCTGATGATGAATTGAAACTGAAGACAAAAGACTTTCGTCAGCGATTTGACAACGGCGAAGCGCTTGAGGCGATGTTGCCAGAAGCATTTGCAGTGGTACGCGAAGCCAGCAAAAGGACGTTGAAATTGCGTCACTTCGATGTGCAGATGATTGGGGGCATGGTACTGAATGAAGGATCAATCGCTGAAATGCGCACTGGGGAAGGTAAGACCCTAGTAGCTACTCTTCCTGCCTACTTGCATGGACTGACAGGGAATGGAGTTCATATCGTAACGGTAAATGAGTACTTGGCACAGCGTGATGCAAACTGGATGCGCCCGCTTTATGAATACCTTGAGCTTAGCGTAGGTATTATCCATTCAGGACAAAGCCCCGAAGAAAAGGCGGCAGCCTACGGAAGTTCCATTACCTATGGAACCAACAATGAATTTGGCTTTGATTACCTCAGGGATAATATGACCTTTCGTCTTGAGGATAAAATGCAGAAGCAGCTTAATTTTGCCATTGTCGATGAAGTCGACTCCATCTTAATCGATGAGGCTAGGACGCCATTGATAATCTCAGGCGCAGCCGAAGGCAGCTCGCAGTTATACTTGGATATCAACAAGCTGATACCCAAACTTGAAAAGGGTGAGAAGGAGGAAGCGTCAAAATCGAAGATGATGGATAAAGATTATGTGCCGGAGGAAACCGGCGATTTCACGGTCGATGAAAAGAGCCGGCAAGTTGAGCTGACGGAAGCGGGACATGTTTATGTAGAAGAGTTGCTCACTCAAAAAAAATTATTGAATGAAGGCGAAAGCTTGTATGCCGCGACTAATTTAAGTTTATTACATCATGTGAATTCAGGGCTCAAGGCGCATAACCTGTTCCACAAAGATGTTGAATATATCGTTAAGAACAAAAGCATTGTGTTGATCGATGAACATACTGGGCGCACGATGGAGGGGCGTCGGCTATCAGAGGGCTTACACCAGGCATTAGAGGCAAAAGAAGGAGTGGAAATACAGAGCGAAAGCCAGACGCTCGCTTCAACAACATTTCAGAATTTCTTCAGACTCTACAACACGCTATCTGGTATGACGGGAACTGCGGATACGGAAGCCTTTGAGTTTACTCAGATATACGCGCTGAATGTCGTGGTTATTCCCACTAATGTGCCAATGATTAGAGATGATGCGAATGATCTTATCTATCTTTCAATGGAAGAAAAATTTGAAGCAATTGTTCAGGATATAACTGAGATCAGTAAAAAGGGGGCACCTATTCTCGTTGGAACGGCATCGATTGATACGTCAGAGATACTGTCAAAATATCTAAATGAGAAAAAAATAAAACACGAAGTGCTTAATGCCAAATTTCATGAGAGGGAAGCCGAGATCATAGCTGAGGCTGGTCGCCCGGGTGTCGTTACCATCGCAACCAATATGGCTGGACGTGGAACTGACATAGTTCTTGGCGGTAAATGGGAGGCGGAAATTGAAGCGCGTGAGAGCCCTTCAGAAAGCCAGGTCCAGACTATTATGGAGAATTGGCAGAAACGCCATGATCAAGTTATAGCTGCCGGTGGATTGCATATTATAGGCACGGAGCGCCACGAATCCAGACGTATCGATAATCAATTGCGAGGCCGCTCGGGGCGCCAGGGTGATCCCGGTTATTCTCGCTTCTATCTTTCTCTTGAAGATAACCTGATGCGTATTTTCGCCTCTGAAGGCGTTAAAAATTTCATGCAGCGCCTGGGAATGGATAAGGGAGAAGCAATAGAACATAGCATGGTAAGCCGGTCCATAGAGAAAGCGCAGCGTAAGGTGGAAGGAAGAAATTTTGATATTCGTAAGCAGTTGCTCGAATACGATAACGTTGCAAATGATCAACGTACAATAATTTATCGTCAGCGTAATGAGTTAATGGCAAGTGATGATGTATCGAGTTTAGTTGCAGATATGCATGTCGATGTGGTGGATCAGCTGGTGGATGAATATGTTCCACCACAAAGCGTTCCAGAACAGTGGGATATTCCTGGTCTGGAGAAGGCAATTGAAGTTGAATTTGACACCAGCCAGCCAATTCAACAATGGTTGGAAGATGATGATCAGTTGTATGAGGAGCAATTAAAAACAAGAATAGTTGAAGTTCTGACTAATAATTACGATGAGAAGTGCCAAGCAGTGGGTGAAAAGATACGCTTGTTTGAAAAGCAACTTATGTTGCAAATTCTTGATGGCCTCTGGAAGGAGCACTTGGCGACGATGGACCATCTTCGACAGGGAATATTTTTGCGTAGCTACAGTGGTAAGAACCCAAAACAAGAATACAAAAGAGAGGCATTCGGATTATTTACGGAGCTTCTTGACGCTATGCAACGGGAAGTGATTAAAGTGTTGAGCCACGTGAAGATCCGGCAAGAGGACGAAGCGGATGCCATAGAGCGGCAGCGAGAACAGCAGCGGGCAAAAGAGGCAATGACATTCAAGCACAGTGCGGCCAGTGCAATGGCAGGAAATGATCAACCTGCACGAAATGTAGAAGGTAAGCCAGAATCTGCTGAAGAGCAGCTATCACCTTTCGTCAGAGATGAAAGAAAAGTCGGGAGAAATGAGGCTTGCCCCTGTGGCTCAGGCAAGAAGTTCAAACAGTGTCATGGCAAGTTGGGGTAGGGCGCTATGGCAGTAGGAATTAATGCGACGCGGAATTGTCAGCTAGTTGAAGGTGTCAGGCTGGCAGCAGTGAAAAGCCATATCCGCTACCCGGGCAGGTTAGACCTGGTATTAATTGAAATAGCAGAAGGCGCCACTGCTGCTGGTGTATTTACCCAAAATGCGTTTCGTGCGGCCCCTGTTGTCGTGGCCAAAGAACATTTGCAACTATTCAGCAGTCGTTATTTTCTGGTGAACACGGGTAACGCGAACGCTGGAACTGGCGCTAAAGGGTTAGCTGATGCCCGTGCCTGTTGCCGGTTCGTAGCCGATGCCGCCGACGTTTCTCTTGCCGAGGTGCTACCGTTTTCAACCGGTGTCATTGGTGAATCATTACCAGTAGACAAGATAGCCCTCGGCTTACCTGATGCATTCGCTGCGTTGTCTGCAGACAATTGGCTTGCGGCAGCACAAGGAATCATGACCACCGATACCAGACCAAAAACTGCCACTGCAAGCATTGATATTGACGGTCAACCAATACATGTAAGCGGGATGGCAAAGGGTTCAGGAATGATCAAACCCAATATGGCTACTATGTTGAGTTTTGTCTTTACCGATGCCGCTATCGATAAGGCAGTGCTGAATAAACTACTTAAGAAGGTCGTCGATCGATCTTTTAACCGAATAACGGTAGATGGTGATACCTCAACTAACGATTGTTGTATGCTGGTGGCAACCGGTAAAAGCGGAGTTAGTGTAAGCGATAGTGATGCGACAACTCTGGAGAAAATCACTGAAGTGCTGCAGGCTGTTTTTCAGCAACTGGCAACAGATTTGATTAGAGACGCAGAAGGCGCAAGTAAATTTATCACGCTTCGAATTGAAAATGGGGCTACTTCTAAAGAGTGCTTGCAGGTGGGTTATGCGGTAGCGGAGTCGCCACTGGTTAAGACAGCATTTTTCGCATCAGACCCAAACTGGGGTCGAATTTTGGCCGCAGTTGGAAGATCTGGAATAGACAGTTTAGATATAGCGGGTATTAAAATTTTTCTTGGCGGTGTTTGCCTGGTAAGCAATGGGGGAGTTGATCAGAATTATAGTGAGGACAGTGCTCAGGCGGTGATGGATAAAGAGGAGGTTGAGGTAGTAATAAATCTGGCGCGGGGTGATTGCGTAGAGACAGTTTGGACCTCAGATTTATCTCACGACTATATTCGTATCAACGCAGAATATCGAACTTGATAATGTCATGAACCCTTCAGTTCACGTCGCTGTCGGCGTAATCCTCGACTCCCAACGTAACGTACTTATCTCACTACGCCACGCAGACAATCATCAAGGTGGGCTTTGGGAATTTCCTGGCGGCAAATTGGAGCAGAATGAAACGCTAGCTCACGCCCTTAAAAGAGAGTTGGCAGAAGAGTTAGGAATTCAGGTGAAGGCAAGCAGTCCATTCGTCAAATTATTGCATCATTACTTTGATAAAACTGTCTTGCTAGATGTTTTTCTAATTACAGAATTCGATGGAATCCCATCAGGCCTGGAAGGTCAGTCTATTCAGTGGTGCTCTATAGATAAACTAGTCGTAACAGATTTCCCCGAGGCGAATCACCAGATTATCAAACTTTTGCAATTGCCTAAACGCTTGGCAATAACGCCCGAGTTTCAATCCAAGCGAGACCTGATGACTTATGTGCAGCGCTTGCTTGAGCTGGAGTTAAAGTTAATACAATTTCGTCAGAATCAGCTTGATAGTGCGCAATATATTCAATGGGCAAATTCAATTATTGAGCTGTGCAATAAAGCGGGTGCCACTGTACTGATTAATAATGATCTAGCAACCTTTAGGCAGATTGGAGCGTGTGGTTACCACGCAACGTCGACCCGATTGATGCGTTTGAGAGAACGTCCGGTGGCCACAGAGTCGCTGTTTAGTGCCTCGTGCCACAATCAGGCTGAATTGATGCAGGCAGAGAGGCTAGGTTCTGATCTGGCGCTGCTTTCACCAGTTAAAGACACTACCTCACACCCTGATTCCCCACTTTTGGGATGGAACGGTTTTGCCAAGTTAGCTAATTCGGTCAGTTTGCCAGTGTTTGCTCTCGGCGGGCTGAAGGAATCAGATCTAGACAGCATCAGGCGCAATGGGGGGGTTGGATTGGCTGCGATTAGAGGTTTCAGCTAAGCAAACGTAATTGATTGCCAGCTAGTATCTGTGAAAAGGCGATAAATACAGTCAGATGTTTGATGAGATAAGAGCGGGAAAGTCTGAATCCAATTCGCATCGAATATGGACCACAGCGTCAAATTTAGCAACCTTTGATTACAAACCGATTATCCGCGATTGAAGTATAGTTGAGGGCACTGATATCCCTGTTGTTAGTGCATGCCCAGATTCTGATATTTCGCCAGATGGAGCTAGTGTGGCTTATTCTTGCCTGGATGGAAATCGCCCTGCTGCAGGTGAAGATTTCAGTATTATAGATATGTCGGCTACAGATTATTTTGATTCTGAGGGAGAGTGGTTTCTTGGTAGTGTGCTAGTGAATGCTGCATTTACTGAAGACGCTGATTATTTAATTGCCGCAGATAATGAGAAAATCTACTTTTTTGATCCGGCGTTACATCTGCTGCTGGAAGATTCCGAGCTGGGCTTATTAGCAGAAGAGAAAATTGAAAAAATCAGGTTGTCCCGGGATGGTAACTTCTTGATAATATACTTAGAAAATATAGCACACTCAGAAAATGGTAAATTTTACTGGATGCCAATACCTGCAGTTATTGAAGTTGATCTCAAGCCACTTTTCTAGAGAACCGGCTGAGTTATTGTAACTGGTCCGGGATTTCGTCTTCATCATTAAAGACCTGATTGCCCGCTATAGCATTTTTCTCCGTTGCCCAATCACCAAAATCAATTAACTTGCAGCGTTCGCTGCAGAACGGGCGGTACTGATTCTTTTCAGTCCAGGTAACTTCCTTCTGGCAGGAAGGGCAATTAACGTGCTTGGTATTCGTGGTCATGTTGTTTCCTTTTCAGATTGAGCCATCTCTATATATTTTGTATGCAGGGATGCGACGCGCAATTTAACGACATCAAGAGTCTGTTCATTGTTAATTACATCGTCGGCTTTTGATAGTCTGTCCTGGCGTCCCATTTGTGAATTAATGATGGATTCAATAGTTGAGCTATTGCTTTGATCGCGCTGTCTAGCCCTCTCAATCTGGGTTTTCTCACACACATCGACAATCAGAACTCGCTGTGCGAGTTTGTATTGCTCAGTTTCCAGCAGCAAGGGAGAAACCAGTATGCAGTAGGGGGAAGTGCATTGATCAATACGGGTGACGGTTAACTCTGCAATAAGAGGATGCAATAGTGTTTCAAGCCATTCTTTTTCTTTTTGGTTTGAAAATATTTCTATGCGCAGTAACTCGCGATTCAACCTACCGTTATTATCGATAAACTGCTGGCCTAAATGTTGGGCTATCGAGTCCAATGCGGGCTGTCCAGGCTCTACAACTTCACGAGCAAGCAAGTCTGTATCAATCAGGGTAATACCCAATTCAGCAAATAGCTTGGCGACTGTGGTTTTGCCACTACCAATACCGCCTGTGAGGCCAATTACCAGCATAAAGCGCTATTCCGCTGCCTATATAGCTTAATCGTTTTCAACTGCACATTACCCAAACACACGCACGTACAAAGCACTAACTTGCGGACCCCAAACCAGCATAATGAAACCGGCACCAGCAAGAAAGGGGCCAAATGGCATGGGTACTGAACGGTCCCGGCCCATGGCCATAATCATGACGATCCCAAATAGCGCCGCTACAAACGAAGAAAGGATGATGATAGGAAGCAGGCTTTGCCATCCCATCCAGGCACCGAGTGCCGCCAATAGCTTGAAATCGCCATAACCCATGCCTTCCTTGCCAGTGGCTAATTTGAACAGCCAATAGACGGACCAAAGTGCTAAATAACCTGCCATGGCTCCTATCAGTGCATCGCGCATGCTCACGCCAAACCCCAAATCAATGGTATTGACCAGCAAACCTAACCAAAGCAAGGGCACGGTTATATTGTCCGGAAGTAACTGGTGATCATAATCGATTAGCGTCAATACCAGGAGTGACCAAGTTAAGCATAGCAACGCCAATGTTAGCCAAGTGGCACCGAATGATGCCGCCACCAAAGCTGACATCAAGCCAGATGTAAACTCCACGGATGGGTAGCGTAGAGAAATTCCTGCTTTACAATTTGAGCATTTCCCGCCGAGAAACAAATAACTAATTACCGGAATGTTCTCCGAGGATCTAATCTTGTGATTACAACTCGGACAATGGGAGTCTGGCTTGACTAAATTAAACGGTTTAAATTTGGCGGAGGATTCATTGCCATCGGGTGTGGTATTCTCAATTTTCAGGTATTCGCAGCATTGAGCCTTCCACTCCCGCTGGAGCATAACTGGTACTCGATACACCACGACATTTAGAAAACTGCCTATGAGCAAACCGAGTACTGTACAGACTGTAATTAGTAAGTACTGGTTTGTTTGAAGAAGATCTATTATCGCCATTCAGAATAATCAATAATTACATTACGGCGCCGAGCTGGAATATAGGCAGGGACATGGCAATCATCAAGCTGGGTCTTACTGTCGGTTTTGCCCAGACCTTGATAGAGGTAGATCGTTTGAACGGTTTCAGTGGCCATTGCTCACCTCGCTTTAGCTGGGCGGGTTATCGCTAAATCGCGATCTTGGCACAGCTTAATTGTGGATAACGTTGAATTGGCTGTATCTAGGCGTAATGATAGCATAAGTATTCACGTCATTCTGTTGGCTTCCTCCAAGTTAATCAAGTCCTGAGCGACTTTCAGCAGGGCTGACTGTCTGAGATTGCTAAATCCTTCTTTTTGCATCTGGCCGGCTATCTGTATCGAGTTAGCACCATTTATTATAATGCGAGATAGAGCTTCAATAATGGGAACTACTTCATAAATCCAGATTCTATTTTTGTAGCCCTCGTTACAATTACTGCAACCAACCGCCCGGGATAGCTTCAAGTGCGGAGGTGATGCCTTATTAAATCCTTTAGCTATTAATACTTTTTCGAGTATTTCTGCACTTTCTTTACGTGTAATGCAGATTTTCCGGGCTAATCTTTGGGCAATTATCAGGCTTATCGAGGGAGCAAGATTAAATGCAGGAATACCCAAGTTCTGGAGCCGCGTAAGGGTCTCAGCCGCATTGTTCGTATGCAGCATTTAAAGCACAGTATGACCAGTTTGAGTGGCCCTAATCGGAAGTTCAATAGAAGCGGTAAACTCATTCAGCGAGTATTCAGATTCTGTGCATTACTCTAGGGGTAAGCTGATTAAGTAGCTGAATTAAAAAATAAACTAATTTTTTAGTCAGGTGCCGGGAAAACCGTGTATGAAACCATAGAGGCGACTTGATAAAGACCGAGATGTAGTTTATGTTTACGCCGGTTTTAATATAGAATAAATAGTGCCTTATTGTATCAATTTTCGGCTATTTTGGCCGGATTAAAAGTAAAGATAGGTTAATCCAACCCTGTGGAGGAATTGTAGATGAAATATCCGGTAAATTTACTGATAGGAATCACAGTGTTGTTGCTGGGTTTGGTGATAAACATGGGTGCTGCAGCTCAACAGGCAACGGTAGCGGATGGTGTTTTTACTGAAGCCCAAGTCGAAGCTGGCCAATTGGTCTATGACGGTACTTGTAAGGCCTGTCACAACATGAAATTTTATCAAGATACACTGAAGTCGTTTAACCGCCAGCCTCTGATCTATCTGTGGGAGACCGTGATGGGCACAATGCCAGCCGATAACCCCGGTTCACTCGGACTGAGCGAGTACACAGACGTGATTGCCTACATACTGCACGAAAATGGATTTCCCACGGGTGATACGATGCTGGATCCTAACAACGGGATGGACGAAATTAATATAGTTTCTCCCTAGGTACTAAACGCTATCCGCCGGTTTAGGCCCTGACTAACCCAAAATGCAGTTTCTGATTTGTAACAGAAGCTGTATTTTATTCATCAGGGCAGTCCTCCAAAATTTTCCCAATCTCGTTCTTGTCGCGAGTTTCAATATCAACATCATATTTTCCGGCAATGGCGTTCCATAGTCGGACGTAGGAGCATTGGTATTCGTCACGCGGCAAGTATCGATCGGGACCCCGGTCGCCTTTGCGGCGAATCTCGCGTTTCTCGGCTAGTATCAGGTTGATTGGGTCGTTGGCAAATTGCAATTTTTTATTTTCAGGCCAAGCATCACCGCCATGGGTATGCGCGTACATTAACGGAATAACATGATCCAGATCAATTTGCGTGGCAACCTTAAACAGTTTGCCGGTATACTCGTCTAGCCATTCTCCTATACGGACTACACAATTACGTGGATTGGTGTAGCTCACTTCGATCTGGCTTGTCAATATGAGCATTTCCTGCCGAGTTGACTGGCAATCGCCGTCAAAGTCCTGTTCAAAGGCCCAGTCGTCTATATTAAAAAACTTTTCCCGGCCTCGGCGATCGGTGAACGCGCCATCTCTTCTGCCAAAGCGATCAAAGGTGTCCGGCATTTCACAATTGCTTACATGGCAGTGGTAGGATCTACCATAATAATGACCGCCATTTAAATCCATGTTGCCTGCATGTCCAATTGCCAGAAGAGAAATAAGGCTTAGGGTGCAACCCGTAGTTAGTGCAAGCCAATTCGATTTGTTCATGTTGCCTCCTTCTCCTGCTGATCATGGACGAGGAATCAATGCGATTTAATCAGTAAAGATAAATCTATGGCCAAGCAATTCTTGGTTAATGCACCGATTGAGATATAGTCTACGCCAGTTTCAGCGACTTTTACCAGAGTGTTTTCGTCTATTCCGCCAGAAGCTTCCAACTTTGTTCGCTTCTTGGTGATTCTTACAGCTTCTATAAGTTCAGCAAGGGTGAAATTATCCAGCATGACAGTGTCAGCGCTGTATTGTAACGCTTGATCTAACTGATCGAGATCTTCTACTTCCACCTCGACTGTCTTGTTCGGATAGAGTTCCCGTGCCTTACCAATAGCCTGAGCAATTGAGCCGCAGGCATTAATATGGTTTTCCTTGATTAAAAATGCGTCATATAGACCCATGCGGTGATTAAAACACCCGCCAATAGCCACGGCGTATTTCTGGGCAGTGCGGAGCCCTGGGAGGGTCTTGCGTGTGTCAAGTAACTGCACGTGGGTATGGGCAACAAGCTTTGCCAAATGGCGGCTTCTGGTTGCCACGCCAGAGAGCAATTGAAGGAAATTTAATGCACATCTTTCACCGCTTAATATAGGCCGGGCTTTTCCCTGGACCGAAATCAGTAATTGATTCACCTTAATTGCCTCGCCGTCTTCTGCGTGCCATTTCATGTGAATACCCGGGTCGAGTTGTTCAAATACCTGAGTGGCCCATGGGCTTCCACATAAAACGGCATTTTCACGGCTTATAATGCTGGCTTCAATTGTTGTCTGCTGCGCAATCAACTCAGCTGTGATATCACCCGAACCCAAGTCTTCTGCGAGTGCGCGATTAACTACTTCTGGGATGTCGGTAGGGGACTTTACTGTTTTCATAAAGGAAAGGGCTTGTTAGTCTAACGCTACTGCAGCACAGTGCTGAAACATGTCTACTTGGTATTAGGTGCCCATTTGAGACGAGCGCATGAATTATGTCGTATTCGATCCTGAATTAATAGCTTGTCACTCATGTATGCCCCTGTTCGGAAATACTTTACATTCTAGCCTGCCCCGTATTAACGATTAAGTGACTGCACCTCTTCAATTGCCCCTGGGCTGTGACACTTATGCTATTATTAGGAGGTGCCCTAGCAAAGTTCCGGCTGTTCTCGATACAATGTCAATTATCCAAAATCATAAGTTAAATATGGCCCGACAACTTTGTTCTCCCAATCAGAGCGCTAGATCGGATGACGTTGAAATTGATCTTCTAGTGATCCACTGCATTAGCCTGCCACCGGGTGAATATGGTACCGGTTGTATTGATGAATTGTTCGATAACCGACTGGATGCAAAGTCGCATCCGTTTTTTAAGGAAATTGAAGGCCTACAGGTATCTGCACATCTGCTAATTGATAGGGAGGGCCAGATCACACAGTATGTCCCTTTAAACAGGAAAGCCTGGCACGCGGGGGAATCCAGTTTTTGTGGAAAGAAGAATTGTAATGATTATTCCATCGGGATAGAGCTGGAGGGCACTGATTCAACACCATTCAGCGAGGAGCAATACAATTCCCTGATTGTTGTTACTAAATTACTTTTGGGTGAATACCCGTGTTTGAACTCGGATAGAATAGTAGGTCATAGTGATATTTCGCCATCGAGAAAAACTGACCCAGGGGCCTGTTTCAATTGGTTGAAATACAAAGCAGGGCTTGATGATCTGCAAACAGCTTGAAAAGGATTGGGCCTGCCATAAAGCACTGCAGGTGAGCGGATGGGCGAAATTTCTTTTAATTATTTGGTTATTTTGCTGTGTCTGATAGTCAACTATACGTGGTTGAAAGGTTTCGATCGTTTCGATG
>CAVOCG010000042.1:0-18165 GCA_963694095.1 Gammaproteobacteria bacterium
CCTGTTGGTTGACACCGGCAGAGAAATCCCTAAAGCTTAGTTGCGAGACGTCCTTTTCGGCAGACATACGCAATTGAAAACTGCTGCTTAAATCGAATCGAAAATCCAACTTGGGTTTAACAAAATCAAAATCTCGTTTCTTGTTTACGTCGCCGGTCTGTCTGATTTCTGACACCTCATAAAGCAAACTGCTTTCGAGTGACATGCGGGAATTTATCTGCCAGTTGTGAATCGAAAACCCCTCAAAACGTATCTCCTCAACTTCTGAAATTGCATTAGGGACATTGATTGGCGTTAATCCGCCGTATTCTGGGGAAGTGGCACCTGGCACGTTCATACCGAGATGGAGAAAAGAATCTTGAATGGTTTGCGCAGCTTCGAGACCAAGTTCGAGTGATTGATTTTCAACAACATCCCAAGCATAGGATGTTCTTACAATGCGTTCCTGATATTTGCTGCCGGTATCGAGAAAAAGATTTTTAGTTTCAGGCGCGCCGATTGCCGAGGAAACAAATCGTTCCCGAGTAGTGTTATTGTTTCTTTCATTGACTATAAAAAGAATTTTGTATTTGCCACCATTAGCAAAATTATGCTCGTAGTCGCCACCGAATTCCCAGTTATCCGAAGTGGATGGTATATCCTCACGTTCGATTGAAGTCACTACAGATGTCCTTTGATAGTCATCGATAGTCCTGATCAAATTTGAAGGCGGGTCGCTTTCGCTGTACAACGCATTGAGGGCGATTCGATCGGCCGGCGTTGCCTGGTAAACCACATTTGAATTTAGCCGGTAAGTCGTCTGATCCTGATAACGATCAAAAGCACGGGTCTCGTTAATTGAATTGTCTGCTAGTAAACTGGTTTCAAAACTTTCCTGAAATTCATAGCCCGAACTGACATCGGCACTGAGCAGGTAATCAACCTGGCCGGCTTGTCCGCTGTAGGAAAATGAGCCAAGGGGTTTAACCGTCCCATCATGGAAATGGTTCATACCCAATTCCGTAGACAGACTTGAGGTGGATCGAGATTCCAGCAACACGATATTGACCAATTGGCCAGTATTGCGCACATCAAGATCCCCTGAAGTGCCCCTAATGATTTGGATATAATCCACCTGTTCGGCGGTAATCCGATCCAACTGACTACTCGCCTCGTTAGCTTTGCCCGCCAGGCGTTTTCCATTTATCAGTATCTGACTACTGCTACCGAGGCCACGACTATTATTATTCCCGAAACTGGGCACGTCATTACCCTCTAACGCGAGGGTGATACCCGGAATGCGGCTCAACATATCGTTAACCGTTACGGAGCCATACTCTACAAAATAGGAGGATGGATAGGTAATAGTGGCATCGTCTTCCGCCACATCCTGAGCGAATCCTGGACTCGAAAGAACTGAATATAACGCGGTTACTGCCAAACAAAGTTTATTTTTTTCTAGCATAGGTCTATTGCTCGATGGAATTAATTAAGGGGCATTCAGTTCGACGGGCGCATTCTAGCGCGGAGAAACCTGATTAGAAAGTGCTACGGAATGTAAATAACCACTAATTCAGCCCGCATTCCCGCTAGTTTCACTAGACCGTGACGACATGCTTCCTGAGCTGAGCTAGCTCACTCCACGTTTTCCAGCAATGGAAACACAATCTCTTGATCTATTTGAATTCGGTTGAAATCCAGATTGGGATTGTACTGGCGCAGTAACCAGATAGGAGTGTTATAACTTACTCTGGCTATAGAGCCTACGTTGTCATTTTCAGCAACCTTGTATTGTTCCACGTCTTGAATGCGGTATTTACTAAAAAATTCCTGCTGTTGACTGGAATGGAATTCGCGCCGTTTTAATTCAAATTCAGCAATATTAACCTGAGAAAAATCCAAGGATAGTCGTTTTCCTATAATAACCGGGGTACTAAAGCTCATATTATTTAACCGGCGTAAATCCCACGCGCGAATTTCCAGCCAGTCGGCATAATGACCAAGCGTCTCCGATGCCTGGATCTCAACGGTGTTATTCGCAGTCACCGAATAATCTGATGGGTCCACTGACAGAGACTCTACTAACTTGGCATTACTTTGTGACACATTAAACGCCGGGTCGACGGCAACAGCTTGCTCATCGTCCACTGAAACAGCCGTCTCTAGCTGTTGATCATCAGGTAATACTGCCGCTGGTGGTAATCTCACCTCGTTCAATGCAAGCTGCACTGGCTCTAGTTCTAGTTCTAGTTCTAGTTCTAGTTCTTGCTCCGGCTCAAGCTTTACTGGCACTTCGGGAACATTAATTGGCGCACTTGAAAGTACGGTCGAACCAGAATCTGCTACTTCAATAACAGCTTCCGGCTGCGGTTCATTGTCTATACCGTCAAACTGAACTACTGCCGGTGGAACAGATTGACTCGCGGCATCGATAACAGCCAGCTCGGTAGCGGGCTTTTCGAAGCCCGGCAGTGTCACTTCCTGCCCCGGGTAAATCCTATGCGGGTCCCGGATTCCATTGAGGCTCAGTAATTCTGTTTCCTCGATAGCAAAGCGCGTCGCTATCAAGGAAACTGTATCACCTCGGCGCACCGTATAGATACCATCGCCAGGTGGTGATTGTGGGGCACCCAAAGGCAGCAGTGGCAATTCATCATTATCTTGTGGTAGCAATATTTGCTGCCCAATACTGATTCGGTTCCTGCTGGCCAATTGATTCAGCGAAACCAATCTTCCAACGGTGGTGTCGAAACGATTTGCGATTACAGACAGACTATCACCGCGCTCTACAATGTACGCTATATCAGGGGTTTGAACTGGGAATTTAAAATCTACTGGTATCTGGGCAAGCAGTTGGTCTGGGTTCGCAACGGCATCGCGCCGCACCTTAATGGTAAAGCCCTCTGGGATACGCTTATTGCCTTCCCAAACCACTGGTCGCAAAGCCCGGTTGTCCGATTGAAGTTGTTCCAGACTTATACCAATTGAGCTAGCAAAAACCTCTGCATCAATATAGGAGTCCGTCGTGACCTCCACAAAATCTGGAGCAGGGTTGAAGCGTACATCGCCGAAGAAACGTTCTGCGTTGCGTTCAACTTCCAAAACAGCAAGAAACTGGGGATAGAAATTTCGCGATGCAAAACCGAAAGCACGTCCCCGGTAATTGCCAATAATGGTTGCGATATTTTTTGTACCTGTATCCCTAACCGCGCGCGCAATTCCTCCCGCACCGTGATTATATGCAGTCAGTGCCAGTGGCCAGGTTCCCAGTACACTGTAATTGTATTGCAGCAAACTCATTGCTGCGTTGGTAGCGGTATACGGGTCCATACGCTCATCAACTATGTGATCGATACGCATGAACCGCTTTCCTGTGGCTCTGCCAAATTGCCACATGCCAGCGGCCGAAGCACTGGAGTATGCACCAGGATTAAATGAGGATTCCACATGGGGTAATACACCTAACTCAATCGGTAGATTTTTCTCTCTTACTACCTGATAAATGTGTTGCCGATACGCGCCAGAACGCTGCAACCCGCCTAAAAACCGATCAGACTGCCCTAACTGCCAGCGCACATTATTGGCTGCATTGCTGAGCGTTTGATCACTGACATCTGCTGGCCATAATTCGAGAATTTCCTTTTGACCACGGGTCAGATTACCGCGCCTATCCGAACCAAGAATTCTGAGGTCACGCTGAATCCGTTCCCGATTAGTTTCAATTTCCCGGCGATTCAAAGGCAAACTTGTGTAGATAACAGACAAATTCTGGGAGTCGTGCAAAAAACCACTTTGCGTGTCTACTTCAGTGTAGACCCTGATCCAGAAACCGATAGCAGGCTCCAATTCAGGTGGTCGCGGAAACAAGTCATCACTCTGCGCCTGCAGCGGCAAGGCAACAGTCAGACAAGACGCAAGAAGCATCAGTCCTATGAACTGAGGTAATTGAAAGTATTTGAAGGCTGACTTATTGCTGGCGGACATAAAAAGGGGGTTCCTGAAGATATCAATGTAGCACGGCTTATTCGCCACGCCCGTCTAATTCAGCAGTCATAGAACATAACAATAATGCCGCGTATCGCCAAGTTCTAATTTAACAATAATTAGTCGAATTACTGTTTCTTTGTGACTGTATCGCCTTAACAAAGTTCAACTTTACCATTTAGAAACTTTCCAAAATGGTAAATCGCAGTGGTTAAGGCAGAAGGATAGCTGTTATTACCTTTTAAACGGCAGACCAGGGATCGAATGATGGCTTAGGAACACCTAGAGTCAAATCAGGGCGTGTCATCCAGTTCAGCGCCTTCCTTGATTGGAATCATCAAATCTTCCTTGGTGACATTCATATAAATAATGACATTGCTGGCCACGTAAATAGAGGAGTAAGTGCCCACGACCACACCAATTATCAATGCGATGGCAAATCCCTGGGTGGATTCGCTACCAATGAGAAGTATAGAAAACAGTACTATCAGCGTGGTGAAGGATGTAATCACGGTTCGACCGAGCACTTGATTGAGGGATACATTAACCATCTCTATCGGTGTCCCTTTGCGCAAACGCCGAAAGTTTTCTCTTATTCGATCAGAAACCACAATGGTATCATTTAAAGAGTAGCCGATAATGGCTAACAGTGCTGCCAAAGTATTCAGATCAAATTCCATTCTGAATATCGAAAAAATACCTAGCGTTATTATGACATCGTGGGCCAGCGCAACCACCGCCCCTACCGAAAACTTGAATTGAAAGCGCACCGCGATATAAAGCATGATCATACCCAGCGCCACTAACATGCCCAGGCCACCCTGCTCGGCTAATTCCTCACCTACTTTGGCACTAACGTAGTCAGACCCCATTAACGTTATTTCATTGTCAGTGGCACTGCGCAAAATGTTTGCGATAGTCTCACCCACTTCAGCCGCCTGGGTTGCCTGATCTTCCACTGCCACATTCTCATCTACTGGCAAAATAATTCTAATTTCCTGCGCAGAGCCGAATGTAACCACTACAGCTTCATCATATCCATTGCCTCGTAAAGTAGTATTTACGTCGCTAACAACAACTGCATCAGAGTAGACGAGTCGCACGGAGGTACCGCTGGTAAAGTCCAGCCCAAACTGAAGTGAATTAATTACCAGTGATATCAGGGAGACCATTACTAGCACCGCTGATGCAATAACAGCTATTTTACGCACGCCCATGAAGTCGATTTGCCGATTTTCCAGCATTACTACTTCCCACCTTCTCTGAGATAATTCAATTTGATACCACCTGATTACTGACCTTGCCACCAATAGACAGCGTTTTTACATTTTTCCCACCGTAAATCAGATTAACCAGTGCCCGGGTGCCCAGAATAGCTGTAAACATCGAGGTCATGATCCCGATCATCAAGGTAACCGAGAATCCCTTAACTGGCCCTGAGCCAATTGTGTACAATACCGCCGCCACCAGAAACGTGGTGATGTTCGCATCGATGATTGTGGTAAAAGCCCGATTATAGCCAGAATCAATTGCCATTTGTGGAGACAAGCCATTAGCCAGCTCCTCCCTTATGCGAGTGAAGATCAGTACATTCGCATCCACGGCCATACCCACTGTAAGCACAATACCGACAATACCAGGAAGGGTAAGGGTGGCGGGTATAACAGATGACATCACAGCAAAAATCAGCAATATGTTCATAATCAACGCGGCATTAGCAGCCAAACCAAATACTCGGTAATAGGCAACCATGAAAAGTATCACCAGCGACGCCGCAACCTGAACGCCCAGAATGCCTTTATCTAGATTCTCTTGACCCATTGTCGGTCCAATCACTGATTGTTCTACGATGGTCATGGGTGCTGCCAATGAACCGGAACTGATTAACAGTGAAAGGTCGTTGGCTTCTCGGGAACTGAGGCCCGTGATCACAAAACTACGCGGCAGTGCGGTTTGAATTCTGGCATGACTGATAAGCCGCTTTTCTTCATAGAACTCCACTTCATTGACTTCTTCACCATTTTCATCAAGGGAGCTAAGAGTTCGGGACTTGGTTTCAATCAGCAGTATATCCATCATGCGCCCCACATTATCTCGGGTAACACGATTGATCTGATTGCCGCCCTGGGCATCGAGGTTTATCTGCACCTGCGGTAAACCGTACTGATCCAGAGTTGAGCGTACATTACTGATGCGATCCCCCTGTAAAATCACATCATCATCAACATTCACAATGAAGCTGCCATCTGGGCTTACATACTCATAAGTCTCAAAGCTCGTACTAGCCGCACCAAGCGAAGACTCCAGATGAAATTCCAATGTTGCTATACGTTGCAAAATCCTGATGGCCTGAGCTGGGTCCTGTACACCGGGTAACTCAACCACAATGCGGTCAGCACCCTGCTGCTGCACAGTCGGCTCGGCAACCCCTAGGGCATCGACCCTATTCATCAACGTTGTACGATTAGCTTGCAGCGTTTCCCGTTGAATCTGCAATGCAATAGCATCAGTTAATATCAGATCCAGAATAAAATCGTTACCTTGCTCTCGGTTCTGGAACTGCAAGTCGGGAAAAGAATCAATTAATTCAGAACGGGCCTCCGAACGAATATCTGAACTGGCAAGACGAACCTCTACGTTGGACGTGTTGATTAGCTCCAGCCCTCGCGAACGAATCCGCGCCCCGCGTAATATACTGCGGACATTACTCAGATTGTCCTGCATGCGCCTTGCTATAGCCGCGTCCATATCCACTTCCATTAGAAAGTGAACGCCACCTTGCAGATCAAGGCCTAAATTCATTTTCCCAGCGCCAATCGCCCGCATCCAGCCAGGGGTTGTGGGTGCCAGATTCAATGCGACAATAAATTCATCACTTAAAGATTGTTCAATTGCATTCTTCGCCAGTAACTGGTCTTCTAGGCTATTGAGGCGAACTAAGGCGCTGGTGCCATTTGCAGTCTCACCAAAAAAACCCACCTGGGCAGCTTCCAACGAATTTGTGATTACGGCTAAATCCCCTTCATTTACTGAAAGGTTTGCATTCGTAATCTGAATCGCAGGGTCGTCCGGATAAAGGTTGGGGATTGAATACAAAAATCCCAGCACAACAACGAAAAGAATGAGAATGTTTTTCCACGCAGGGTAATGATTTAACATGGTGTTTCCATTTTTCTGGCTAGCTTCTCACAGAGAGCTGGCCAAAATAATCAAGGGAAGATTTTCTTTATAGTTCCCTTCGGCAAGACGGCGGCTACCGAAGATTTTTGTAATTTGAGTTCGACGTCTGCGGCAACTTTCACGGCAATATAGTCTTCACTGACTCTTGTTACCTCACCGAGCATGCCACCCGAAGTCATAATTTCATCGCCTTTGGATACGCTCGTAATTAATTCCTTGTGCTCCTTGGCTCGCTTTGACTGCGGGCGCCATAGGATCAGATAGAATAGAACAAACATGCCCCCGATAAAGAGAAAATTCCAGGTTACGTCGGGCTGAGCCGCAACTTCCTGTGCATAGGCAGTGCTAAAAAATAGATTCATTAGTAATACTCTTGTGGTTCCAGACTATGTCTTTAATTACAGCGTCTTGCAATCGAAGACTGCCGGCTGTTACATACTGAATTGATATTGTTAGGTTTATCCGCCGAAATTCAAGCTTCAAGAGCAATATTCTCCTGATTTTTTAGGAACTCGACGGTAAAGGCGGTCAATTTACCCTGTTCTATAGCCAGACGCAAACCGGCCATAAGCTGCTGATAGAAATGCAAATTGTGAATGGTATTGAGCTGCGCGCCCAACATTTCACGGCATTTATCCAAATGATGGAGATAGGACCGACTGAAGTTCTGGCAGGTATAACAACTGCAATTCTCATCTACTGGAGCGCGATCTTGCCGGAAGCGCGCATTCCTCAGCCGCAACAGCCCGTTGGAGGTAAATAGATGCGCATTTCTGGCATTGCGGGTTGGCATCACACAATCGAACATGTCGATGCCCTGCCCGACCGCATGCACAATGTCTTCGGGAGTGCCCACTCCCATTAGGTAGCGCGGCTTGGTCTCCGGCATTTGATAAACCAATTTCTCAACGACTTCCACCATCTCCTCTTTTGGCTCACCCACAGAAAGACCTCCCACGGCATAGCCGTCGAAATCCAGCTCTAGCAATTGATGCAGTGAATGTTCGCGCAGATTGAGGAACATGCCCCCCTGAACTATGCCAAATAGCGCAGCTGTGTGCTGGCCATGGATAGCTTTGCAGCGAGCCGCCCAACGCATCGATAGCTCCATAGAATCGAGGGCCTGTTGTTCTGCTGCTGGATAAGCAGTGCATTCATCAAATGCCATAATTATGTCAGCGCCCATTGAGTGCTGTATGGAGATAGCCGATTCCGGATCCAGGAATATTGCAGCCCCATCCACCGGCGATTGGAACTTAACGCCCTGCTCGCTAATCTTGCGCATCTCACCGAGGCTGAATACCTGGAATCCGCCAGAATCTGTCAATATGGGGCTGGACCAGCCAATAAAGTCGTGTAGGTCGCCGTGTTGCTGAATAGTCTCTATGCCCGGGCGCAACATGAGATGAAAAGTATTACCCAAGATTATTTCCGCACCGGTGGCGGCTAATTGATCCGGGTTCAGCCCCTTCACCGTGCCATAGGTCCCTACAGGCATAAACGCCGGGGTTTCAACCTGACCTCGGGGAAATTGCATTTGCCCGCGGCGAGCCTTTCCATCTGCAGCAGAAACATTGAATTGCATGTGACAAGGTGAAGTCATATTGATCAGAGGTACTTTCGACTAGTGCTCTCGGGTAGAGCGAAATTCGATATCTGGCCAACGCTCCTCCATCAGATTCAAATTAACTCGAGTAGGTGCCAGGTAAGTCAGATAACCTCCCCCATCAATGGCCAGATTATCATGTGCTTTTTTACGAAACTCGGCCAGTTTCTCCGGTTGCTCTGAGTCAACCCAGCGCGCAACATACACATTGACAGGTTCATAGATACAATCCACCTTGTATTCATCCTTTAGTCGAAATTCAACGACTTCAAACTGTAATACACCAACAACCCCAACAATCAGGTCATTGTTTCGCAGCGGCATGAATACTTGGGTTGAACCTTCTTCAGATAACTGGGTGAGGCCTTTTTGCAATTGCTTCAACTTCAGTGGGTCTTTAAGCCGGATACGTTTAAACAGTTCCGGGGCAAAGTGAGGTATCCCTTTGAATTTCAATACCTCACCGGTTGTAAAGGTATCGCCAATCTGAATAGTTCCATGGTTGTGCAGGCCAATAATGTCTCCTGAAACAGCCCTGTCTGTCTGGGATCGATCACCCGCAAGAAAAGTCACTGCATCCACCACCTTTACGTCTTTGCCGATTCGGGTGTGGTGCATTTTCATGCCCTTTTGATACTGACCTGAGCAAATTCGCATAAAGGCAATTCGGTCTCTGTGTCTTGGGTCCATGTTGGCCTGGATCTTAAAAACAAAGCCGCTGAACTTTTCTTCATTGGCTTTCACTTCCCTTGATTCCGCATTCCGGCTCATTGGTGCGGGTGCCCATTCGATAAAATCCTGCAGCATTTCCCGCACACTAAAATTTCCCAGCGCAGTGCCAAAGTAGACTGGTGTTAACCTGCCGGCGAGATACTCATCAAGGTTGAACTCATGGCTTGCGCCTTTAACTAATTGGATTTCATCTAGATAGTCGGCGGCATAATCACCTAGTAGTTCCTTTGCTTCAGGACTTGCCAGCCCCTGGATACGCACATCATCGGGAATCCTGCTAGCCTGACCCTGCTGGTAAACATGTATAGTGTCGGTAGAGAAGTTGTAGACACCTTTAAATTCCTTACCCATGCCCAGTGGCCAGTTAATTGGTGCACACTTAATCTTTAGCACAGCTTCAATTTCATCTAGAATATCGATTGGATTGAGAGTGTCTCGATCTAGCTTATTAACGAATGTAAATATAGGTGTGTCACGCAGGCGGCAGACATCCATTAATTTTATAGTACGTGTCTCGACCCCTTTTGCCCCGTCTACAATCATCAGAGCAGAATCAACAGCCGTTAGCACCCGATAGGTATCTTCAGAGAAATCTTCATGGCCTGGTGTATCGAGCAGGTTGACCATTTTCCCGTTATAAGGAAACTGCATTACCGATGATGTCACCGATATTCCCCGTTGCTGCTCCATAGCCATCCAGTCCGACGTAGCATGCCGGTCCGATTTCCTAGCCTTAACGGTGCCGGCTACCTGAATCAGATTGCCAAACAGCAACAGCTTTTCAGTTATAGTGGTCTTGCCAGCATCCGGGTGAGATATTATCGCCATTACCCGTCGACGGCCGATTTCATTGTCTAATAGTGAATTTGTCATAAATAAAGTTAGGGGGGGTGCTCAAACGGCCAGCATTATACAGCCTAGCCCGGTTATTTCACTAGGATCTACTACCTGACCGCCATCAATAAAATTTGGTCTTTGGCTACCGAGCTGCTTGAAATACAATGGGTAGCTAATCAATACACAGTTGACCAGAGCAAGGAGAGCGATACAAGTGGATTTCACCTTAACTGATGAGCAACGCGCATTGCAGAACTCTGTCCGGCAATTTGCTAAAAAAGAACTGCCCCCTATTGCGCGGCATATCGAAACCAACGACGAACCCGCGTCACTCGAACTAAGGCAACGCTATGGCGAGCTTGGTTATCTGGGTGTGAACCTGAATCCCCGTTATGGGGGGGCGGGTATGTCCCATTTTGATGCGGTCCTAGTGTTAGAGGAAATAGCAAAAATTTCTATTGCCGTCGCGTTTCCTGTTTTCGAATCCTGCTTTGGCCCCTGCTTGGCAATTGCGCATTTTGGCAACGAACAGTTGAAAGAAAAAACACTACCAAAAGTTTGCTCTGGCGACATGATAGTCGCTGTATCAATGTCAGAACCAAATGCGGGGTCTGCTTTAACCGATTTGACGACTCAAGCTCGAGTGGAAGGCAGTCAAGTAATTATCAATGGCAGCAAGCGATGGTGTTCCGGTGCGGGACACTCTGAGGCCTATATTGTCTACTGCAGGATGTCCGATGCACCTGGGGCCAAAGCCATTGGTGCGGTGCTAGTGCCAAAGCAAAGCAAAGGTCTCACCTTCGGCAAAAGAGAACATCACATGGGTTTTCGCGGAATCTATAGCGCAGATATGTATCTAGATAATGTGGAAGTGCCTTCAGAAAATATTCTGGTTCCTGCCGGTGGCTTTGGAAAATTAATGGATGCCTTCGATCTTGAACGCTGTGGCAATACCACCATGTCGCTCGCTATCGCCCAGTCAGCCTTTGAGTACGTGTTGAATTACACGCAAGAGCGCCAACAATTTGGAAGACCACTGGTAGATTTTCAGGCAGTGCAATTGCAACTGGCGGAAATGAAAATGCAAGTAGAGGCTTCGCGCCTTTTATTGTATCGGGCTGTCGTAAATGCCCAAAGCTTTCTGCCCTCTACCGCAGAAAGCTCGGTTGCAAAGTGTTTTGCAAACGAAACGGTGCGGGAAGTCACTGGAAAGGCCATGCAGTTAATGGGTGGCTACGGCTATTCGAAGGATTTTCCGCTCGAGCAAAAACTCAGGGACGCTTGGGGTTGGGGTATTGCCGGCGGCGCGATCGATATTCAAAAAATGAATATTACCTCGGCCTTGGTTGGCAGACGCTTCAACCAAAGAAAATAAATTCGTAAGCGGGTTCGATAGCCCCTATGAAAAGCCTGAAAATCCGGAACTACACATCGACACGACTTCAAAAAGTGTAGAGGAAGCGGCAGATGAAATTATTGCCTACCTAGAAGTCGCTAGCCCACTGTTTGCTGGCTACATGAAGTTTTCTAACTAATGGAGAACAGCACTATCCGGTATGACAGCGGTTTCGGCGAATTCCGGATGTAAAACATCCAGGCGCTTCACCAAAAGCAAGTCATGTCTGCTCAATCGATCCTGCCCATTGACTGAACGCGCTTCTATGTCATCTAACAGAACACAAACCACATCGTCATCTTCAACGTCCACAACTACGCAAGGCTTGAATCCACCGATAGTGTTCAGGGTCGCATGGGTCCCTACCTCACAACTATGTGACGGGTAAAAACCGTCAGCTTGCTTTAATAGCCCATAGGAGGTGAAGGCCATGCCAAAACCTGCGGCCGCCACTACATGGATAATTTCAACGATAGCCGGGTCTGTCAGATCAACTCTAACAGTTTCGGTTAGCTGGCTAGGAACGGGTTTCTGGCGGTGACTCACCAGTTTGAGGAATAAACTAATATCGTCCTGATTCCATTCTAGGGTTTCTTCATGTGCGGTGCGCGAATCATCCGCAGACAAGCTGACTACACTGGTTTCTATAGTGAGGTCTTTGATATCAGTTTCGGGGGGGCACGGCACGATCATGGAAACAGAACAGTAGCCTTCGCTGGTCTCCGCGCTCAAGCGCCACAAAAATGGGATATCACCGCTTAGTTCAATCATAAAATAGTCATAGTTGTAAGATCAGTCCCTAATATAGCATATTAAACTTCCACGCAGAATCATAGACCGGACACATCAAAGGCAAATACCAAAGCAGGTGCGCGAATTTAGCTAAACTTGTTGAAGCTATCAAACTATCTCCACTAAGCCCTTGAGCAGGCTAGGAATTAAAACACATCATCCGGTTTTACTTTTTCCACAGATTCTGTGGATAAGTCGGTGCATAAATCCAAGTTAAAGCGCTGAAAGCTTGAAATCACGGCCCCCTGATACAAGTTGATCAAAAATTGATCAATTCTATAATATCATTCTTTTCAAGGAGTTACATGTTTTTGAATGTTCGAACCAAAATAAAAGCTGTGTTTTATAGGGGTTTTTTGAAAGGCAAGTCGTTTTTGTGCATAAATTACCGAGAAAAACTGAACCTCGCAATTCAAGAGACGCTTTGAGCGCTGTTTTTATTGAGGTTTTTCGCTCTATAATACCATCCGTTCTTAACCGTATTTTAGACCGGATCAACCAAGCTGCAGGTGTTATGAGAATTAACCCTTACACCATCATGGCATGCTTCAAGTCTATTTTGATAAAGTCGCGATCACCTTCAAAATTAATCAGTTGCAGTACTCCCAGGAGAATCTTACCCTTGATAGGCAGTACTATCATCGACTTTACATCCCAGCCTTTTGCTTCACTAAAACGCTTATCGAATTTGAATCTGGGGCGGATATCCACCAGTTCGTCACGGTCTAAAAAATTTTTGAAAACTAGTGCCCGTTGACTAAGTGCCACATAACCGGCCAGAGAAGTAGAACTGAAAGGAACTCGAATTCTAATTGAGTCGTCATCAGGATCTCCGCCTTTAATACTGGCAAGTATCTCCTGACCATTGTCCACACATTGATAAATCGTGAACAATCTCACACCCAGCAGATCAAGTAGCTCCTGTTCTACCTGCTGCATAGCCACTTTAAGTTTTTTGCAGTTCTTCCGTCGTTGATAGATTTTCAATAACTTAGCGACAAATTCATCCTGCTCACCGGCGAGCTTGGCTGCAGCCTTTGGCTGTGCTTCCACTTCGATTTCTATTTCAACTTCGCTAACTTATGAATCTGGCATAAACTAACACTCGACCTGTAAATATTAGTGTGAATGGGATACAAGTATGATTACGAACCCATCAAACTGAGTATATCCTAACAATTACGAATTTATTCAACAGCTCACACATGATTCTGCGGGTAATTTGCGGTACTAGGGTAATATTTTTAGCTAATCTGTGGGAAAATTCCAAAATGCTAACAAATTCAATCTTATTCGACCGATTTTTGCTTGTACTGTTACTGCATCTGACATCAGTTGAGGTAGCTTTGGCGCAATTGCCTCAACTGGACAGCCAACAGAAACAGTGGCTGGGAGAAAGAGTGTTTGAAAATGAGTGCCTTGCTGTCGAGTCCTGTCTCACGAGCTGGAACCCAGGAGAGGAATTTCCTTCTTTAGGTGTCGGCCATTTCATCTGGTTTCAGGCCAATCAAACAACCCAGTTCGTGGAAAGTTTCCCGCAATTACTCAACTTTTATGAAGCGCAGGGTTATGCAATGCCGGATTGGATCGCGGTACTAACTGAAAGGGACTCGCCCTGGAGAAACAGAACACATTTCTACCAAGAGATAAATTCTGCTCAGATGAATGATTTACGGCAGTTTTTAGCAAACAGCAAACCAGTTCAGATAGAGTTTATTATTCAGCGCCTGTATGATTCTCTCCCCAAGTTGATTGCTGCCACTGCGCCATCCCAGCGACAGCAAATCGAGTCGAGCTTTTATCAGCTCGCCTACACATCACCACCTTATGGTATCTATGCACTGATGGACTATGTCCATTTCAAGGGCGAAGGCACCACAGAAAAGGAGCGCTACCAGGGCCAAGGCTGGGGGTTGTTGCAGGTACTAGAGAAAATGCAAGCCGGTGCAGAAGACCCAATCGTTGAATTTGTTACTGCAGCTGAGCGGGTATTGCGCCGTCGAGTTAACAACGCGCCCAGTGATCGTGCTGAACAACGTTGGTTGGCAGGCTGGAACAACAGATTACAAACCTACCTGCCAGATTGACTGGAGAAGTGCACAAACATGACATACGAACGCCTTAACATAAGTAAAATGAGCGGCTACACTCCGGGAGAGCAGCCCGATCAGGATGACATAATAAAACTGAATACCAATGAAAATCCGTACCCTGCCAGCCCTTTGGTTGCAAAAGTGCTTGCCTCGATAAAAGTGGCTGATCTCAGGCGCTACCCCTCTCCCGTAGCCGCCCCATTTCGAACCGAAGCTGCCGCCTATCACAGTGTAAAACCGGAAAATATCGTCCCTACCAATGGAGGTGATGAGCTGTTGCGCCTGGCAATCACCACGTTTGCCAACAAAGGCGACGCCATAGGAATTGCGGAGCCTAGCTATTCACTTTATCCTGTGTTAGCAGAAGTGCAAGAGTGTCATTTGCAGCAAATACCACTAGATGACGACTGGTCACTACCAGAAGATATTGCGAAGCAACTAAATGATGCCGATGCAAAAATTGCTTTCCTGGCAAACCCCCATGCGCCGACAGGCATCCTTTTGAGCGCCCATCGCATCGCTGCCATCGCCAAGGACTTTAATGGTGTGCTGGTTATTGATGAAGCTTACGTGGATTTTGTCGACCCCACGCTCAATTATGATCTGGTCCCTTTAATCAAATCCTGCGACAATTTGTTGATCCTGCGAACCCTAAGCAAAGGCTATTCCTTGGCTGGCTTACGTTTTGGTTACGGAATAGGTGCGCAATCACTAATCAACCCCATCGTTAACAAAACCAGAGACAGTTACAATACCGACGCTATTTCACAACAGCTGGCAACAGCAGCAATCAGCTCTGTTGAGCACGCCAAACTAACCTGGAATAAAGTGAGACAAGAGCGCGAGAGGTTGGCGCAGACATTAAACCTGTTAGGCTTTAACTGCCTTCCAAGTCAGAGTAATTTTCTGCTGGCTACAGTACCAGGCGAATTAAGTGCCGAGTCCATTTATCAAGCTTTAAAACAACAAAACATTCTGGTTCGCTATTTCGATCAGGTTCGGCTCGACGACAAATTACGCATCACTGTTGGCATGGCCGAAGAAAATACCCGATTGTTATACGCAGTGGGTCAGCTTTTAAAGACAACGGGAAGTATTTCTTAAATTTAACCTAAATTGATCATGTCTGACACCAAAGCAGATCATCTACAGGAAAAAACCCATTACTGCGTGAGTTGCAAGAAACCCATGCGCAGAATCGAAGGTAAAATGGGGCCATTTTGGGGTTGCACCGGTTATCCAGATTGCAAATCGACTCTGTACGACCAAGATGGTAAGCCTTCACTGGAAGCGGATGAACATTATCGCTGCCCCATCTGTACCCGGAAAATGGTTAAAGCCGATAAGGAGAAGGGAGACTATTGGTTTTGCAGTGGCTACAGCAAAGGTTGTAAAGTAAGGCTGGATGACCGTGACGGAATGCCTGAACCTGCCTATCGCTGTAAATCCTGCAATCAGTTACTAGTCAAGAGGAATGGAGCAAACGGAGTTTTCTGGGGATGCAGCCAATTTCCTGAGTGCACCAGCAGTTACCGTGACAAACAAGGCGAACCGGATTTTGATATTTTCACTTCTAAAAATTCGTAAAAAAACCAGCTCTATACTTGCCGGCATTACAATCGGCGTAGCCTGTTTATGGGGGGTTTCTCTATGGCAAAATATTCCGCCACGAGAATTATTCACCATCTTGTTATCCACCCTGGTTTTCCTACTCGCCATTATATTATGTGCCTTGCTTATTATCGCGGCCTTTAAGTTGGGTGCAAAGGGTCTTTCCCGTCTGTTTAAAAGCTGAGGCAGCAATGAAGATTGAATCAGGGCAGTGGCAATAACCGAGAAAGAATGAGCGCATCTTCCCTGCCTTCAATTGCAGGATAGTAACCTTTCCGTTCACCTATTTGGGTAAAACCGAGGGATTGATACAGAGTCAGGGCTTCGTTATTTGAAGACCGTACTTCCAAAAAGCAAACACTCGCATCCAGTTTCACTGCTCGTTCCAGCAACATGACAAACAGTTTCCTGCCATAACCTTTACGCTGAAAATCAGGATGTACACACAAAGTCAGCAGATGGCATTCGCCAATTGCAACAGACATAACACCGTGGGCAACTATTTTATCTTTGTTAGCCATAACCCAACACTGGTAGCCAGAACGCAGGCAGTCGATGAATATTCGTTTAGTCCACGGATGCTCATAGGCCAACTTTTCATTTCTAACCACAAGGTCTAGATCGCTTGCGCGCATAGCTCTAAAGAAATATTTTGTTTGAGGATCTTGCTGTGACAACATAATTGCTTCAGACGCTAGCTGTCTCTAATCTGGATTTCAGTATCTGTAAATCCTGCCATACACCGCGTTTTAAAGAGGGTACTGAAAGTATAGCCTGCAAGCTGCTTGTGACCGTGATATGAAAACCATGTTTGGTGATTTCAAAGTCGTGAGCAGCAGTTGAGTTGTTTGATGATTGTAAAAGTGATTCTATTTGGGTACAAAACAGGATGAGATTAGTAAATTTATCCTCTTCCTGACGCTTGCGAATATATCCTAACAAAGCGTTCCTCGCCACCAATTGCTGATCGTCACGTGGAGGTAAATTGGTGGCAATTGGCCAGTTAAACTGACCCGGCTCGAACTGACATTCGCTGCTATCAACCCCCAGAGCCAGCAAAATTGCCTTTAACAGTTTTATGGCTTCAGCACCGTTTTGATTGCTCTTCACATGGGGGATTTCATTTATTACTGCGATTTGATCATTAATCTTGAAATACTGCAGACTAAACCTTAGCTCCCCTTTCGCGCTAAGCTCTTCGGCTGGAACCATGGCATTATCAGTCATATTCTTAGCCTCCACCACAAGCTTTATCTCGGCGGCCACTTCTGGCTCAGCTGCCGTTGCTTCAACAACAATTCGGGAAACAGATTCTACAGGCTGCGCTGCCACGCTGGTCACTTGTATCTGTGGCTTTGCACCCTTTTCTCCAGCAGATTCTTTTGGAAACCCGTAATCAGGCAATCTCTTAGCACCTAGCAGAACTTGACGCGGGAAATACACCTGTATTCCCATGGCCTTGAGGTAGGCCTGTCGTTGAGTTTCATTCATACAAAAATACTCAGGAACAATTATTGAGTTGCAAATATACGCGTTTGATCGGGCTACAACAATAAGCTCGGCTACAGCTTTATCTAACACATTGAAGTCAACAGCAATTCATGCTTGAATCCGGCTTCGTCGAACCAGTGAGCATGCAATGAAAGCGATCCTTTGTAAATCCTATGGGCCTCCCGATAATCTGACGTTAGAAGAAGTCGACGAGCCAGTTGCCGCAGAAAACGAAGTGGTGGTGGAGGTCTATGCTGCATCTTTGAATTTTCCCGATGGCTTGCAAATTCAGGGAAAATACCAATTTCAACCCCCTATGCCCTTTACACCAGGTTCTGAAATAGGGGGTATTATCAAATCCATAGCTGAGGGAGTTACCGTCTTCAATGTCGGTGATCGGGTAATGGCGACACCCGGAGTGGGTGGGCTTGCAGAGCAGGTAGCCGTTTCAGTCAGTGCTGTTC
>CAVOCG010000043.1:0-17830 GCA_963694095.1 Gammaproteobacteria bacterium
GCTGCTGACGGTGCCATCAGCTCGCGGTCCACCGTGATCCCAAAGCATCATGTCATGCTGGATCATTCCGAGCCAACGCGGCTCAGGGTAGCGACCTGAGCCAGGTGGATTCTCGATACCTTGCAGAGTTTGACGCTGCTGAACATAGGCACCTGAGCCATTAAGACCAGTCTCCTCGTTGTTCCATAGCGCGAAACGAATGGAGCGCTCTGTTTCTACATCTGGTGAATTAAATATACGTGCCAGCTCCATTACCAGCGCTGTTCCAGAACCATCATCATTAACCGCTTCGTTGACGCCATGACCATCCATATGAGCACTAATAATATACATCTCATCAGGGTAAGTGGTGCCAACTTTTGTGCAGTAAACTTCTTCCCGCTCGCCATTGACCGGCTCTTGCCGATTGAGTTCCCTGATTCGCTCATCAGTCTGTGCATTCAGGTCACGATTCACACCAGTACCGGCACGGTAACCGTAGATGGAAGAGCCCCCTGGGCCATTGCCATTACGCCCCACATCACCTCCGGTAGGCGTCGTTAAATCCAGCTGGATAGTCGAAGTGGGCCGGCGCGCTCGGACTGGCCTAGGTGCGGGATCGTAGGTGTAGGTGATGCGTTCGGTATTTTCACAGCCAAACGCTTGCAGCTGGGCTTCGATCCAGTCGACAGCGCTACGATTGCGATCTGTTCCCTGCCGGCGATCCCCGAATTGGGTGAGCCCTTTTATAGTGTTCTTGTAGCTCTCCAGTTCCAAGCGACCTACCAACTCTCTGATGGAAGCGTCCTCCTCTGGTTGTCCCATAGCAACGCTTGTAACACTGAGCATTAACACACACAGGGCAAAAGATACTAGAAGTTGAGTTTTGAATTTCATTTTGGCTCCCGCGAAAAATTATCTTTCCAGCAGCATAAGCAAGCTTGACGGCGGAGTCTAGTAGGGTAGACCGAGTTGAATTTATCGGGGACCGATTTCAGTCAGTCCCCGGCAGACAAAATTATATATTTTCGAATGCTTCGGTGACGATGCCGGGGGTTAATATCTGGGGAAGAATTTCCGGCTCTTGGTTTTGATCACCTGGATAAAGCACATACAGGGGAACCGATGGACGATTAAATCGTTCCAGCACCTCGGTAATTTCCGGATCCTCATTGGTCCAATCACCTTTCAGATAAGTGATGTCATTATCCGCCATCATCTGTTTTACCGCATCAGTGCCCAGCGTAGTCTGTTCATTAGCCAGACAAGTTATACACCATGCTGCTGTCATGTTAACAAACACTGGCCTGCCAGCAGCCTGCAGTTCATCCAAACGGGCCCGGCTGAAGGCTTCGAAATAGGCAGCCGGATTGCCATCAGCATCCAATGACGCAGTTGTGCTAATGGGTGCTATCGCTAGAAAAGGAGTTTGCACTAGGTAGACCGCTGCTATGATACACATCGCACCGATAGCCATATTTGCTGTGCGCCAGACCGGCCCAATACTATGACGTTTTTGATATAACCAGGCAGCGAATGCCAACAAGATGCACGCGCCAAGCACTAGCGCCATGCCGGTAACACCAACCTGAACGCCTAAAACCCACAGAAAGAATAGTGCGGATGCATAGAGCAAAAATGCCATAAATTGTTTGAAGGTTTCCATCCACGGACCGGGGTTCGGCATATATTTTGATAGTGCAGGTAAGAATGACAATGCGAGTATTGGTAATGCCATACCAAAACCCAGCGACACGAATATCAACATGGCAACCGCCCAGGTTTGGGTAAGCGCAAAGCCAAGCGCCGGCCCCATGAACGGTGCGGTACAAGGCGTCGCTACCGTAGTTGCCAACACGCCAGTAAAGAATGAGCCCTTGTATCCTTTCTTTTCGGCAAGGTTGCCACCGGCTCCCATCATGCCCGTCCCAATTTCAAATACGCCAGAGAGGCTTAATGCCATCAGGAAAAACAAGTAGACCATGAATGCTAGGAACCAAGGTTGTTGAAACTGAAAAGCCCAACCAATTCGTTCTCCCGCAGCACGTAATGCAATTAACAGGGAAGCGAGAGCCACAAACGCGACTATAACGCCCAGGGTATACACCAATCCATCCATGCGCTGCCTGTGCTGAGACTCGCCGGCATTCTTGACAAAGCTCAGAGCTTTCAAGGACAGGACGGGAAAAACGCACGGCATGAGATTAAGGATTATGCCGCCCAATAGCGCAAACAGCATAAACAGTAATATGCTACCACCTCCAGCCAGGCCCGCGTCACTGCCGCCATCTGCAGCCGAGGCCAGAGGAATAATGGTAGAGAAATTGACATCGCCAGCCGGATCAACAAATTCAAAAGAACGTCGATTACCCTGTTCGTCGGCTACCACCAGCGAGCCATAAACATCAGTCAGATCATCAGGTATACGACTATGCTGATTATGGGTTACCTGAATCATGTTGTCGCTAATGGTGACATCACGCAGTGGACCGTTTGAAATGATTTCGCCCCGACTCAGGAAAAACCAGGCATCTACTACATCTTTAAAAATCGGCTCCGCTGATTGGAAGCCAAGACTGACCCGCTCACCAGCGGCGACGATCAGAAACTCCAGCTCGTGATCGCGTTGCGGCACCGTCTCTCTGGCTTGACTCGACAGGGCCGCATTACTGGCATCCAATTCAATTACCTCACCAATTGGAAGCGACAAATCCAAGCGCTGTTCTCCGGGCAGGCAAATATCGTTACACACAAACCACTTAACTGTGGTTGAGAAATCGACGAACTCCCCTTCCACATTATCTGGCACTGTCACCGGGATAGGTAACACCACCTGACCTTCATAACCGTAATTAACCAGATCTGGACCTTGAAAGGGAATCCAGTAAGGCGCTGGCCAGCGAATTTCACCGACCTGTGTGCCTTCCGGCGCAACCCAATCTACTGCTTGTGTGGGTTCACCACTGTCTCCGCCAATCTTCCAGTAAGTATGCCAACCCTCCGCGGCTTCCAGGCGTAACCCCAACCAGGTTTGCTCGCCGGGTACTATGTTAGTGGTTTCAGAAAGTAGCTCTACCTCGATCTGCTCATTCCAGGCCACTTGGGTTCGACCCGGATTGAGCTCATAGGCACGCCAAGTACCCTGCTCGTTCGCAACCGCAAGCACGCCTTCAATCGCGGCCAGGTCTTCAGGCATACGACGATGTTGTTCCGTACTAATTTGAATTCGATTATCTTCCACCAGGACTTCGCGATAAGGCGCATACTTCATGATGCGGGACTGCACAGGGTAAAAGTAGGCCTCTGCGACATCCGCAAATAAGTCTGAACCCCCATCCACCATGACGTTGACTTTGCCATCGTGAACATTGAAGTCAGCGCTCAGTGAATGAGCTACTGTTGGTATAGTGGCCCGAGTATCAGCGAAGGCTGTTCTCCATTGCGGATCTATTTGGGCACTATCCGCTACCGGCAATGACAGACTAAATGACGCATCGCCAGGGATGCAGATTTCATCACAAACCTGCCAGTCTATTTTGGTGGTGAATTCAAATTGAGAGCCCGTATAGCTCACCGGAACGGTAACCGGGACTGGTAAGAAAACTTCATGTTCGTAGGCAAAGCTGACCAGATTAGTACCTGGAAACGGCGTCCATTCCGGTACCGGCCAAAGTATGTCACCTGCAGTCGCTCCAGCAGGCAACTCCCACTCAGAGGTTTCAGTAGCCAAGCCGCTATCTCCACCAAATTTCCAGTAGGTATGCCAATGCTCAATCGGCTGTAATCGAATAGCCAGCCACAGAGTTTCGCCCGGAACTACATTGGTAGTTTCGGAAATTAGCTCTACTTCGATTTGATCAGTTTTATATACGTCTGCCTGAGCACTCAGACCGACAAGGGGCAAACTCAATAAAATCAATATGTTACTGATAAAAGCCCGCATTACACCTCCCAACGGTTAGATACCTGTATAGTACCTTGAAATGGGCCTGAATTAGACATCGAATTGTGCCAGAAAGTAACAAAATCAAGGTGAATTGTCACTGCTTATACAGATTCAATCGGCCAAATTGCCAAAATCAGATCAGATTTATTAATTCATCCCTGTAGAAGACCCGAAAATGTAATTTTTCATACAATACAATTACCGGAGTGGCGTTGCCTTGCATAAGCCGCTAGAAAGGAATTGACGTACAATATTGCAATAATCACGCTGTAAATCTAAAGTAGTCTAAAATTTTACTCCATTCCCACCACCGAGAGGCTGCCTATGAGAGCCATAGTCAATTTAGCAGGATTCTTGTTACTGGCAACCCAGTCTACGCCAGGTTCCGCTCAAACTGCAGATGCTGTTATCTTCGGTGTACAAAATAATTTGCCCAAACCCTATGAAACCCAGCGGGATTGGGGAGAGCTGCCTGCAAACACCCCCTGGGCTGCGGTAACTGCGGTTGAACCTTCACCAGATGGGCAGTACATCTATGTGGTGCACCGCTGTAGTGACAATTCCTGCGAAGGGCGCAGTGAACCACCCATCCTGAAATACGATTACGAAGGAAAGCTGCTGGACAGTTTTGGCCAAGGATTGTTTATTTTTCCCCATGGCGCCACGGTGGATTCTCAGGGGAATCTCTGGGTCAGCGACGCCAGAAGCAATGGCACCATTGGACATCAGGTAATCAAGTTTAGCCCCTCTGGCGAAATACTCATGACATTGGGTGAAAAAGGCGTGGGTGGTTCCGGGCCGAACCGACTTTTTAATCCAAATGATGTGGTTGTCGACCCGAACGATGGGGACATCTTTGTGAGTGAAAGTCATCGAGGTGGCATGAACAACCGCATTATACATTTCACCGCCGACGGAACTTTTGTAAATGAATGGGGTAGCAAAGGTTCAGGTCCTGGCCAGCTTAGCGAACCACACACCATTGCCATGGATTCACGTGGCCGCCTTTTCGTAGGGGACCGGGAGAATAATCGTATTCAGATTTTTACTCAAGACGGGGAATTCATTGATGAGTGGCGCCAATTCGGCCGGCCCAGTGGTATATTTATTACGCCAGATGACACCATTTACGTTGCGGATTCTGAATCCGGTCCGGACACCGGTGCAAAAGAACTAACCGGCATTATGAAGGGTATCCGTATCGGCTCTGCAGTAGATGGAACCGTAACCGCTTTTATCGAAGACATGGAGCCACTCAGGGACGATCATTCCGGCGCTGAGGGAGTAGGCGTAGATCACCGCGGCAACGTTTATGGCGCCGTTGTCCGGCGACAAATGCTGGAACGCCATGTACTGAGGTAAGCCTCCCCGGCACGCTATAGTCGGCCCGACTCAAGGAAATAGCTGTCCGGTTACAAAAAAACCACACAATATTACACTGACCCCGCAGTTTAGGATGGTGCAAATGTAGATGATCTCTTATACTGCCGATTGCATAGATAGCTACGCTTTACCTTATTACTAAAGACCTTAATGGAGGTTGTGATGACAGCTGTACAAAAATTAATTCCCCTTATTTTCATTGGACTGTTGGCGCCGTTAACTGCTAACGGCCAGTCTGCCGCAGATATTGCTGGCGCCGTTCTGCCACTACCCGAGGATCTCAGAGCTGATGCGACGGTTTATACTTACGATGACAGCGGCAATCGCGTTGTATTGAAGCAAGGCAGCAACTTTTTTGAGTGCCAGCCCTTAGACGTAGATAGCGGCTTTACACGCTGTGCTGGTACTGCCGGCTCAGGACGACGCGACCTTAGCGCAAAACTGTCAGCTCGGGGTTTGGAAGGAGACGAGCTTCAGGCCGAGCTTACAGCTGCTGAAAATCGTGGCGAAATTGCGCCGCGTTTATTCGGTACCGTGGCTTATCGAACTTACAACAAGCCTGACCGAATCCAGTTATTGATGGTTATATCGCTCCCGGGCGCTACCGCAGAGAGTCTCGGCGCGCCTACTGGTAGGCAAAGAGACAACGCGCTGGCCGGAAAAGGTCGACCCTGGATGATGCGCCCTGGAACATCAGGTGCTCACCTCATGATTCCAATCAACGGCACAGATCTTTCCAATCAGCCGTAAACACTGTTAAATAGAAAAAGGCCGGATAATCAACACGATTACCCGGCCTTTTTTGTCCACTACATTATCTGTTGCGGTAGAACTCGCGAATTGGGCCAAAGGGCCCCAGTCGGTGCTGCTCCCTAGAAAATGGATCCGCATAGGGAGGATAGGGACTATCCACTGGCTTCAATGCCTTATCAGGGTAATCAACTTCCAGGTTGCTCTTCTGGGGACGGGGATGAGAATTGACATAGGCTGCGACGTCATAAGCCTGATCATCGCTAAGATCGGCATCACCGAGCGGCATGCGTGCCTTGATAAACCGCGCTGCAGTTAGTAGACGGGTCATACCAGCGCCATTATTAAAACTATCCGGCCCCCAAAGCGGTGGAAACAGATAGCCGTCATTGATGTTGCCAGTGGCCTGGAGTCCTTCTCCTTCCACTCCGTGGCAAACTTCACAACGCTCCTCATACACTATCTGGCCGGCTTCAACACTGGCTGCCCGATCCGGCTCTGCGAAACCAGGGGGCTCATTGGGTGAACGACGGGTCTCTCCCATAGCGGCAAACTGGTCGCCGAGGGACAGGATATAAGTCTCCATGGCAATCATCTCAAGGCTATTACGCGGCAATGGACTTCCATTCATACTGCGCTGCATACAGCCATTGATACGATCTCTGAGATCGCCCTCATGGCCATCACGGCCTGAGAATCTGGGATAGCGGGCGGAAGCTTGGAGTAGTGACAAAGTTCCCGGTTCGGTCCCCGTGTCAAGATGGCAGGACGCACAGGCCATATTGGTTCCCGAGAAGCGTTTGTCCGGGTCTGCCTGATTAGGTCCCAGCGCAGCCGCCGTATTCCTCAGTATTTGCTCGCCGTATTCTGCGGTTGCAGCAGCAGGTGCATCGTCTCTAATTGTCGGCGATTGGATTACGACCAACGCCAACACTGCGATACCAACGCCGAGTCCGATTGTTGCCAGAATGGCTGATGTTAAACCTGAGTGTCCTTTATCAATTTTGGGCATAGGCTTTATTCCTTCATCCTCGGGTTGTGACATTGTTGATCATATTGCAGCACTCGATCCTGGAACTGGTGCTTGGGCTGTTCGATTTGATTACGCACATCGCGGCGTAGCAGCCAGGCAAGCCAGAATCCGCCAGCCAATAGCAAGGACAGGATTACAATTGAATTGCTGATCACTGATTGCCCCCTGTAACACCACCGTCAGCTTGAAAGAATTGACGCACATAGTGTACCACTGCCTGTAGCTCACTCTCATCCAAGCGGTCAGTCCAAGGTGCCATAGAGGTACCTTTCACGCCATTGGTCAGAGCCCTAAGAGCCGCATCTATACTCGGACGCTGTCCGCTAAAATCGTTCGGTGCGATGGGGAGTTCGCTGGCAGCAAAACCTTCACCGTCACCATTATCCCCATGGCATTGGGCACAGTTGTCGACATAAACCTGTTGTCCAAGCGCCAGCTCAGCAACTGACGGCTCAGCTCCTGGCGAGGCCGTGAAGAAGCCACGGGCCACTTCTGCCAGAGCAGCAAGATCCTCAGGTGAGTGATCACGCCAGGCAGGCATCGCAGTGCCAACCACGCCATTCCAAAGCACATCGCCAAGTAGTGCCGTTGAATATTCGTGCTCGGCCAGATTAGTGGGCTGCGGACTGAGCCAGAGAGCAGCGGGCCCGTCGCCCTGCCCCTGATCACCATGGCAGCTTGCGCAGTTATCCTGCCAAAGCTGACGCCCGGTCTCAGCAGCGGCAGGCGAACCTAAAGCCGGCGCCGAGCCTCTGGGCTGTGCTTTGGCTGGGTGGGCATTTAACATCGGTGCATCAAACGACATTTGTGCCCAGGAATCACCAGCAAGTGCAGCCCTGGCCAGCTCATCTCCCTCAGGCCAAGCAAGTTCCCGGGCGCGACCGAGACTTTCCAGATAAGCGATAAGATCCCGCGCTTCCTGTTTTGGCCGATCCGGGGCACCATCAAAGAACGCAGCATAAGGCGGCATTATAGATAGCGGCACCACACTGCGCGGTGAGAACAGATGTAAATATTGCCAGTCTGCGGTGCGAGCGCCCCCCTCCCGTGACAGGTCGGGACCTATGCGCCGCGTACCCATAAGGTGAGGAAATTCAAATCGGCTTTCCCAGGCCAGCGATGGTGCACCAAACCGTGCAATATCTGCTTCTAGATAGCGAATCTGCTGGGTGTGGCAGTACGCGCAACCTTCCCGTGCGTAGATATCTCGGCCCCGCTCTTCCGAAGCCGTAGCGAGCAGCGCATTGGCTGGCGCTGTGGCGCTGATTTGCTGGCTCAAAATGCGCTCAGGCCAGATGCCCAACAAGGTAATCGATCCAGCGAAAAATCCAACACCGGCAATTGCGGCGACGATGTATGACATGCGTAAAACCTGTCCGGAAGGAGCTGTCTCCGAAGCTGTTGCTGCGGGTGTAACCGGTGACAACTGTGGCAGCACCTCCTCCGGCGTCTGGCGCGCCGAATTGTCGCCCATGGCTTGGGCTCCCGCCCCCTCAGGCCCGGTAGTTAATCCAAGCAGTAACAAGATAAAACCTGCGGTAATCGGTATGCCAGAGAGTACACGAACTATCCAATAGGGTTTTGCCGCCTGCACAGACTCGAGCCAGGGCACCTCTGCCTGCCACAGTCGGCCTTCTATGACGCCAGCTATAGTGAGATCCACCATCATCAGGCTGATACCAGCAAATAGCAGCCAATACGACCACTCCAGTGCCTGCGCGTTATAGCGCACCCAGGGAATGCGCTGCCAGGCATGAATCACTCCACCGATGCCGGCAAAGGTGGCGAAGCCGAGCATGGCCAGATGGGAGTGGGCAACCACCCAGTCAGTAAAGTGTATAGTCTGATTCAAACCCATCTGGGCCTGCATCGCGCCCTGCACACTGACAACCAGATAAAATACGATCGACATCGAAGCAAAGCGCAACGCTATATCCCGGGGAAATAAACCTTCGCCCCTGAGGGACATGAATAAATTGGTAACCACGAAGAGCACAATAACTCCAAGCAAAGCCGAAGCAATGATTGCGCTCAGTTGTGCCGCCATCGGAATTACGGAAAATATATAGTGGTGAATGCCATTTAAGGGGTAGAGAAAAAACAGCCCCCAAAACCCCAGCATAGAGAGAAAATGACTGTAAATCGGTCGCCCGGTGGTAGCAGGAATAATGTAGTAAAGAATTGCCAGTGCCAGCGGTGTGACGAATAAACCTACAGCATCGTGAATCCACAGGCCGCCGAATGCAGCGCTTGCTGCCCCCGGCACCAACTCGGGCACAATATTACCCATGGGATAAGCCAATGCAGTGAAAACTAGCCCGCCGATGATATACCAGCTCGATACGTAGAGGTCTTCCAGACCACGGCGGAAAAATGGGGGTATGAACTGGATCCCGGCAAGCACTAGCCCCGCAATTACAAACACGTCGATAATCAGTGGAAACTCGGCCCACTCAATAGGCTGACTGATACCTGAAAGCACAAGTATCCAGCCAGGAGCCATTACAACGAAATTCCAGACACCGAATATCCAGCGGCCGAGACGTCGACTGGTGACCTGGCGGCCGGTCAGTATCGGTACGGCGTGGTAGAGAAAGGCGAAGAATATATTGCCAAGCCAGCCAAGCATAATGCCCTGGGTGTGGGCATAGCGCAGCCGCCCCCAACCCAGCGACAGCCAGTTGCCGGTCATGTCAGGAAACAGGAATTGCAGAGACACGATAATGCCGAAAAGTACTGCAATCAGTAGGGTAACCATCGCCGCCAAGCCGTGCGCATAAACTAATTGCGTATCAACTAGGCTGTCTGGTGTGGTGTCCGCGGTTGTCTCAGTCATTTAGGCTCTAACCCGAATTCTTCATGAAGGGATCGGGTTGGTATCATGCCGAGTACAAGAGGCTGTAGCCATACTCCTGTGCGCGAGTCGCTGCAACGACCCCAGCGGGTACAAAGCGGCTATTAGGAATTGGATTGGCAAGCAGTTCTTGCAGCACTTGATCGGCGGGTAGCCCAGTACTTCGAGCCAGAATTCCGGAAAAGGCTCGGGTCGCTCTGGAACAAATCGCAAAGTACACACCTCTTTCGACCAAGGAACCAATCGAATTTTGCCCATTGGAGCCGGTAGGCACATTCATTGGGTTGGTGGTTGGCGCTGGATCAGCGGAAGAGTCAAATGCTGCCCCGTACTTTTCCCAAATCACATCGCTAAAAGCAAATGGCGTTGATCCATGTCGGAAGCACACCACCATGGCATAATCTGACGCGCTGCCAGCGTAGTCATCTTCATGGGCCGTGAGGATATTGCTTGCATAACGTAGCGCATTTTCCCCGCCAGCCACCGTGGAAGAATCGACAAAAGCACGGTGCTCGCCTGCCAGTTCGCCTAACCAGGAATCCTGACTGTGACGCTTAGCTGCAAAACCCGAGCCGGATGAATTTTGTGCAGATGCTGATGAAGCACTGACCGCAAGACCCGCAGCCGCAGCCGCCGCCACACCCATGCCTGTTATTAACATGCGACGCCCAACCAGGCCTTGATCTTTGCTCTTCATGCCCATCTCCTATCTGAATCAACTGACAATAATATGAAACCAAATCAACAGTAAGCAATTGTAAACAAGGTTCTGATTGAATTTACAATTCCAAATCAAATTTTTGTCATTAGACTTGCCTTTCACGCAGAATATAACAGGCTGTAGCCGTACTCCTGCGAACGCGTTGCCGCCACTACACCAGCAGGAACAAAGCGACTATTTGGGATAGCATTGGCATGGAGTTCCGCCAGAACTTCATCGGCAGACTGGTTCGTACTTCGCGCAATTCTTCCAGCAAGACTTCTGGTTGCCCTTGCACAAATAGCAAAACGCACACCCCTCTCTACCAGGGAACCAATGGAATTTTGCCCATTAGAGCCTGTGGGCACATTCATCGGGTTGCTCGTAGGCAACGGATCAGCGCGGGAATTCAAATTTGCTCCGTATTTTTCCCACATTGCATCATTAAAACCAAAAGAGACTGAAGCATGCCGGAAGCACACCACCATGGCGTAATCTGACACGCCGCCAGCATAGTCATCTACATGGGCGGTAAGAATATTACTCGCATAGCGCAATGCATTAGCACCACCCTCCGACGTGGAGGAGTCAACAAAGGCACGATGCTCCCCCCCCAATTCGTCAAACCAGGAGTCGAGGCTATGGCGCTCAGGCTCAAAACCCGAGCGTGTCTGTGCGGATGCTGACGAAGCGCTGACAGCAAGGCCAGCTGCAGCAGCTACACCCATGCCCGTAATTAAAGTGCGCCGCGCAATTAAGTCTTTATCTTCTTTCTTCATGTTATTCCCCTGTGTTAATGAGCAAACTATAATGGGAAATGGTAACAACATCAACGGCAAGTAGTTGATTTAAGGCAGCTCTGAAGCATGGCCAAAGCGAAACCTGTTTAACTAAGCCAGTTTTATCGGAAGTGCCCCGTCAGCAACCCTTAACTGGAACCGATAATTTGTTCCACCATCAGCTGTAAATTCACCTTGCCGCGAAACTCATTCACATCAAGTTTGAAAGCAATTTCAATTTCTCTGGCTGACTGGTTCGGCCAACACTGAAGATCTACATTAAATGCTATAGCATCAATATCAATCTGCGCACCCAGTGGTCGCAAAATCAGCTTTAAATGTTTCCCCCCAACCAGCCTCTGTTGCACAATTGTAAAGTGTCCATCGAATGAGGGTTCTGGAAATTCCTGCCCCCAGGGGCCGGCTTGCTGCAGTATATTAGCAGTTGCTAAATTAAAATAAGTCGCCTCCAGGCTACCATCGGTCACTATTTTTGCTTTAAGTTGCTCGCTATTAAGCAAGCGCTCTGCTTCAAGTTGAAATGCAGTACTAAAGCTTTTGAAATTTGATTTGAGAATACTCAATCCTGCCGCCATCGCATGGCCGCCGAATTTATTAATCAAGCCCGGGTTATGGGTCGCCACCGCATCCAGTGCATCCCGAATGTGAAAGCCCGCGATTGAGCGCGCTGAGCCTTTGAGCTCTGATTCACTGTCATTGGTCTCACCAGTTGTGGCCTCAGCAAATGCAATTACAGGACGGTGATACTTGTCCTTCACCCGTGAAGCAACGATCCCAACTACCCCTTGATGCCAAGACTTTTCAAACAGGCATAGCGCGGCGGGCAGATTTTCCTCTTCCAACACAACGTTCTCCAAATGCTGGAACGCCTGCTCTCGCATATCAATTTCTATTTGCTTTCTGTCTTTGTTGAGATTATCCAGCTGCTTTGCCAACTCAAACGCCTGCCCAGTATGCTCAGACAATAAACACTCAATACCCAGCGACATATCATCCAATCTGCCGGCCGCATTCAGTCGTGGGCCTACCGCAAAACCCAAATCAGAGGACAGCAACGTCTGTTGGCTACGCCCACCAATTTTCAATAGCGCTGTAATACCAGGGCGAGTCCTGCCTGCCCGAATTCGCTTCAAACCTTCATTCACCATTATCCTGTTATTGCGATCAAGCGGAACTACATCAGCGACGGTCCCGAGCGCAACCAGATCGAGATAGGCGGCCATATTTGGTTCTTTGATTTGCTTACCTTCAAACCAGCCTTGCTCGCGAAGCAAACTCCGCAGGGCCAGCATGACATAAAAAATCACTCCGACACCTGCAATACATTTGCTGGGAAAGTCACAGCCGCCCTGATTGGGATTAACAATTGCATCCGCATCGGGTAATTCCGCAGGAGGTAGATGATGATCCGTGATCAACACCTCAATTCCGGCGGCTTTAGCTGCGGCAACACCATCGACGCTGGATATACCATTATCCACAGTCACGATCAGATCCGGTTTCTTGGTAAGTGCCAGGTCTACTATTTCAGGAGTTAGGCCATAGCCATATTCGAATCGGTTGGGCACGATGTAATCGACATGATCGAAGCCGAGTTCGCGCAAGGCGGAAATACCTAATGCGCAACTGGTAGCGCCGTCAGCATCAAAATCGGATACAAAGAGAACCCTGCCCTGCTTCTTGAACTGCTGATAGAGCAGCTCGGTTGCAAGTGGCAGGCCTTTAAGCAAGTTAGGAGGAAGTAAATTTTCTAAGCCAAGTGTAAGCTCGCTGGCATGGAGAATCGTACGTTGGCGAAAAATTCGCTGCAGTAATGGATGCACATCATCGGGCAAATTAAGTTGCTGATTAGGAGTGCGCCTTTGAATAGCAATCGGCATAATGCTTCAGGTTCGCGCTCGGCTACTCACAAAATCTGTCACGGCACTCAAGCTATTTTTCACCACAGTGTAGCTCTCTTCGCGTTCAAACAGATCATGTAAATGCGGCGGCAACGTGGGAGTACGCATGCCCGCCTTGGTGATGGCTTCTGCAAACTTCGCCGGGTGGGCGGTTGCCAGCGTAATCATCGGTGTGGCTTTATCTCTATTGCAATTTCGTGCCGCTTTCACGCCAATAGCAGAATGCGGATCAAGCAGCGCTCCGGATTCAGCATAAACATCAGCAATCAGTGCACAAGTCGCTGCATCATCGACGCTAGCACTATCGAAGCAGGCCGCAACTCGGGACCACTGTTCTTCACTAACGTGTAATGACTGGTTGGTGGGTTGTTCCATGAAATTTGCTAACTGGGCACCATCTCTATCGAACAAATCAAATAGATAGCGTTCGAAATTACTCGGTACCAAAATATCCATGCTCGGTGAATAGGTGTGGGTCAATTCCGAAACGGAATAATCATTGGCAGAAATAAAACGATGCAGAATATCATTTTTGTTGGTAGCTACAATCAATTGCTCTATTGGCAAACCCATTTGCCGAGCAAGGTATCCGGCATAGATGTCTCCGAAGTTTCCAGTCGGTACCGAGAAAGACACTTTTCTATCCGGTGCCCCCAAGGCAATGGCGGAATAAAAGTAATACACAACCTGCACCATGATGCGCGCCCAGTTAATCGAATTAACTGCCACCAGCTGCCTGTCATCTGCCAAAAATGATTGATCAGAGAAAGCCTGTTTTACAATCTTTTGGCAGTCATCAAAACTTCCTTCAACCGCGAGATTGTGCACATTGTGACCCAACACCGTTGTCATCTGCTTGCGCTGTACATCGGACACTCGGTTGTGAGGGTGCAGAATAAAGATGTCAACATTGTCAGAGTGACGACAACCTTCCAATGCGGCGGACCCGGTATCACCGGAAGTCGCCCCAAGAATCACCACCCGTTGATCATTTTTCTTCAGCACATAATCCAGCAACCGCCCCAACACCTGGAGCGCAAAGTCTTTAAACGCCAAGGTCGGCCCATGGTAAAGCTCCAACACCCATTCGTTGGCTGATAGCATTGTCAGCGGAGCCACTGCAGGGTGGTCAAATTCGGCATAACTCGCATCGATGATGCGTTTTAGTTCCCCTTCTTCAATAGTATCGCTAACAAATGGGAAGATAATTTTTAGTGCTAGCTCAGCGTAGCTCAGACCACGCCAACTCGCCATTTCCGCCGCGCTAATCTGGGGTAACTCAGTGGGCACATACAGCCCACCATCTGGCGCGAGACCAGTTAACAATACGCCCTCGAAATTTTGGGCGGGCGAACTGCCCCGAGTGCTGACATATTTCATATTGTGCCATCCGCAAATGGGGCGACTCTGATACGCGCTATTTTCCCAGAGACCTCGGATAGATCCTCAAGCAATTGGATCGCTTTATTCATATCCCTCTCTGCAACCTTATGCGTGAGTAAGACTATCGGCAGTGTCTCACTCACCGCTTCTTTTTGAATGACTGCTTCGATGCTAATACCGCAGTCCTGCAGTACGCTGGTTATTCTTGCCATGACACCAACTTTATCCTGCACCTGAATCCGCAAGTAATACTCCGAGCTAATGTCCTCGATATCCATTATCTGTACGTCGGTATACGGATTACGAAAACCGAGCCCGGAAACGGCAAACGCTGAAGCATCTATCGAATCGAGCCGTGCAATATCCATAACATCTGCAACTACCGAAGACGCGGTTGCTTCGGCTCCTGCTCCTGGCCCACAATAAAGTGTCGCACCAACCGAATTACCATGCACAAGTATCGCATTACCTACGCCATCAACATTCGCAATCATATCGCTGCTGGGAATCAGTGTGGGGTGGACTCGCATCTCAACACCCTTTGCCGAATTTTGGGCTATGCCTAAGTGTTTGATGTGATAGCCCAGCTCTTTCGCATAGACAACATCTTCCGGGGTAATTTGGCTTATCCCTTCGGTATAGGTCTTCTCAAACTGCAAGGGAATACCAAAAGCCACTGAGGCCATGATGGTTAATTTATGCGCAGCATCGATGCCTTCCACATCCAAGGTTGGGTCCGCCTCTGCATAACCTAATTCCTGCGCTTCAATAAGCACGTCGCCAAACTGGCGCTGCTTTGCTGTCATTTCTGTCAAAATGAAATTGCCAGTACCATTTATTATGCCGGCTAACCAATCGATCTTATTTGCCGCCAAACCTTCTCGTAACGCTTTGATGATGGGAATACCGCCCGCGACGCTGCTCTCATAGGCAACCGTTACGCTTTTCGCCTGAGCCTTGGTAAATATCTGATTACCGTGCACAGCAATCAAGGCTTTGTTTGCCGTTACCACATGCTTGCCGTTCTCCACTGCTTGCAGAACAAGGTCCAGGGCCGGATCAAATCCACCGATGGTTTCCACCACGACATCGACGTCCGGGTCGGTGACTACATCGAATATATCCCCGCTTACTTTGACTCCATAAAGGTTGATGTCATCTCTGGGCGTTCGAGTAGCGACATGGGTAACCTGCAGGTTTCTGCCGAGCTTGCGATACAGTTCTTCACTGTTTCCCTGGATAAGCGCCAGGGTTCCGCAACCTACGGTTCCCAAACCGCAGATACCTACGTTGAAATTTTTAGGGATTTCTTTACTCACGAACAGCCTCAAACCATCAGATAACGAAACGCGGATTATACTGGAAACACTGAATAATCCCATCCCGGAACATCACAGCAGAAGCGAACAACCCCCAATGCGGAACCAACAGGGAATGCTGATTGAAGTTAAAACGGGAACGGTTAAATCAGTTAACGCCCAGCAAGGCACTCAACCGATCGACATCCATATAACCAGGCACAAGTTTACCATCAGGTAGGATAAGTGCTGGTGTGCCAGTGATTCCAAGCTCATTTCCCAGCTCGTAGTGCGCTAACACGGGGCTATCACAAGTCTGTGCGGGTAGGTTTTGACCATTTTTAGCCTGGCTGAGTGATTTCTTCCGGTCATCGGAGCACCATACGGAAAGCATTTTGTCGTAGGATCCGGCATTTTCTCCACCTCGAGGGAAGGCCAGATAACGCACCTGAATGCCCTTCTCCAGTAATTGCTCCATATCCCCGTGCAGCGCACGGCAGTATTGGCAATCCACATCGGTAAAAACCGTAAGTGTGGCTTTTATCTCATCGGTGTCATCCGGGGAAAAGATAATCATTTCTTCTTCAGGAATGGCAGCTATTTTATCCAGAGTCTTGAGCTGCCGTTTCCCGGCGGACAAGTTAAGCAGACCAGAGTTGGTGGTTTGAAACATGTCACCAGCAAATAAATAATCACCGGAAGCATCTGCATACAGTATTTCGCCGGTATTTAGCTCTACTTCATAGATTGAGCCGAGTGCAGACGCAGTCACGCTAGCGATTTGCAATTGATTTCCGGAAGCGGCTTCAATAGCCACGGCCAACTTTTCCCGCAAAGAAGAAGGTGCGCCGGAAACCTGAGCTTGGGAGAACACGAAAAAGCCAGCTGACAGGGTCAGGGCTAAAACTGTTGCTAGTTTGATCAGTAATTTTGCCATGTTGTAAGCGCTCCAAAGAGGTAGGTAAAGCAACAGCTGCAATGTAACCGGGACGACGACTTGAAGAATTGTACACCTTTTTATCACCAAAAAGGCTCCCATTCCTAGCCTACTAAAACGGAATCAGGCCAAATGACTCCACGCCCAGTCGCAGATGCCGATGGAACCGCGTACTGCGGCAACTCGGACTATTTGGGCTTCTTGGCCAGCTTCTCAGTAATGCGCGCTGCTCGCCCGGAGAGTTCACGTAGATAGTAAAGCTTGGCCTGCCTCACATCGCCACGCTGCTTGACATCCACACTATCGACCAATGGGCTATAAGTTTGAAAACTCCGCTCCACGCCAACTCCGTGTGAAATTTTGCGCACAGTAAAGGACGAGTTCAGGCCACGATTTCGCATCCCTATCACCACACCTTCGTAGGCCTGTAATCGCTCTCTGTCACCTTCTTTGATTTTCACCTGTACAGTGACCGTGTCGCCGGGGCCAAACTCGGGCAATTCCTTGGCCATTTGATCAGATTCTATCTGTTGAATGATTTTGCTCTTGTTCATCAATCTTACTCCTGATATTCGTCTACCATCCGCCACGTTTGATGTTGTGGCCAATGAGCTAATTCAAATCTCTATGCTCGGCTTTAAATTCTGTTAATAACTTCTGCTGCTCTTCGGTTAACTCACTGCTCTTCAGCAGATCCGGTCGTTTTAAACAGGTTGTACCCAGGCTCTCCTTTAAGCGCCAGGTTCGAATGGCTGCATGATCACCACTGAGCAGTACCTGCGGTACATCGCGACCCGCCACACTCTGCGGTCGAGTGTATTGCGGGCTATGAAGCAAGCCCGTGGCAAAGCTGTCCTGCTGTGCTG